>DATHIT010000704.1:0-35112 GCA_035489915.1 Pseudonocardia sp. | reverse complement strand
GTCGGGCGGCGTGGCGGCGCTCGAGGCGGTGGGCGCCACCGCCCGCGAGTCGGGGGTCTCAGCACCCTGAGTCGGGGCTCTCAG
The DNA here is from genome assembly GCA_035489915.1 of Pseudonocardia sp. Taxonomy (GTDB): domain Bacteria; phylum Actinomycetota; class Actinomycetes; order Mycobacteriales; family Pseudonocardiaceae; genus Pseudonocardia. Next base: position 35,028 of record DATHIT010000704.1, on the reverse strand, counting down.
CACACCTGCCGGTAGTTGGGCCATGGGTTTCGGGCGGCTCCTTGACCTCGAGTGCAGTTGAGCTTCTAGCGTCGTTGGCGACGAAAGGAATTCGACTGTGACAACACTTGTTACCGGCGCCACCGGGAACACCGGCCGACACGTTGTGACAGAGCTGGTCCGCCGAGGAGAGCCTGTTCGGGCACTGACGCGGAATCCGGTTGCTGCCGCGGGACGCTTTCCGGCCGAGGTGGAGCTGGTCGCCGGCACGCACACGGCACCGGAGTCATTGGACGCCGCCCTCGATGGCGTCAGCCGGTTGCATATCACGGTGACGGCGGGGCTCGCCGAGGTCGGGCCCGAGTTGGTGCGGCGGGCAGTTGGTGCGGGCGTGCGGCGCATCACCGTGGTGTGGGGTGGTGGGGTGGGGCCGGTCGAGCAGGCTGTGGCGGACTCGGGTGTGGAGTGGACACGCCTGGAACCGCAAGAGTTCATGTCCAACACGCTGAACTGGATCGAATCGGTTCGGACCGAGGGGAACGTGCGCGAGCCCTACGACTTTCCCAGCGCGCTGGTCCACGAGGCCGACATAGCGGCAGTGGCAGCGGCCGCGCTTCTCGACGATGGCCATGCCGGGCGTGCTTACAACCTCACCGGGCCCGAAGCGCTGACCCCGCGCCAACGGATCGCAATCCTGTCTCGGGCAATCCGCCGCGACATCGTTTTCGTCCCGATTACGCACAAACAGGCCGTCGACAGGCTGATCGCCACCGGTGTATCCCGGGCGGATTCGGAGTATGTCGTCGGCTGGTACGCCGCTTCCAGCGATGACTCCACGACCGTCGTCGACACCGTCGAGCAGGTGACCGGTCGCTCGGCGCGCACGTTCGCCCAGTGGGTAGTTGAGCACGCGGAACGCTTCCAGGCGCCCCGCGTTACGGTCGGCTAGCGCTGACCCCGGGCCAGCGGGGGCTGCCGGTCCGGGCCGCCTCGTCGCCTTGCGTTCAGTCGATGACCGCGGTGGCCTCGACCTCTACCAGGAGGTCGGGCTCGGCCAGCGCGGCGACGCCCACCCCGGTGAGCGGCGGGAGTGGGGTGACGCCCAGCTTCGCGGCGGCCCTGGCGACCCCCTCCACGAACAGGGGCATCTTGTCGGGGGTCCAGTCGACGAGGTAGACGGTCAGTTTCGCCACGTCGTCGAAGGAGCCGTCGACCCCGGCCAGTGCGGTGCCGACGTTGAGGTAGCACTGCTCGACCTGGGCGGCGAGGTCGCCCTCGCCGACGGTGCGCCCGTCAGCACCCCAGGCGACCTGGCCGGCGATGAACACCAGCTTGGATCCGGTGGCGACCGACACCTGTCGGTAGATGTCAACCTCCGGCATTCCTTCGGGGTTCATCAAGGTGATCGGCATGCGGCCTCCTTGTCGTGGGAGCCGGTGGGCTCGCGCTGCTCTAAACATAGCAGAGCAATGCTATGTATTCTGGTGCGATGGCGAGAACGAGGGACCCGGCGGTCCGCACCCTTCTCGTCGAACGCGCCGCACACATGCTCCGCACCCGGGAGCCCATCACCCTGCGCTCACTGGTGGCCGGGACCGGCGTGTCGACGATGGCCGTCTACACCTACTTCCACGGCATGGACGGCGTGTGGAAGGCCCTGCGACAGGAGGGCTTCACCCGCCTGGCAGCCAGATTCGCGACGGTAGAGATGACCGAGGACCCGATTCGGGACCTGACCGCCCTGGTCGCCGCCTACCTCGGCAATGCCTTGGACCACCCCGATCTGTACCGGGTCATGTTCGACGCGAACTTCGACCTCGAAGACCTCAAGGCCGCCGACGCGACCCTGGAGTATCTGGTTCAGGCCGCCGAGCGATCCAGGGAAGCCGACCGCTGCCGCGCCGACACCGATCCGCTGGAACTGGCGACCCAGAGCTGGACGGTCGCCCACGGGCTGGTCTCCCTGGTCGCCAACGGACCCCTGCCGCGCCGAACGCTCGCCAACGGCGTCCCCCTGCTGACCGCGCTGTTCATCAGCACCGGAGACGACCCCGGCAAGTGCCGTCTATCGGTCGAGAGCGGCTGGAGGTTGCCAGGGTCCGGGCCGCCACAGGGGGCGGACGACTCCGCCCGGCGGGCTCAATAACTTCGAGCGCCTCGCTCCGGCCGCTCGCCTCGAACCCTGAACACCTGCCCGCCCCGTCGCGCGACCAGCCGTCTCGCTCAGGCCGGGGCGGGGATATAGGCCAGGCCGTGGGCGCCCGGCGCGTCCGTGTGTGGGATGGCCAGGGTGTCGAGCACGGCGGGCCGGGTCGGGTCGGCGAGGTCGACCACGGTCACGGTGGAGCCGAACACCGCGGCCACGTAGGCCCGGTTTCCGTCGGGTGCGGAGGTTACCGTCAGTGGGCTCGCGCCGACCTCGACCGCGCCGACGCGCTCCACGGTGGCGGCTGACGGGCCCGCCCATACCGACAGCCGCCCGGCGGGCATGTCGCTCGCACGGAAGTAGTCACCCGCGCTCATGTCGACGGGCGTCGAGGCGGGTCGCATCTCTCCGGCCAACAGCACACCGGTGGTGGTCCAGTGCACGGGGACCACGGCGTGCTCGGTGGGCAGGGTCCGGACGAGCTCGCCGGTGCGGGTGTCGATCAGCCGTATCCCGGGGTCGGCGGCCAGGCGGCCGATGTTGTTCTTGGGTGCGGCGACCGCCACTGTCGAGCCGTCCGGGCTGACCGCGATGCCCTCGCTGCCGGGTACGTCGATCTTGTCGATCAGGGCGCCGGTGGCCAGGTCGACCACGGTGACGAACGGGGCCTCCTTGTTGGCCGCGTACCCCCGCGCGCCGTCCGGGTCCACGGCGAACCAGTGCGGCCCGGGGGCGAGGGTGTCGATGCGGCGCAGCACGCGGCGGGTGGCGGTGTCTAGCACCACGACTCCGCCAGAGCCTGCCGGGCCGGCCTCCACGCTGACGTAGAGCAGCCGCCGGGCCGGGTCGAGGGCAAGCCCGTGCGGGCCGTGCTCGGGGGACAGGTCGAGCACCTCGACGATCTCGCCGGCGTCCGGGGCGATCACGGTGAGCAGGTGGTTGCGGCCGTCGTTGGCGTCGTAGTAGCCGCCGTGGTAGGTGCTGGTGCAGTACAGCACCCGGTGCTCGGGGTCGAAACACAGCTCATGCGGCTCGGCGGGCACGGTCAGCACCGCCCGGACGCTGTGGTCGACGGCGTCGAGCAGGGTGACGGTAGGACCGCTCTGGCTCACTACGGCCAGCTGGTCGCCGGGCCGAGGGTGGGTGGGCAGGGGACGAGACATGGGACGGACTCCTTTATGGGTACGCCTGAATGGGTCGACCCCATGCTGCGACCGTCCGAGGGAGTGCCACAATGGGAACGTTGGCACGGAATCATTGCTCAGATCGGAACAATGCTGGTGGACAGGCATGTCGTCGACGCCAACCTGCTCGTCGCGCTGGATGCATTGCTGGCCGAGCAGAGCGTCACTCGGGCCGCGGAGCGGTTGCACACCTCACCGGCGGCGATGAGCCGCACCCTGGGGCGGCTGCGTCGCCTGCTGGACGACCCGCTGCTGGTGCGGGCCGGGCAGGCCATGGTGCCCACCCCTCGGGCGGAGGGCCTACGTGAGGAGGTGGCAGCAGTGGTACGCCGCTGCGGCGCGCTGCTGAAGCCGGGGGAGGACGTCGACCCGGCCACGCTGCGCCGCACGTTCAGCGTGCAGGCCACCGATCTGGTGTCCGCGGGACTGGCCCCGGGGATGCTGGACCTCGCGGCACGGGAGGCACCCGGGGTTTCGGTGCGCTTCCGGGCCGAGGAGCTGGAGGGGGGTCCCGCGCTTCGGGACGGGCAGATCGACCTGGAGGTCGGCGCGCTCGACCACGTCGATCCGGAGACCCATACCGAGGAGTTGGTCACCCTGCGGATGGTCGCCGGGGTGCGAACGGGTCACCCGCTCACCGAGGGGCAGCTGACCCCGGCCCGGTTCGCGGCCGCCGAACACGTCTCGGTGAGCCGCCGCGGTCGGTTCACCGGGCCGGCCGACGCCGCTCTGGCCGAGCGAGACCTGCGCCGGCGGGTGGTGGCGGTGCTGCCCAGCCACCTGGCCGCCATGACCCTGGCCGCGGCGACCGACCTGGTCTGCTTGGTCCCAGACAGGTTCCCCGGCGACGCTCCCGGCCCCCTCGTCGACCTGGCCGCGACCCTCGGCCTGCAGCTGATCGAGGTTCCGCTGCCGTTCCCGCCGCTGGTCATCGGAATGGCGTGGCACCCCCGGCACGCCGCCGACGGCGGACACCGCTGGCTGCGCTCGGCCGTGCGCCGTGCCCTGCGCGCCCAGAGCGCGGTCTCACGCCAGGCCTAGCGCTCAGAACAGGCAGAGCGGGTTCACCGGCGACCCGGTGCCGCCAGGGATGCGCAGGGGCGCGGCGGTGAGCAGGAACTCCGCGGTGCCGAGCTCGGCACAGACCTCGACCAGTTCGGCGAGCCGAGGGCAGTCGAGCAGTACCAGTCCCATCGCCACCAGTCCGATCTGGTGCAGTGGTAATGGGACGGCCTTGCTGGGGAACGGGATCTGCTCGACGCAGTCACCGCTGTACACGGCAACCTCGCGCTCGTGCAGCCAAGGCAGACAGCTGGCGTCGAGCCCGGCGCGCACGCTCGGGTCCTCGGTGCCCTGTTCGACTTCCCGGCGCTCCAGACCGACGTGCACGAACACCGCGTCGCCGGAGGTGACGTCGGTACCGGCCAGGCGTTCGGCCGCGGTCAGGTCCTCGGCGGTGACGGCCTCGCCCGGAGTCAGGAACGGCACCCCGCGCACGGCGGTGACGTCCAACAGGACGCCGCGGGTGATGATCCCGTCGCGTTGCGCGTGGACCGAACCGAAGCGCAGTCCGTCAGGCGCCAGCAGCTCGGCCGAGGTGCGGCCGTTGTAGGCGTTGCCCTCCCAGAACACGTGGGTGATCGCGTCGAGATGGGTGACCGCGAACCCGTGCGGCGCCATCTCGAAACTGTCCAACGCGGAAAGTGGCGGGGTTGCATCGAAGAGCATGCGGTGCCGCAGCGGATCCGGGTTGAGCCGGTCGGCCGTGGTGGACAGGTCGCGGCCGATGGACACGCCGCGTCCGTGCTTGACCAGTGCGGCGGCCGCCCGCCGCTTGGTGTCGGTGACGTAGTTCAGTGTGCCGAGCTCGTCGTCGGTACCCCATCTCCCAGCGTTGGAACAGCGATCGAACAGGGTGACAATCTCTTCGTCGGTCAAGGCCTGGTTCCTTCCTCCTCGGGCAGCCGATGGGCGGGCGGTTGCACCATTTCGAGCACGATCTGGTCGGGGTCCTCCAGGTAGCAGGTGAATCCGCCGGCGTTGATTCCGGCTGTGATGTCGTTGGGCGGCGAGTAGAACTTCACGCCCGCGGCGGCCAGTTCCCGGTATCGGAGGTGGATGTCGTCCACGGTCAGCGCCAGGTGCGCCGCGCCAGGATTGCAGATCTCCGCCTCACCTCGGCTGCCCTTCGGTTGCAAGTACTGCACCAGCTCCAAATCGTGGCTGGACAACCCACGCGGCTGGCCGGGCACCACCAGCTGCGCGATCCTCAGGTGCGCGTCTGGATAGCCGACCAGCTTCCTGGTGTATTCGTTGCTCTGCTCCTGGGTGTGTATCAGCTCGAAGCCGAGCCGTTCCGTGTAGAAAGCCACGGACCTGTCCAGGTCAGACACGGTGAAACTGAAATGCCAGACGCCGTGCAACACAGGACCACTCTCAATCCATTTCGAGGCCGCCGCAGACGTTGACGGCCTGTCCGGTGATGTAGGAAGCCGACGGCGAGAGCAGGAAGGCCGCCGTCTCGGCCACTTCCGCCGGGGAGACGATGCGCCCCAACGGAATCTGGGCGGCTTGTTTGTCAAACGATTCCTGGGGCGTGATGTGTTCGATTTTTGCCTTGTGTTCGTGGATGGCGCGGGTCATCTCGGTGTCGACAACGCCCGGACAGATCGCGTTGACGTTGATCCGGAACTCGGCGAGTGCCTGGGCGGCCGAGCGGACCAGGCTGATCACTCCCGCCTTGCTCGCCGCGTAGTCCGCCGCGGTCGCTCGGGCGCCGCGACCGGCGACCGAGGACACCGCGACCATGGCACCGCCTCCGTGGTGCCGCCCCCGGCGCGCGACCTCCCGCAGCAGCAGGAAAGTCCCCTTGAGGTTCACCGACATCGTCTGGTCCCAGTCGTCCTCGGAGAGTTCGAGGAACGGCCGGTTGCGGATGATCCCGGCGGCGGACACCGTCAGGGTCACCGGGCCCAGCTCGCTTTCGGCCCTGGCCACCACCTCCGCCACGGCGGCGCCCGAGGTCACGTCCACCGGGTAGACGCGGGCTTGGCCACCGTCGCCGGTGATCAGGTACTCGGTCTCCCGGGCGGGTCCCGCCGCGATGTCGGCGACCGCCACCTTTGCGCCTTCGGCGGCGAGCAGCCGGGCGCAGGCGCGCCCGATCCCGCCCCCGGCGCCGGTGATGATCGCGGTCCTTCCGTCGAAACGTCCCACCGAACCTCCTTGTTCACCGGGTTGTGAGGTCTCAGGTCTCCGTTCTCCACAACGCCAGGGCCGCGTCGACGGTCTCGTGCGGACGGCCGAGGTAGGACTCCGCCCGCAGCTCCTCGATGGTGGCGGCGACCTCGGTGGGCAGCCCCTGGCGCAACGCGGTGAACAGCGATTCACCGGTCTCCCGGCAGCGGCCCACGGCCTCGTAGACGACGTCGTGTGCGCGTTCGCGGCCGAGCGGGTCGGCCAGTCGCATCATGTACGCCTCGGCCATCACCAGCCCTCCATCGGCGCGCAGGTTGGCGCGCATCGCCTCCGGGAAGACCCGCAGTCCGTCCGCGATCGATACGCAGGTGCGCAGCGCGGCCGCGCTCAGGCAGACCAGCTGTGGAAGCACCTGCCACTCCGCCTGCCATTCGCCCGCGGCGCGCGCGTGCCCCGCCTCCATCACCCGGAACAGCGCCGAGCTCAGAGCCCCCGTGGTGGCGGACAGGCCGATCACCGCCTCCGACTCGATCGGGTTGACCTTCTGCGGCATCGTCGAGGAGGCGCCGCGGTGGTGCCCGGAGGCCTCGCCGACCTCGGCGATCTCGGTACGCGACAGGTCGACGATCTCGCGGGCGAACCGCGCGCAGGTTCCGGCGAGCAGGGCGCAGAGCAGTCCGAACTCGGCGAGCCCGTCGCGTGCCACATGCCATGGGACGTCCGTGGTGTGCAGGCCGAGCAGCTGCGCGACCCTCGCGCGCAAGGCCACCGCGCGGTCCCCGTAGGCCGCGGAGGTCCCGCCCGCGCCGAACAGGGATACGACCGCGACCCTGGCGCGTGCCGCGGCCAGCCGGTCGCGGTGGCGCGCCAGTTCGCCGACGTAGGTGGCGAGCTTCGCGCCGAACGTGGTCGGCACGGCCTGCAGCGCGTGGGTGCGCCCGGCGATCACGGTCTCGACGTGTTCTGCCGCCAGTGCCGCCAGCGAGTCGCCGAACTGGGCGAGCAGCTCGCCGAGCCGTACGGCGGCCTGGTCCAGCTGCAGGGCCAGCCCGGAGTCCATGATGTCCTGGGTGGTGGCGCCGTAGTGCACCCGGCCCCGATGAGCCGCTGGCAGCGCCGCGTCGATCTGGCGGACCAGTGACAGGATCGGGTAGCCGACCGTGCGGGTCTCCTTCCAGAGCCGTTCGTGATCGATGTTGGCGGGAACGGCGGCGTCGGCGATCGCCCGCGCGTCGGCGGTCTCCAGCACACCCAGCTCGCCCTGCGCGGTGGCCAGGGCGGCCTCGACACGCAGCCACGACCCGACCATTGCCTCCTCGGACAGGAGCCGCGCGGTGGGCTCGTCGCCGTACAGGTCGACGAGCATCTCGAAGCGCCGCGGACTCATCACTCTCCCCTTTGCGTGAAGCTCAGCGCTGAAGTCAATCGATTGTTCAAGCTACTGGGAGCCGGGTGGGGGTACAAGCCCTGAGCAGGCTTGCACGTCGCGGGCCGCCGTGTTTTAGTGAAATCAATCGATTGACTGTAGTGACTAGCTGCAGACAGATCCCCGACATGGCGGAGGTATCGATGACAACCGAGCAGCTTGTGGCGGACCTGCGCGCGATGTGGTCGATCAGGGCATTCGAGGAGAAGGTCCAGGCCCTGCACAAGTCCGGTGACGTACGCGGTTCGGTCCACCTGTGCATCGGCCAGGAGGCCGGGCCGGTGGGCGCTTGCGACGCGTTGGGCGATGCTGACGCGCTCTTTGCGACCTACCGGGGTCATGGCTGGGCGATCGGCCGCGGCGCACCGCTGCACGCGGTGTTCGCCGAGCTGCTCGGCCGCGCCACCGGGGTCAACGGCGGCCGGGGCGGCTCCGCGTACTTCAGCGCTCCGGAGTACGGCTTCTACGGGGAGAACTCGATCGTCGGCGGTGGGGCTTCGCATGCTGTCGGTGCCGCGCTCGCCGGCAGGCACGATGGCACCGACCGGCTCGCCATGGCCGTCTTCGGTGACGGTGCGGTGAACCAGGGCGCGGTGTACGAGGCGATGAATTTCGCCGCGGTGTTTGCCCTGCCAGTGCTGTTCCTCTGCGAGAACAACCGGTACTCCGAGCTGACCCCGATCCGCGACATGGTCCGCAACGAACGGCTGACCGACCGGGCCACCGCGCTGGGCATGACCGCCACCCGCATCGACGGCAACGACCCGGCGGTGATCCGCGAGGCTGTGGCCGACCTGGCGGAGGCGGCGCGCGAAGGCGGCGGCCCCGCGTTCGTCGAGCTCACCACACAGCGTCTTGTCGGGCACTACATCGGTGACGTGCAGCAATACCGGACCAAGCAGGAGCTTGACGCTGACGGTCTGGTCGAGCCGATCGCGGTTGCCATCGCGAAGCTCGCCGGGTCCGGCGTGGACACCGATGCCATCGAGCGCGAGGTCCGGGACGAGGTGGAAGTCGCGGCGCGGCAGGCGCTTGCCGATCCGGTCGCCGACGTAAGCAAGGCCAAGGAGCACCTCTATGCCTGAGCTCAACTACTCCGGCGCGGTCAACGCGGCGTTGCGCCGCTGCCTCGAGGAGCTCCCGGAAACCCTGCTGTACGGCGAGGACGTGGCCAAACCCGGTGGTGTGCACGGAGTGACGCGCAGGCTGTGGAAGGACTTCGGGGAGCGGGTCTTCGACACCCCGATCAGTGAGTCGGCGATCCTTGGCTCCGCCGTCGGCGCGGCCATGATGGGCCGCCGCCCGATAGTCGAGATCATGTGGGCTGACTTCTTCCTGGTCGCGCTCGACCAGATGGTCAACCAGGCCGCGAACGTGCGCTACGTCTCGGAAGGCCGGCTGAGCGCTCCGTTGGTCGTGCGCACCCAGCAAGGCAACTCGCCCGGTGCCTGCGCACAGCATTCGCAGAATCTCGAGGCGCTGTTCACCCACATCCCGGGGCTGAGGGCAGCGATGCCGTCCACCCCGCAGGACGCCTTCGACATCATGGTTTCCGCGGTGTACAGCGACGATCCGGTGGTCGTGATCGACAATCGGACGCTGTACTTCGGCGACAAGCAGGACGTGGTGACCGACGCCGCCCCCCAGCCAATCGGCGGCAGCCACCTGCGGCGCACCGGCCCGGCCGCCACCGTCGTCACCTGGGGGGCGATCACCCACCAGGTGCTCGCGGCCGCGGACCGGCTTGCCGAGGATGGCGTACAGGTGACCGTGCTGGAGACCCCGTGGCTCAACCCGTTCGACCACGACGCGCTACACGGGTCGTTGGCGGAGACTGGAGGTCGTCTCGCCGTCGTGCACGAGGCCAACACCACCGGTGGTTTCGGCGGCGAGGTGATCGTGCGCGCGCTCGAAGCGGGTGTCCTCTCCGGGGTTCCACTTCGGATCGGCGCCCACGACTCGCGGATCCCCGCGACCCCCGAGCTCGCCGCCGCACTCATTCCCGGGGTTGAGCGGATCTACGCCGAGCTGAAGCAGTTCGCCGCCGACTGAGCCGAGTTCCCCTGGAGTCCGCACCGCTGGAGTCCCCACCCCCTCGGAGTCGACGATGACCAAGGTCCGCTACCAGGTGTTCGCGATGAACTTCGCGGCCTGCCTGATCAACTACGGGGATCGGGTGGCGCTGTCGGTCGCCGCGCCGTTCATCCTTGCCGAGTTCCACTTCTCGCCCGCGCTGTGGGGAGTGATCCTCAGTGCGTTCTTCTGGACGTACTCGCCGTTCGCGCTGGTCGGTGGGTTCATGGTCGACCGGATCGGCGTACGCAGGGCGTACACGGTCTGCATGCTGGCGTGGTCGCTGACCATCCCGCTCACCGCGTGCGCATGGAATGCCGCGTCGCTTATCGCCGCCCGGCTGTTGTTCGGCGCGGGGGAGGGCCCGCAGGCGCCGATCAGCACCAAGCTGACCGCGAACTGGTTCCCGATGCGGCAGACCTCGAGCATGCTCAACCTGGCCCAGTCCGGCACCACGATCGGGCCGATCATCGCCATCCCGCTGGTGGTGTGGGCCTGCACCAGCATCGGCTGGCGGCCCACCTTCGTCATCCTCGGGGTCTTCGGGGTCGTGTGGTGCGCGGTGTGGTGGTTCGTCGCCCGGGACCGGCCGCGAGACCACCCACGCGCCGACCCGGCCGAGCGGGCCTACATCACCGCCGACCACCAGACCGCGCCGGGCGAGACCATGGCCGCGCCCCGGTTCTGGGCGCTGCTGCGCACGCCATACGTGCTTGCCCTCGCGGTCGCGTTCTTCGCCTATTCGTGGGTGCTGTTCATGTTCCTCACCTGGTACCCGACCTACCTGGTGAGCGCGCGCGGGGTGAACAAGGCAGATCTCGGCGGCATTGCCACCCTCCCGTGGGTGGCGGCGACGGCGGGCCTCATCGCCGGCGGCTTTGTCGCCGACCGGCTCGTCAAGCGGTCCGGCAGCTTCGTGAAGCCGCGCAAATGGATGATCGTCGGCTGCCTGATCGTGGTCGCGCTGTGCTTCGGGCCGTCGCCGCTGGTCACGTCGCCGACACTGGCGCTCGTGCTGGTCTGCGTCGCGATCTTCTTCCTGCTCGCCAGCTACCAGTACCAGGCGCTGGTCGTCGCGCTGGTGCCGGCGAGCCACCGAGGCCGGCTCGCCGGCGTGATCCAGATGTGCTCGACCGTTGCGGGCATCGTGGCGCCGATCGTCACCGGCGCGGTGGTCGAGTCGACCGGCAGCTACACCCCGGCCTTCCTGGTCGGCGGGGCACTGGCGGTGGTCGGTGCGCTCGCGGTCATGGTGTTGGTGCGGGACAAGCGCACCGTGCCCTCGCCGAGCCGGGAAGCCGCCGCGCTGGCGTGACCCGCACTCAATCGACTATTTCGACGCCATCCGGTCGATCTTCGGCGACCCGGAGCTCATCGAGGCGCTCTACGCGTCGATAGTGCGCGTTCGAACTCTTCGAGTAGCCGATCGGCGTCCTTCATGCCGAACGGTAGCGGTGGCCGGACCTTCAACACGTTGCCGGACGGGCCGGACGCCGAGATGAGGACCCGGCGCTCGCGCAGGCCGTTGACGATATCGTCCGCAAGGGCGCCATCGGGCGTTGCGGACTCCCGATCGGTGACCATGTCCACCCCGATGAACAACCCGGCGCCGCGCACCTGGAGAACCCGGTCGTCGGCGGCGGTCACCGCGCGCAGGCCGTCCATGAGATAGGCGCCGACCCGGTGGGCGTTCGAGATCAGCTCGTCCTCGCGGATCACGTCCAGCACTGCCTGAGCGGCCGCGATGGACACCGAGTTCCCGCCGAACGTATTGAAATACCGGATGTTCGAGCCGAACTGGTCGAGGAGATCGGGGCGGAAAATCGCGGCGGCGGTGGGGATCCCGTTTCCCATCGGCTTTCCCACCGTCACGATATCCGGCAGCACATCATGTCGTTGGAAGCCCCACCAGCCGTCGCCGTTGCGGCCGAATCCCGGCTGGACCTCATCCGCGATGTAGAGCCCGCCGGCTCGGTGTACCTCGTCGGCGATATCCCTCAAGAAGCCACGGGGATGAGCAAAGATTCCGTCCGACGAGAAGATGCTGTCCGCGATGAATGCGCACAATCCGGCGCCGTGCCGTTCGAGGTCCGCAATCGCGGATCGTACCTGGGCGCGCATGTGCCGCCCAACGGTCTCGCCGTCCGGCAGGCGGAGCTCATCGGGTGCGTCGATGACGCGCACGTGCGGTCCCAGGGGTGAGTTCGGCCCGAGTGACGGCGAGAACGCGGCTACCTGAGCGGTCAGACCGTGGTACGCATTGGCGGTGACGATCACGCCCTCGCGCCCGGTGACGTACCGCGCCACCCGCATCGCGAGATCGTTGGCCTCCGAGCCGGTGCAGGTGTAGATCACCTTGCCCAGCTCGTCCGGGAATGTCGCCAGCAACTGCTCGGAGTAGTCGAGGATGGATTCCTGGATATAGCGGGTATTCGTGTTGAGCGTGGTCATTTGCGCGCTGACCGCCGCCGCCACCTTTGGGTGGGAGTGGCCGACGCAGGGCACGTTGTTGTACGCATCCAGATAATCGTTGCCCTCGGCGTCATAGAGCAGTACGCCGTGGCCACGGACGACCTCCACCGGCGTCCGGTAGAAAAGCCGATAGCTCGAACCCAGCACCGTGTTGCGGCGTACCACCTGGGCGCGTACCCGATCCGGCAGTTGCGACAGATCGGCCTGGTCAAACGCGTTCACCATGGTGGGCGAAGCGCCGGAGGAAGAATCCGCGCTGTTCATCAAGACTGGTGTGACCTCTCCGCGGGGACGTGCCGCCCGGCCGCCGCCGCTTGCATTCTCGCCGTTATCTCGGGCGTCGGGACTGCGTGCGCCAGGTACAGGTGCGACCAGTCCTTCACCGAATGCGACAGCAGGTAGTCGCGCCGCCCCGGGTCCTCGATCGCCCGCCACTGCGCCATGAGGATGCGCAGCACGACGCGCGCCTGGGCACAGGTTGCCAGCAGCCGCAGCTCAGCGTCGGACAGCTCGCGGACCTCGAGATAGCCCGCCACGAACTCCACGGCCTTCGCCCACGGATCCTCCGGGTCGTCACACAACAGGTTCGCCATTCCGACCGCGACGTCGAACGCCCGGGCGGTGTGCACCACATCGCCGAAATCGATCACTCCCCGCACGTAGCCCGGCACGCCTGGATCCACCAGCAGGTTGTACGGGCTGAAGTCCCCGTGCACCACCTGCTTCGGCAGCGTCGGCAGTGCCGGCACGACGACCTCGTTGAACTGCTCGAACACGCTGCTGGCCACCGCCGACCCGCGCTCGGTGGAGATGTGCCTGAGCAGCGGTCGCATCCGGTCGAACCAGCGCAGGTCCCAGATGAGCGTGCGGCCCTGGCGTGGGTGGGTGAAGCCGTGCAGGACCCTCGACAGTCGTCCCGCCGTGCGGCCGATGTCGCGCACCTGCGCGGGGGTGGGTCGGGTATCCGTGAGCAGCTGGCCGGGCAGGAAGGTGAGCACCCGCAGCACCCGACCGGCATACCCGGCCACGTCCAGCCGGTGCTCGAACCGACCGTCGTGCCCGGCAACCGGAAGCTGCACCGGCAGGTCGGGCGCGGTGTCCCGGACGTGCAGCATGGCGGCGGTCTGCAGCTCGATGTCCGGCAGCGCCTCGGCGGGCGAGGAAATCTTCACCAGGTACTTCGCCGATGCTGCCTCGAGCAGAAATGTGTCGTCCTTCTCCGTGGCGATGTGCTGGAGGCGGCCGGAGAACCCATAGAACTGGGTGAGCATTCGGTCGACCAGATCGCGCGGTATCGGATCGTAGGAAGCGCCGATTCCGGTGGCTCTGGCGACAGCGATTACCGGTCCCAAATCATCCGTGCGGCTGCTCAATGCGGGATCCCGTGCGCCACCGCGGTCGCTAGATCAACTATTTCGATGCCTTCCTCCCCGAGCCGCTCACGAACCCGACGGGTGACATCGAGTACGTTGGGCATATCGCCGTGCAAGCAGAGCGTGGGAGTGTCGACCTCGATTGTCGAGCCGTCCAGCGCTGTCGCGGTCCCCTCGGTGACAATTCGCACGGCACGCCGCACGACATCCTCGGGATCGTAGGCCAGTTTGACCGGCTCGACCCTCGGATATCCGTCCGGTTGGTATTCCAGGTCGACGTAGCCTTCGTAGACCACGGTGAGATCGTATTCAGCGGCAATTCGCTGCGGCCATCCCTGGCCGACGATCACGATTAAGCTCTTGTCGTATCCGGCGACCGACTCCAGCAGGGCTCGGGCGTACTCCTCGTTCCGCCCGCACATCGCGTAGAGCGACCCGTGCGGCTTCACATGTCGCATGACCCCGCCGGCCACCTGCACGAACGCACTCAGCGCACCGATCTGGTACAGCAGGTCGGCACGGAGGTCGTCCGGGCTGATGTCCAGCGGCCGGCGACCGAAACCACGCAGGTCGGGCAGCGCCACGTGCGCCCCGATGTCCGCACCGGAACGCAGCGCGGTCTCGGTCGCCCGACGCATGATCCCGGGATCTCCCGCGTGGAAACCGCACGCGATATTCACTGTGGGTACCAAAGGGATCAGGTCGTCGTCGGGGCCGAGCTGCCAACGCCCGAAACCCTCACCGACATCCGAATTGATGTTTATCTTCAAGCTCACAGTTTCTCCACGGAATCGGTGGTCACCAGCGCACGCGCCGCAACGTGCGCGTCATGCGCATCGTCGACGTCCACGGCTCGGAACCGGACAGGGTCGCCGGGCACCAATTGAGCCAGTACCGACAGATCAGGGCTGATGACCGTCGCTATCTTCGCGTAGCCGCCGAGGCTCGGCCCGTCGACGCCCATCACGATGGGTTCCAACCCACTGGGCACCTGGATGGAACCGATGCAGATCGAATCGTCCACGATGTTCGACGGATCCGACCCGGCCTGGTCCACCAGATAGTCGGGTCGGGGCAGAAAATGCAGGGCGGGCCCGATGAATCGGCACCCCATCCGGTCCGAGGTCGGCGACAGCCGCCATTTGGTCTCGAGGAATGTGCGCACGCTGTCCGGGGTGAAGAGATGGTCCTGCGGACCCAGCACGACCCGCAGCACCGCGCCCGAGTCACCCGGGCGGCCGGGCAGCCGATCTGCCCGCACCCGCATGCCGGCGCGCTGCACCGGCGAGCCGGTTATCGGATATGTGGCCAACACGTCTCCGGCCCGCAGCGCTCGCCCGTGCACGCCGCCCAGGCCGGCCCGAACGTTCGTCGCGCGACTGCCCAGCACCGCCGGCACCGCGAGCCCTCCGGCGACGGCCAGGTACCCCCGCGCGCCGGCGTGCGCCGCGCCGAACGTGATCTCCTGCCCGGGGCGCACCAGTACCGAGGTCCACAGCGGGATCGGTCGCCCGTTTACCGCTGGCCGCAGGTCCGCTCCGGTCACCGCGATCACCGTGTAGCTCAGCGCGCGCAGTCGGGGCCCGACCAACAGCATCTCCAGGCCGGCCGCACCGGGATCGGTGCCGACCAGGACGTGGTCCCCGGGCGGGTTGCCGACCAGCAGGTTCGCCAGCTTCAAGGCCAGCGAGTCGAAGGCGCCGGAGGGCGGGATCCCGTCGGCCAGATAGCCCGGGCGACCGAGGTCCTGCACGGTCGTCTGCAGCCCTGGTTCCAACACCTCGAAGATGTTGACCTCGCCGGTCACACCGGCTCCAGCCGTTGCACGCCGTCCTCGATCTGGTAGCGGTACTCGCCGGCCTTCACCTGGGCGCGGATCGCGTGGTACTCGTCCGCGTCGATCGGGACGTAGCGGTGCCGATCGCCCACCCTCGGCAGCACCGGGCTCTCGGCGAAGACCGGGTTGCGACACAATGGGTCGAACAGATCCACCGGCGTGCGCCCGAGCAACTGGTATCCGCCCGGGCTGCGCACCGGGTAGTACGAAGTGATGGAGCCCGCGAGGCAGACGATCCCAGGGTCGGTCCATTTCCTCGGCCGCTCGTACTTGGGCCCGGTCAGCGCCATGTCACCAAGCGGAACCGCCTGGTAGGTGCCGGGCTGGAAGCCCACAGCGGACACCCAGTGCGTCACACCGGAATGGCGGCTCATCACCTCTTCCCGATCGATGCCGTTCATGCGGGCCAGGTAGTCGATGTTGTTGCCCACGCCGTGCGCCCTGGCACATTCCTGGGACCACGGGTCGTCGTACCAGATGGGTATGGTCACCAGCCGGGACGGGAACTCGGTCAGCTCCGCGAGGTCGTCCACCAGTTCGGTGATCAGGTGCTCGAGGTCCCGCCGGTGGATGAGCAGCGGGTCGTACACAACACCGAGCGAGCGGTGCGTGGGCACCGTTTCGCGAACTCCCGGCACCCCCGCCGACTTGAGCGCACGGTCCAGCGCGAGCACCGTGAAGTTGAGCGCGAGGTCGAGCCGGTCGCCGAACTCCACGCACAGCTCCAGGTCACCCAGTGAACGAAATGTCGCTCGGCTGGTCATCCTGACTCCTCGTCCCGCCGCCGCACCACGACCAGATCGAGCTGGCGCCGGACATCGCCGTCCGTCGGGCTGAACGCCTCGGTCTTGCAGCGCTCGGCGCAGGTGCGGTGCATGGCGCAGCACACCGAGCAGAGCACGTGGCTGTCGGTGACCGGGCAGGTCACCATGTCCTCGCGCATGACCCGTTCGCCGCAGTTGCCGCATGGCAACATGTTGTCGGCCGACTCCATCTCCTCGTCGGTGCGCGAGAAGTCGTCGATCCATTCGGCCGCGGGCTGGCGGGCCAGCCGGGCGAAGCGACCCTTCATCCCCAGCTCGACCAGGATCGGACCGCCGAAACCGATCCCGAAGGCCAGCACATCGCCCAGAATGGGACCCACCGCCGCGCTGGGAATCCCGCCCAGTGACAGCACCGCACCGACCACCGCGCCCACCAACAGGCTGCTGACCGCCGGAACTCCCCAGTTCGCCAGATACCCCCTGCGGTGCTCGATGTAGGCCGGCGGCACCCGCAGTCGCGGTTTGATCACGCAGATGTCCGCGATGAGCACACCGAGCCAGGCCAGGCAGAAGATGCCCATGAAGGACACCACGCCGAGCAGGTGTTCCTCGACGTGCAGCATGGCGCCGACGAAGGCCACGAAACCGACGAACACCACCCAGAACCGCCGACCGGGAACCCAGTGCAGGATCCGGGAGGCGAAGTTGGCCAGGGCGAGGGAACCGCTGTAGAAGTTCATGTTGTTGATGCGCAGCTGGGTCGCGGTGATCCAGACGAGGCCGAACACGCCCAACAAGCCGGTGATGTAGGTCCCCGGGTTGTCGCCGCCGGTGTACAGGGCGAGCACCGCGCCGGCCGGGAACGAGATCAGGTACACGGCCGCGATGACCACGGCGGGTCCGGCGAGCATGGCCTTGCGGACCTCGGTCTTGCGGATGAAGCGGGAGAAATCCCCGGTGCCGAGAATCTGGATGACGACGTTGGGCAGCAGCGCACCCAGGGAGCCGAAGAAACCGATTGCGGAGAATCCCGGGCTGCTGAACGAGGGCGCCAGGGAGGAATGCTGCACGGCGGCGACCACGAGCCAGACCAGGCCGACCAGGAAAATGGGCCCGAGCCACCGCTGCACGAAGTCGTTCTGGGTGAACCCGTACCAGCAGATCGGCACCGAGACGAATGCGGTGATGAGGAACCAGACCGGCGTGGGGAGCCCGGGCATCTTCGAGTGCAGCGCGGTACCGAGATATGCCGCTTCGATGGCCGCGTACATCATCCAGTTGACCGCGTAGATCAGTGACGTCACAGCGGAGCCGAGGAAGCCGAACCCGCTTCCTCGGGTGATCAAATCGAGGTCGAGCCCGGTCATCGCGGTGACCCGGGCGATCACCGCCGAGCCCAACCACCCCAGGATCGTGCCCGCGACGAAGGATGCCATCGCTGAGGGGAACCCGAAGGTGAGCGTGAGCTGTCCGCCGAGGGCGAGAAAGAAGACCGACGAGGTCAATCCACTCAGCGATATGGCAAAACTGAAAGCCGGCCTTTTCCAATGCGCCGGGACCTTTCGCAGTGCGTAATCCTCGGCGGCCTCACGACGTGCCTGGGCGCCTTTGGGAATGAGCGACGCCTTTACCCATTTGGGGGTCGGATCGGCCGGTGATCCCGGGTTGGACGTAGCCGTCATCGAGCCCTCCAGGTTTGGTATTTGCGGTCAGTCGAAACGCCACCCCCAACGCACCACCGTTGTGCTGGAGCAAGCCAATCAGGCTTAACCCTGGGCAAACAAGGGATGGACGGCCACCATCCGACGTGTCAGATTGTGCTCGTGCACAATATTTCTAGCTCGGCTGACCGGCCGCGACCGCCCACGATGCTTGCCGAAGCCGCCCATTCGCTGCTCGGCATGGTCGACGAGCTCGCCGAACGGGCGCACCTGGAGAGTCAACTGAAGGAGGCCGCCTACCGGGAACTGGTTGATCCGGACGAGCACCTGGAGGCCTGCCGGAAAACCATGACCCTGGTGCTGAACGAGCTCGCGCTCATCCCGAATGTCGATCTCGCGGACACGCTGGCCTACATCGGGCGACGCCGGGTTCGTCAGGGCGTGGGGATGGACGCCATGCTGCACTCGTTCCGGATCGACTTCCAGATTGCGGGCGAGGCACTGTTCGCCTGGCTGAGCACTCGGCCGCCGGACATCACGACCCAGTGGACCGACTTCGTGCTCCCGCTCTGGCGGGCGATCGACAAGATCTCGGTGGTGGTGAGCGAGGCATACCGGGACGCCGAAACTGAGCTGGCCGACGAGCTCGAGCGCGACGCCCGCGCGTTGTTCCACGAGCTGCTGCACGGCACCGGGCCGATGAGCGCGGTGGTGCGTCGCGCGGCGTCCCGCCTCGGTCTGGGCGAGCGCGGCCAGTACGTGGTCGTGCGGGCCGACGAGGACGCGCCCAATCAGTTGGTGGAGTCGGCGCTGCGCAAGCTCGGCCACCGGTCGGTGTGGCTGCACGACGCCAGCCTGCTCACCGGGATCGTCGTGCTCGGGGTCGGCGGTTACGCCCAACTCCGCGGCTGCCTGACTGACTCACTGCACACCCGGGTCGGCGCAAGCCCGATCTACCACGCGCTCGAGGACACCCGCCACCTGGTCTGGCTCGCCGATGCGGCCCGCGACGCCAGTCCGCCAGGACGGCATACCGTGATCATGGCGGCCG
The DNA here is from genome assembly GCA_035489915.1 of Pseudonocardia sp. Lineage (GTDB taxonomy): Bacteria > Actinomycetota > Actinomycetes > Mycobacteriales > Pseudonocardiaceae > Pseudonocardia. Next base: position 15,864 of record DATHIT010000704.1, on the reverse strand, counting down.
AGGATATCCCGTCGGTGTTTGTCGGCGCCGCGCCCGAGATCACCAGACATCTGGCGAACAACCTGGCGGCCTCGCTGCGAGCGGCCCGTCCGCCCGAACGTGCCCGCCTGCTGGAAACCGTCCAGGCGCAACTGAGCGGCGACGGATCACCGACCACGACCGCCCGGGAGCTCTACCGGCACCGAAACACCGTGCTCAACCATATCCGCAGGTTCGAGGAGCTCACCGGGTTGGACCTGTCCAGGCCGGCCGACGTGGCAACCGCGGTGCTCTCCCTGCGAGCCCTCCACCGGCTGGCCCCACAGAACGAGCCAACCGCATTTCCCTGAGTCGGCACCTGGACGGACGGGGCAAGATCGGTGTATGACACGGTGGGCGCGGGCGATCGGCACCGGCTGGGTGGTCCGGGACGAGGTGCCCGGCCCCAGCGTCGACGAGTTCGCCGAACCGAATGAGGTGGTCGCGGCGCTGGCCGCGCGGGGCGACCGCGAGTCGCTGCTGGCTGTGCAGCATCCGCATCGCACACCCTGGGCGCGGGCGGCCGGGCTGTCGCTGGCCGAGGCGCTGCCCGCGGCCAGGCAGGCGCTGGACCGGTTGCGCGCCATTGCGTACCGGCAGGTCAGTGAGGTGGTCGCGGCGTACCGGGTGTCCGGCCCGGACGGCGCGGCCGTCGGCGTGCTGTGCCTGGTCGACCCGGCGGCGGTGGACCGACAGGGGCGCTCCAGGGTGCGGCACAGTGAGCAGGTCTACCCGGGCGTGGTGGCCGAGCGGGCAGCGGTGCTGGCCGCGCTTGGCTGCGCGACTAGCGCCGCCATGCTGGTGCCGGTGGATGCCGGCGACCGGCTCACTGAGACTGTGCTGCGGGTAGCCGACGCCGTTGGCACGCCCTCGGTGTCTACCGAGGACAGTGGTGGGCGGGTGCACCGGTTGTGGCTGGTCGGGCCGGGGCCGGAACAGGACGCGCTGCTGGCCGAGGTCCAGCGCGGCCCACTGCTGGTGGCCGACGGCAACCACCGGGTGGCCGCGGCCGCCGGCGCGCGGTCCGGCTTGCTTGCCCTGGTCACTGCCGGTCCGGGATTGCGGATCGGCGCGATCGACCGTGCGCTGGTCAACACTGGGCTGACGGCAGCCGACCTGGCGTCCGCCTGGCGCCGGCAGGGCCTGGTGGTGCGCGAGACCGACGACCGGGCCGCGCCGAGTACGCCCGGGGCGGTGGTCGTGCGGCCGGTGGCCAGGCCCGCCGACACCGGCCTACTGGTCGAATTGCCCGGCCCCGAGGCTATCGGCGAGCCGCCGCCCCGGCTGGACCACGCGCTGGTCGAGCGGGTGCTCATCGCGGACGCGCTGGGCATCGACCCGGCGGGCCCGCTGCTGCACGCGCTGCCGGCCGGACATCCCGCGGGCGAGCGGGTCGACGCGGTGCTGCAACTGGCGCCGGTGCCTTTCGCGGACGTGCTCGCCGTGCACCGGCAGGGCCGCCGGATGCCGCGCAAGAGCACCTACTTCACGCCGAAGCCACGCAGCGGGCTGCTGCTGGCCGATCTCGGCGACCTCGACCGGCCGACGCATAACGCCTGATCGAGTTCGCGGTCAGCCACTGCCGGTTTCCAGCTAGCCGGTAGCGGAGTTGGCCGCCTCCTGGGCAGACCGGACCATGTCTATGCGCGATCGTGAGCGATACGCGGCACGGCGCACCGGGGCGTCGGGCTTTCACCCGACATCAGGAGGCCGTGATGATTACCAGCGGAAAACCGAGCCCTGAGCTGCTGTGACATCCGAGCGATGTCAACGACACGGCCTGAACGAACAATTCCGACTCCTCGAGAGGCGCTAACGCGCGTCGTAGCGATAGAGGCTTTCGCGGGTAACGGCGTCAATTTGAACAGCCTAAAGGATCACGATGCTTTTTCGGGATACGGTTATCGTCGCGCTGCGCGCGTTACGGTCAAACAAACTGCGCTCCGGGCTGACCATGCTCGGTCTGATCATCGGGGTGGCCGCGGTCATCCTCGTGGTGTCCGCCGGTGAAGGGGTGTCGAACTCGGTCAACGAGGCGATCGCGCCGGTAGCCAACAACATCACTATCGTGCCGAAATTCGCCGAAGTGAACGGCGGCCCCGACGCCCAACCACTCACCGACGCCGACGCCGCCGCGCTAGCGAAAGCCCCCGACGTCGCCACCCTCACCCCCGCCGTCACCGGCTCCACAACCAGCGCCGCCGGGCAGAACGCCACAGCGGTGCTGGTCCAAACCGCCACCAAGAAGTTCTTGGCCGCGACCGTCACCGGCACCACCGCAAACTGGTTCCAAACCAACGCCCGGCTGCTCACCGCGGGGACGTACTTCACCCAAACCCAGGCCGGCTCCGGCGCCCACGTCGCGGTGGTGGGCCCATCCATCGCCGACGTACTGTTCGGTTCCGACGCGGCGGCGGTCGGCAAAACGATCCGGGTAAGCGACCAGCCGTTCAGAGTCATGGGCGTGATGCGCGACTATGGCGCCAATCTGGACAACAACGTGGTCATGCCCGAGGGGGCGGCCCGATCCGCCATCTTCGGATACGGCTACGAGGGCGATCAACTCAGCCAAATCACCGCGACCGCGACCTCGTCGGCCAGCGCCCCGGCCGCCGTACGGGAGATCACCCAGATTCTCTCCCAGCGCCACCACGTCACCGATCCCGAGATGCAGGACTTCCAAGTTCAGACCCTCGGCGCGCGGCTGACCACCTTCAACCAAATCCTGGGTCTGCTCACCGGGTTCACCCCTGCCATCGGCGCGATCTCGCTGCTGGTCGGTGGCATCGGCGTGCTCAACATCATGCTGGTCTCGGTCACCGACCGAACCCGCGAGATCGGCACCCGCAAAGCGATCGGCGCCGTTGACTCGGCCATCCTGACCCAATTCGTCCTCGAAGCCGTCACCCTGTCCGGGCTCGGCGGGCTCATCGGGATCGCCTTCGGGCTCGGCCTGATCTTCGCCGTCCGCCTCGCGTCACCACTGCTCGACAGCTCCGGCGGTGTGCTATCCACATTCTCCCCCGTCTTGTCCCTCCCGCCGGTCCTGGTGGCGTTTGTAATTAGCCTCGCCATCGGAGCCGTCGCCGGTGGCTACCCCGCCTGGCGCGCGGCCCGACTCAACCCCATCGAGGCCCTCAGATACGAGTAACCCACCGAACCGGAGAAGCCTTCAAATCCGCCTTGGATTGCTTCGATCCTGACGAACTCGGGAACCCACATTCAGCGCGGTCTCAGTGATCGGACCAAGACTTGGCGAATCCTCAGTCGGCGCCTCTTACGATGCCGGCCTGAGCGCGTCGAAGCAGACGGCGGCTATCAGCGCAATGCGGTGGCTCCGAGACCGAGTCTCCGAGCGGAGGAATCGGGTGATCCAGCTCGAAGGGGTTGCGAAGGCCTACCAGAAGGCTGGTCGGGTTACCGTACATGCGCTGCGCGGCGTGGACCTGACCATTGGTGATGGTGAAATGGTCGCGGTCCTGGGCCCGTCTGGTTCAGGCACCAGCACGCTGATGAACATTTTGGGTTGTATGGACGTTCCAACTACAGGCCGTTACCTATTGGACGGCACCGACGTTGCTGCCCTATCGAGGCGTCAGCTCGCGGAGATCCGTAGCCGCAAGATCGGATTCGTGTTTCAGTCGTCCAACCTGATCTCGGATGCGACGGTGATGGGCAACGTGGAGCTCCCGTTGATCTACATGCGGGCGAGGGTGAGGCGTGAGTCCGCCCAACGTGCCCTCGAGCGAGTGGGGCTCGAGGGACGCCAAGACGATTTGCCTGTCGAACTCTTCGCGGCTCAGCGTCAAAAGGCGGTAATAGCCCGAGCATTGATCAACAATCCGGTGATTCTGCTCGACGACGAACCCGCTAGCGGTCTCGACCATGATTCCAGCATTGAGATCATGGGATTGTTCGCCGCGCTCAACAGCGCAGGCTGCACAGTCGTGTTCGCTACTCACGAAGAGGAGATCGCCGCATTCGCCAAACGAGTTGTACGACTTCAGGACGGCCGCATCGTCAGCGACCAGGCTGTGACTAACCGCGCGCCGAGCCCACCTTGCTCAACTGGTAGTTCTGCCGACGGCCCGTAGGCCAGCTCCGCGATCTCGCACGATGCGGGCTCGAACATGCCGGCACAGACTTCGATCACCGCGCCGAGCGTCCGGACGCCCGCCATAACGCGCGGATCAACGCCCCCAGACCGAGTTCTGGAATCCACAGGCGGGATACCGCTGGCCCGTTGGATAGGGGAGTGCGCTGTTCTGCCCCAAGGCGATCAGCAGGACCCACAGGTCACCGATGGTTCCGAGGTGCTGTTCGAGGGATCCCTGAGGCGACACCCAGCACGGCGGCGTTGCCGAGGAGGAGGCGGTTACCTTGGAAAGGGGCTCGGCCGGAGACCACTCGGGCCGCTGAGGGGCCGTGTGCCGCGGCCGCGGTCACCTCGGTGTCGGCTGAGAAGAGGATAGGCATGATCAGCAAGCGTGCACGTCGAACATCGGCCTTCGCGCCGGTGGGCGCCGGCGGTGCGTGAGCGCCGAGCTGACCCGGCCCAGCCGGCGACGGCCGACGGCGACCTCATCCAGCTTCCCCGGGCGCGCACTCCCCGGGCCTGGTGGTGTGATGGGGTCGACCGGCTCGCGGGCGCCGATCCCGGGCTCACCCAACTGCGGATGGCGCTGCAGGTGGTGCTCGGCATCGCCGTCGCGGTGGGGCTGGTCTATCTGTTCGTCGGGCTGACCGGTGCGCTGCAGCTGCCTGCCGGCAGCGCGCCCGCGCCGGTGCTGTCGGCGACGAACCACGAGCTGCTCGTCGTGTCGATGCTGAGCGCTGGCTTGGCCGCGATGATGGCCGGCTTCTTGGTCCAGGCCCGCACCGCGCGTGATCAGGTGCTGTCCACGCTGCTTGTGGCGCTGTCGATGGTGGCCACCATGGCTCTCGGGCTGCTGCTCGGGCCCTACCGCGTGCCGTCCCTGGCCTTCCTCGTCGTGGTGATGGCCCTAGCGGTGTACGTGCGCCGCTTCGCCCCGCGCGGGTTCGGCGCGGGGATGAGCGCGTTCATGGGCGCCATCCTCGGGTTCCTCCTGCACGACGACCTCAGCCTGGGCGACACCGGCTGGGTCGCCGCCGAATTCGGGATCGGGGTGCTCGCGGCGCTGCTGGTGTGGTTCGCCTTCTTCCGCCCGATCCCGGAGCGGGACCTGGCACGGATGCGCCGGTCACAGGTGGCCAGGGCCCGCCGGCTGGTCGGGCTGAGCGTGAGCGTGCTCGCCGACGCCGACGAGCGGCGCATCCGGGCGCTGGAGGAGCGGATGCACCGCCAGCTGGTCCGACTCAACGAGACCACGCTCATGATCGACGCGCAGTGGGCCGAGACCCGGCCGAGGACGGCGGCGGTCGAGGCGCAGCGGCACTTCTACGCCGAGCTGGAGCTGTCCAACTGCGCGCGCTTCGCCGTCGCGCTGGCCACAGCCGGCGCACCGTCCGCCGTCCGTCGCCGCGCGGCCGCCGCGTTGTCCGCCCTGCTCGACGGTGACCCGCCCGCAGTGTCCCGCGCGGTCGCGGCGCTGCGGACCGCCGCGTCCAACGTCTCCCGCACCACCGTGCTGACCTCCCGGCTGGCCGCCTCAGTAGAGGACTACGCCGAGGCCCGCGCCCGCATCGGCACGCCGGTCCGCGAGGATGAGATCGCCGACGCGGCCGGCGGCGACTTCAGCCCGGCCGTCGAGCTGGTCAACGGCTGGTTGCCCGGCTCGACGCCGGTCAGCTCCGAGGCTTCGACGACGCGGGGGCGTGGCCTGCTCGACCGCGCCGCGATGCCCTCGCACGTGCGTACCACCATCCAGATCACCGTCGCCGGCACGCTTGCCGTCGTTGCTGGAGACGCGCTGTCGGGACCGCGGTTGTACTGGGCGGTGCTGGCGACCTTCCTCGCCTTCGTCGCGACCACCAACTCCGGCGAGCAGGTGCGCCGCGCGCTGTTCCGGGTCGGCGGTACCGCAATCGGGATCGTGGTGGGCGACCTGCTCGTCCACCTCACCGGCGGCCGCCCCTGGCTGTCGGTGGTGATCGTGCTGGTGGCGCTCTTCTTCGGCACCTACCTGATCCGGACCAACTACATGTTCATGGTCGTCGGCATCACCGTGACGGTCTCCCAGCTGTACGCGCAGCTGGAGGAGTTCAGCTGGCAGCTGCTTGTGCTGCGGCTGGCCGAGACCGCGATCGGCGTCGCGGCCGTCGTCCTCACCGTGCTGTTCATCGTGCCGCTGCGCCCGCAGCGGGTGCTCACCACCGGGGTGCTGCTCTGGTTCACCGCCCTGCGCAGGTTGCTCGAGGCCGTGCTCGGTCGGCTCGACGGGCAGCGCGCGCGGCTGCGGCCGCTGGCCCGTGACGTCGATGCCGCCTACGCCGCGCTGGTCGCCACCGCAACGCCGCTGCGCCGGGCCACCTTCGGCCGCAACTCCACCCAGCTCGCCGAACTGCTCTCGGTGAGCTCGGCCGCCCGGCAGCACGCCCGCGCCCTCGCCGCCCTGGTCGAGCATTCCGAGGTCGACGGGGAGGTCATGCCCTGGGCCGAAAGCCGGCCGCTGCGCGCGGCGGCCGAGCAACTGGGGACGTCGGTCGACGCGATCGAACACCGCCTTGCCACCGGCGAGCACGGCCGCTACGTGCGGTCCTCGGCCCTTGTCGCGCTCGCGCTCGACGATCTCCGCCCTCGGCACTCACGGCTGGCGAGTGCGATGCGCGACCTCACCCTGCTCGACGCGACCCTGGCCCGGCTCGCTGCCGCGCTACAGATGGACATCGCGGACCACGACACCGGCCAGCTTTCGGGCGAGGCCCTCGGCGCGGGCGATCGGCGGTACTTGCCGGACAGCAGCCCGCCGTCGAGCGGGCTCCACACCAGGATGCCCGGCCCCCGGTCGAGCGAGAACGGCACCACCCCGTACTCGGCGTCGCGGGCCCTCGGCGAGTAGATCTGCTGGCTGACGAAACCGGCACGCCGTGCCTGTGGGTGCCGGGAACTCGGTCATGTCACGCTACCTCGCGCGACAACAGCTCGCCGACTGGCCCGGGGTAGACCTGCGTGGCGCGCAGCGCGGCGGTCCGAAGGCGCATCCGTTCGTGGTGGTTCATTGCGGGGTGCGCACTCATGCGACAAGCCCGTCCGGGAGAGCGGAAGAGGAACGTGCTCGGCGCCGGGTGGGCTGGTGATCAGCGCCGCGTGCACGGCGTTGCCCCAGCGCGGGGTGCGCAGCGGCTCACCTGCGTGCTCAGTGAGGTCCTCGACGAGGCGCTGTGCCTCGGCGTCCGAGGCGATGGCCAGGACTACGTACTTCATGACGTCTCCAGTTCCGAGTGGGCTCCCATGCCCGACCGGTTAGGGATGGGTGACCGGCTGGGTACGAGCGCCGACCGACGCGTCCGCGCCCGGGGAGTCGACGCGGTAGCGCGACGCCACGGTGACACACCATCGCGTGACGCCACGAACACCAGAAACGCGGACTTAACGTGCAACCCGGCCAAAAAACGTAGATGAGCTAGAGAGGACGTCGCGGACGTGGGAGACGTCGATGGTCATGGTGGGACCTCCGGTCGATTCGGCGGTGAGTCGAGTGCCGTTCCCCAAGCCCGGGTGGCCTCACAGCGATGCAGTTAGGTGTACGATCCGTTCAAATATCTGATAGCTAGTATTGACTCTTTCCTTGCCTTCAACTTAGTGTCGTCGGTCATCACCCCTGAACGAGACGAGGCCCAGCATGACCTGGTGGAAGGCGCGCCCGTGACGCAGACATCTACAACTGCAGAAGCGGGAATCATCCTGCTGGTGATCGCGGCCGCCTCGCCCTGGGGGCGGTGGTCGGGGTCGCGCCTGTCGCTTTCGCCTTCATGACGACCGCCAGCGCGTGGACAGCGAGGGCGCTGATGGCCCGGCGGAGGGCCACTCTGGGGCCGCACTCGCCCACGTTCTACGACGAGCCGCTACACGTGGTGTCGGGCCAGGGGGTGTGGCTGCGCGGCGCGGACGGGGGCGATTACCTGGACGCGTACAACAACGTGCCGCATGTGGGCCACTGCAATCCCGTGGTCGTCCGGGCCATCGCCGACCAGGCCGCGAAGCTCAACGTGCACACGCGCTACCTGCACGAGCCCGTCGTGGAGTACGCGGAGGCATTGCTGGCGACCTTCGCCCCGCCCCTGGACAAGGTGCTGTTCACCAACAGCGGCTCCGAGTCGAACGAACTTGCCCTGCGCATCGCGCGCCAGCACACCGGGAACACCGGCATCCTCGTCACGGACTTCAGCTACCACGGCAACACGGCTAGCCTCGCGGAGCTCACCACGGGTCTGCGCGTCAAGGAGCAACTCGGATCCCATGTCCGGGCACTGCGCATCCCGGACCTCGACGGTGACTTGCGGCCCGAGGAGGTCGTGCTGGCCGAGTCCTTGAACGAAGCCGGGGCCGCCCTGGCTTCGTTGAAGGCCTCCGGTCACGGCGTGGCCGCCCTGCTGTTCGACCCGCTGTTCTCCACGGAGGGGTTGCTACGGCCTCCGACGGGGTACGTCGAGGCCGTGGCGGGGATGGTGCGAGCCGCCGGCGGGCTGATCATCGCCGACGAGGTGCAGTCCGGACTTGGGCGCGCTGGCTCGTACTTCTGGGGTCACGAGCTGTACGGCGTCGCTCCCGAGTTGGTGACGTTGGGCAAGCCCCTGGGAAACGGTCATCCCCTCGGCGGCGTGGTGACCACGACCGAGTTGCTCGACGAGTTCGGCGAGGCGAACCTCTACTTCAACACCTTCGCCGGGAACCCCGTTTCGGCCGCTGCGGGCATGGCGGTCCTGGGTGAGATGGCCGATCGCGAGCTGCGGAACAACGCTCTCGACGTCGGCGGCCACGCGCGTGGCCTCCTCGGAAAACTTGCCGCCGAGCACCCGCGCGTCAAGGCGGTGCGCGGGGTGGGGCTGTTCTTCGGCCTCGAGTTCATCGACGAGACCGGCGGTCCGGGCACCGCGTTGGCGAGGTGGGTCGTCGAGGACATGCGGCACAAGGGAGTCCTGATCAGCAGGGTCGGTCCCCACGGCAACGTCTTGAAGATCCGGCCCCCGATGATTTTCGAGCACAAGCACGTGGACCTGCTCGTCGACCGGCTCGCGGCAAGCCTGCGCGAACGGGAAGACGCGGAAACGCACCGGCCCATCGTGTCCCGCGTGCTGTGACCGGCCAGCGCGGGCCAGCCCGTAGCGTTGCGGGAGCCGCGGCCGGCAGCACCAAGGGGAGGAGCTTTCCGTTGGCAGACAAGGCGAAATCCTCGGAGCGCCCCCCGCCGCTGCCGCTGCGCGAGCGGAACCGGCTGCGGACACGCCGAGAGTTGCTGGACGCGGCGCTTGAGGTGTTCGCCGAGTCCGGATACGGCTCGGCGACCGTGGAGAACATCGCGGCCCGGGCCGGCGCCTCGAAGGTGACCCTCTACACCTACTTCCCCCAAGGCCGCGAGGAGCTGTTCCGGGAGCTCTACGAGGAAGTCAACGGAGAACTGATCGAGAAGGCCTCGGCCGTCTACGTCGGGGGCGGTGACTTCTCCACCCGCGTGCTCGCCTTGACCGAGGCGCTCGTGGAGATCGGGCGACGGCCGTTGATCGGCCGCTTCTACTCCATTGACGACCCGGCACTCGATGAAGCGCTCAATCCGGTACGCGGCCATGCCTCCCGAGTGTGCGCCGAGCTCATCGCCGGGGATCTCGCCGCCGCGCGGGAGACGGGCGCCGTGAAGACGAAGGCGTCCCCGGAGGCGATCGCCGAGCTGCTGGTGGGGGCAATGCGGTCGGCGCTGTCCGAGGTGGCACGGGAGACGGTCAAGTCCACGGACATCCTCGCGGCCATGGAGGCTCTCACCACAGGTCTGAAAAAATCACTGAACGGACAGTAAAGTATCCTTGCTTGCCGCATTGACTCTAAACTAGCCGTATGCAACGATTTCTTTCGACCAGGCACCGCGTCCCGCGGATCACGCGAGACGCGCGGTCGCCGATCACGTCGGGGACCTGCTCGCTACCGGAGAAATAGGACGGCCTGCACATGATCGCCGATATCAACGCCGCGAAGCGGGTCGCGGCCCGCGCGCTGGCCAGCTACGGCGCTGATGGGGACGCGGCCCTCACTTTCGTGAAGTACCGCGAGAACTACGTCTTCAGGGTCGACGAGCAGGCCGGCAGCTACGCCCTGCGCCTGCACCGCAACGGTTACCGAACCGACGCCGCGATCCTGGAGGAACTTGACCTGGTCACCGCGCTGGGCGCGGCCGGTGTCGCGGTCCCCCGGGTCCGCCTCACGGCGGTAGGTGAGCTGTTCTGCCGGATCGCGGACGAGCACGGCGACGTGCACCAGGTGGACATGCTGGAGTGGGTTTATGACGCGGTGCCGCTCGGCGACGTCGGAGAAGCCTTCACCGGCGTAGCCGCCGTGGACCCTGTCAATTTCCACGCACTCGGTGCCCTCATCGCTGACCTGCACACGAAGGTGACCACCGTGCCGCGACAGAGGCCTTCCACACGGCCTGCCTGGGACGCGGGCGGGCTGATCGGCGACACGGCCGTCTGGGGCGATCCCCGACGCGCATTCCTCGACGGGGCGGCCGGCCACGAGATCGTCAGCCAGGCGATGTCGCTGCTCGACGCCGAACTGAGGGCGCACGGCAAGCCGCCTGACCGCTACGGGGCGATCCACGCCGACTTCACACCCGAGAACGTGCTCGTCCACAACGGACAGATGACCGTCATCGACTTCGACGACAACGGTGAGGGCTTCTACCTGTTCGACCTCGCGACCGCGGCGTTCTTCTACCTCCCGCATCCGCGCGCTGAAGATGTCGTGTCTGCCCTCCTGGCTGGCTACCAGAGCGTCAGGCCGCTGACCCGGGAAGACCTCGCGCTGTGGCGGCCCATGCTGCTCGCTCGCGGACTGACCTACCTCGCGTGGGCAGCCGACAGGCTCGGCGACGAGACGTCCGACTTCGTTCTCGAGCACGTGCGGCCCCTCGTCGTGGAACTCGCGACCGAGTTCGTCGCGTCGACCGTGTGGGCCGAAGCGGAGGAACGGCGCAGGAGTTCGTTTTAAGAAGCGTTGCGGATGGTGAACTCGTTCGGTATGACAGGCGTCGCCCCGACAACTGGCGCGTCAATTTCGTCAAACTTCCAGAAGCAATGGAGTGTGTCATTATGACTGACCTGAGACTTGAGGGTAGCCGCGTCATCGTGAGCGGAGGAGGTTCTGGAATCGGCTTGGCTGTCGCGGCGGCGTTCCTCCGCGAGGGTGCGAAGGTCGGAATCATCAGCAGGACTGCGCAGACGGTTGAGCGGGCGTTGGCCGGCGCCCTTGCCGACTCCGACGGTCTTGTTTTTGCCTCGGTGGCCGACGTCAGCGACGAGAGCTCGCTAGCGGAGGCCGTCCTGGACCTCACAACCCGGTTGGGCGGATTGGATCACATCGTTGCCAGTGCCGGCGTCGAGGGAGAAATGGGGGCCTCGCTCGAGGAGGTAACGGAACAAGGATTTCGTGAGGTGCTCAACGTCAACGTGCTCGGCGCCTTCCTCCTCGTGAAGCAGGCGGCCCCCCACTTGAAGCTGGCGTCAGAAGCATCCGTCACGATCATCGGATCGGATTCCGGATTCGTGGCCGCCCCGGGTATGCTTGCCTACAATGCGTCGAAGGGCGCCATCGTGCAGCTGACCCGGGCATTGTCATTTGAGTTGTATGAAGATTTCAAAATCCGGGTGAACAGCGTCTGCCCCTCCATCGTGGACACGCCGATGGCGCGTCGAGGTATGGGGGTCGACTCCTTCAATGACGTGCCATTTCCGGTCAACACTCCGGACGATGTCGCGTGGTCGGTGCTTTTTTTGTCTTCTCCGTTGTCGAGAGCGATCAATGGTGTCTCGCTCATGAGTGACTTCGGATACAGTGCCCGATCATCTTTTCCGGCATAGAGCGATTGGAAGGACGAAAATGCCACTCTTTACTGTCACGACGCGTGCTGGGAGGACGGTCGCAGAAAAGGATGCGATATCCGCCGCCCTCCATGAGGCGAGCATCAGTTCAGGCTATCCGGAGGATGATTTCTTCCAGAGGTTCATCTCATTGGAAGAAGCTGATCTTCGCATCAGTCCTCGCTATCCCGATTTGCGGAAGCCCCGCGGCAGCCAAGTCGTCATGATCGAGGCCCTGCTCTCGTCAGGGACCGCGCACGCCACGAAGCGCCTGCTTCTTTCCGCGATGGTGTCTCGGCTACAGGCGGCAGGAACGGACCCAGACGACGTCATGGTCTTCTTTGGCGAGCTGGACCGTTCTAACAGTTCCTTTGGCGGCGGCCGTGTGGCCCCGCCTGTCGAGGTGCAGACCTCAACGTAAAGGTCGATAAGACCAACGCCCAGGGCCAAATCCCACCGAGATCAACCCTCCTCGACTCGCCCCTCGCGGTCGGGGTCCTCGACTACGCGGTCGGGCCTCGCCACCCCTGCGAGATCCGGATAGTCGACGAGAGAACTGGCGCGCTGCACCGTGGGAGAGATCGTGTGCCGGGGCGGAAACGTCATGCGTGGCTACTGGATTTCATATACGCTAAATAGGTGCAATCTGCGCCGCAATATCAGAGACGGGGGAGAGGCAAGTTGGCAACCATCGCCGCAGGGTCCGCTGAACATGAGCGGATGCTATCTATGATTACCGGATTCTGGGTGAGTCAAACTGTAGCTGCTGTAGCCGATCTGTCGATCGCGGAGCATCTGGAAGGGGGTCCGCTTTCCGCGGAGGAAATCGCCTCGAGAGAGGACAGCGACCCCGGGCACACATTCCGGCTAATGCGGGCGTGCGCGTCACTCGGTTTGCTCACTTATCGGCCTGGTGATGGGAAATTTGTGGGCACGGCGCTCCTGGGCACATTGCGCGGCGGTTCGGTAAACTCTCTGCGGGAAATGGCTCTGGTGCAGACGTCGCCGGGTCATTGGCTTCCCTGGGGGAAATTCAGTGCGGCCGTGCGTGAGGGGCGCGCTCAAACTCATGCGACGCACGGCGTCGATATTTTCAGTTACTTCAGCCAGAATCCGGACGAGGCTGCGCTGTTCAGCTCCGCGATGACAAACCTGTCTTCACCTGTGATTCGAGAAGCGGTACTCGTCATCGACACCGGTGGTGTAGACACAGTGGTTGATGTGGGCGGGGCTAATGGAGCATTTGTCCTCGAGCTAATGGACCGCATTCCCCACCTTCGGGGCGCGGTCTTCGATCTGCCGCACGTGGTGCCGGGAGCTGCAGATGAGGCGCGCCGCCGGAATCTATCGGATCGATTCTGTGTTGTCGCGGGCGACTTCTTCGAGTCAGTCCCAGCAGCTGACATGTATCTTCTCAAATACATACTTCACGACTGGGATGATGACGCGTGTATAAAAATCCTGGAGAACTGTCGCCGCGCGATGCCACCAGGCGCTCGGATTATTGTGCTTGAGATGCTTATGGCAGAAATCGGCGAACCGGGAATTGGCGCGCTCATGGACATGAACATGCTCGCCATGCTGACTGGACGAGAACGCGGCCTTGGTGACTTCGATGGGCTGTTGGAAGCTGCTGGGCTACGCAGGACAAATCTAACGGCAATCAAGCCCCCCTATCATGTAATTGAAGCCGTGGCCAAATAGCCGAAGAGCCGGTCTCCGGCGATGAGACCGGCAAGCGCGACCCGCGGTTCCGCGGGAACCAGGCGGCGGTGGACGGGACATACCGGCTGTGCTGGGCGGCGAGCCAGGGTGACCTGGACGATGTGCGCGGCGCTATTGCCTCCGGAGTCGATCCTCGGGCGGCTGGCTACGACGGTCGTACCGCGCTGCACCTGGCGGCCTCGGGGGGTCAGATCGAAGTGCGTTATCCACTCCAGAAGGGCGCCAGCTCGCTGGCCCGGGTGGGGTGGTACTCCGGCCTCGGACGCGCGCCGCGAGGGCCACGCCGCGGTGGCCGGCCCGCTGGAGAAAACCGAACGGGGCGGTGGCGAGTTCTGGCTCTACTACCACGTCTGAGCCTCGGCCGGGTGAGGCGTTCATTGCCGGACCGGCCCGGTGGACCAGTGCCGTGGGCGTGGGCCGCCCCTCGTCCGACTTCAGGCCCACGGCCCGAGCACGAAACGCGGCGCCCTTGAACCAGGTCCGTGCCGGCCGACGGTCGGCATTCGGCGCTACCTGTTGTCCACGGCGTCGAGGATGAACGGGGCGACCGTGTCCGGATGGCTGATCAGCGACAGATGCCCGGAGTTGATCTCGAGGGTCTTCGCGCCCATCCGCTTGGCCACGAAGCGCTGCAGCTGCGGGTCGGTGGTCCGGTCGTCGGTGGTGATCACATACCTGGTCGGCTTCGAGTGCCAGGCGGCCACGCTGTTCCGGGTGGCGAACAGGGTCTGCGCGACGCGCCCCTGGGCCGCGTACAGCACTCGGGCCCGCTCGGTGGGGACGCCGTTGGCGAAGTCGTTCAGGAAGGCTTGCTCGGTCAGACCGCCGAACCCCTCCTGGTAGACCAGCCCGGCGCTGGCCGGTGAGGCCGGGAACCGGGCGGCCAGGGCGGGGTAGTCCTCATTGACGTCCGGTGCCCGGGCGGAGAGGTAGACCAGGGAACGTACCAGCGGGTGGTCGCCGGCCTGGGTGATCACCACGCCGGCGTAGGAGTGGCCGACCAGCACGGTGGGCCCGTTCTGGGCATCGAGGGCCCGACGGGTGGCCGCGACGTCGGCGTCCAGCGAGGTCAGTGGGTTCTGCACGGCGGTGACGGTGACCCCGGCCGCCTGCAGCCGAGGGATGATGTCCGCCCAGCAGGACCCGTCCGCGTAGGCGCCGTGCACGAGCACGACGTTGCGCGGACCGGTCGGGGGCGGGGCGGCGGCGGATGCGCCCACAGCGGCCGGGGTGCCGCCCGCGTTGGGCGTCGGGGCGCAGCCGGCGACGAACGCGGCCACGCCGCCGGACGCCATGAGCGTGGAGAAGGTACGGCGATTGATCATCACGTGACGTTCCCAGGATCGGAGTTGACAGAGCCGGTATTGGACTAGTGGACTAGCCTCTTGGACCGTAGGCAACAATTTGTGAGCTGGTACACGTGGAGTCTGAGTGGTCGCTGAGGACAACTGGACATGTTCAGAAGTCTCGGTCGACGGTTCACCGCGCTCCCGCTTGCACTCGCCGTTGACTCACCAACCACTCGCTGTCCGATCACGGCTCGCTCGTCGGGTTTGGGAGGAGGTCGAGCACGGCATCGCTGTCCCGCATCACCGCAGAGATCACGTGGGGTTCAGGTGCGCTGTCGGCGTCTGGGCGGTTGGTCGTTCTTTCAGACGACTAGGTCTTGGGGTCTAGGCCGAGGTTGATGCGGCCGGCGAGGGCGAAGTGCGCCCGCGACAAGTTGCCGTGCGGCCAGCTCAGTTGCGGTCGCGGCGCCATCGCGCAACCGGTCCGGTAGCCCGAGGGTTACCGCGACCCGCAACGTCATCGGTGTCGCCAGTCCCGCCAGCCGGCGCAGCGCCGCCACGTCTGCTTGTCCCATGTCGACCTACGTTGCCGTCGGTGTCAAACGGGAAAGCCTTGGCGGTCCCGGGTCGAGCCGGCCGCGCAGGAGATCAGTGAGAGGCGTCGGCGTAGCGGCGCGCCCGAGCTGCGGCCGCGCGCACGGTGGCCGCGTCGGCCGGTGTTCCAGCGGGATTGTCGAAGGAGCCGTAGAGCGCCGCGTAGGCGGCCGTGTCACGTTGGGTGCGCCAGCCTTCGGCGAGCCGGCCGAGATCGACGGTGTCGTAGCCGATGGCGTCGACGAACGAG
>DATHIT010000703.1:0-15168 GCA_035489915.1 Pseudonocardia sp. | reverse complement strand
AGCGGCCCTATTACCCTGAGCAGTCATGGTTGAGATGGTGGCGGTCGTGCCCCAGCCACCGCTGATGCTTCCTCAGCTCACGGCGGGTCGCGCGGCGGAATCGGAGCCGATGCGGGCGGCGTGCCTGGCCGCGGCGTCGCGTTTGGCGGCGGCGGCCGATCGGTGGATCGTGGTGGCCGCCGATGCCGCCGGACGGCGCAGCATGGATCATCCGGTCGGGGGAACGTTCCTCGGGTACGGAGTGGACGTGCCGGTGGCCCTGGCGCCCGGGATCGTGGGCAACGAGGCGGCGGATCTGCCGCTGCCGTTGCTGATCGCCGGGTGGCTGCGCGGTGAGGTCGCGCCGCATGTGGTCGCCGAGGCCGAGCTGGTTCCGCCGGATCTGCCCACCGAGGACTGCCGGCGGCTCGGCGCCGAGCTGGCCGCCCGCGCGGACGCCGCCCCCGACCCGGTGGCCCTGCTGGTGGTCGGGGACGGCGCGATCACCCACGGCGAGAAGTCGCCGGGCTACCTGGACGGGCGGGCTGGCCCGTTCGACGCCGCGGTCGCCTCCGCGCTGGCCGACGCCGACCCGGACGGCCTGCTCGCGCTCGACCCGACATTGGCCGGCGAGCTCAACGCGGTGGGCAGGGCGCCATGGCAGGTATTGGCTGGCGCCGCGGCGGCCGGTGGCCACCGGTGGCGCGGGGAACTGAGCTACTCGGCGGCACCGTTCGGGGTGGGGTACCACGTGGCACTGTGGCAGCGACTTCGGTGACCGGTCCGAGCGGCGGCTCCGGACCCCGACTGGTCGTGGTGCTCGGACCGACCGCCACCGGCAAGTCCGACCTGGCCGTCGAGCTGGCCCTGCGGCTGGGCGGCGAGGTGCTCAACGCGGACGCGATGCAGCTGTACCGGGGGATGGACATCGGCACCGCCAAGCTCAGCCTCGCCGAGCGGCGCGGCGTGCCGCACCACCTGCTGGACGTCCTGAATATCACCGAGAACGCCTCGGTGGCCGCGTTCCAGCGGGAGGCGCGGGCGCTCGTGGAGCGGCTGCTCGACGCGGGCCGGGTGCCGGTGCTGGTCGGCGGGTCGGCGCTGTACCTGCGCTCGGTGCTGGACGAGATGACCTTCCCGGGCACCGACGCGACCGTGCGGGCCCGCCTGGAGGCGGAGCTGGCCACCGAGGGCCCGGCCGTGCTGCATCAGCGGCTGGCCTACCTCGATCCGGCCGCCGCGGCCGCGGTGCTGGTCAACAACGGGCGCCGGATCGTCCGGGCGCTCGAGGTCATCGAGATCACCGGGCAGCCGTTCAGCGGCCGGTTGCCCGAGCTGGGGGAGCCCCGGTACGGCGCGGTGTTGCTCGGCCTGGAGCTGCCTACCGAGGCACTGGACCAGCGGATCGAAGAGCGGGTGCGGCGGATGTTCGAGGCGGGCCTGGTGGACGAGGTGCGCCAGCTGCTCGAGTGCGGGCTGCGGGACGGCCGGACGGCGTCCCGGGCGGTCGGTTATCAGCAGATCCTCGAGGCGCTGGACGGCGACGGCGACGGCGACCTCGACCGGGCCGAGGCGGACACCGTGCGGGCCACCCGCCGACTGGTTCGCCGGCAACGGTCCTGGTTCCGTCGGGACCCCCGGATCCACTGGCTGGACGGCCTGGACGACCCGGTCAGCTCGGCGCTGGGCGTGTTGGCCGGGCGGTGAGTGCCGGCGCCGACGGACGAGCCGTACGCTGGATGGGTGGCTGATCCGGACGCGGGCATCCCGTTCCGCAAGGGGCACGGCACGGAGAACGACTTCGTGCTGCTGCCCGACCCGGACGGCGCGCTGGAGCTGACGCCGGCCCGGGTGCGGGCGCTGTGCGACCGGCACCGGGGGCTGGGCGCGGACGGGGTGCTGCGGGTGGTGCGCACCGCCGCCCTGGGTGAGCCGATCGACGGGCAGCTCCCGGGCGCGGAGTGGTTCATGGACTACCGGAACGCGGACGGCTCCATCGCCGAGATGTGCGGCAACGGGGTGCGGGTGTTCGCCAGGTACCTCGTTGAAGCCGGTCTGGTGGGTGCCGGGGCCGGTCGCGGCGCGGACCAGCTGCTGGTGGGCACCCGAGGTGGCTCCAAGCGGGTGTGGTTCGTCGACGGCGCTGAGGGCACCGAGAGCGCTGACCGCGCCGAGGTGGCGGTCGCGATGGGCCCGGTGCGCTTGGGCGGCCAGAGCATCGCCACAGTGGCCGGGTGGGAGTTCCCCGGCGTGCTGGTGGACGTGGGCAACCCGCACCTGGCGTGCGTCACCGACGTGCCGCTGGACGAGCTGGACCTGACCGTCTCGCCCGGCTACGACCCGGCGGATTTCCCCTCCGGGGTCAACATCGAGTTCCTCACCCCGCCGATCGACGGGGCGACCCGGATGCGGGTGTACGAGCGCGGCGTCGGGGAGACCCGGTCCTGCGGCACCGGCACGGTCGCCGCCGCGGCGGCCGCGCTGCGCCACGCCGGTCGAGCCGAGGGCAAACTCACCGTGTATGTCCCGGGTGGCCGGGTACTCGTCACCCTGTCAGGCGGCGAGGCGACGCTGACCGGACCGGCGGTGCTGGTCGCGGCCGGCGAGCTCAGCGCCGAGTGGTGGCGGTCCCTGTCCGGGTGACGGCGGCCCCCTACCACGCGCACGGGCGGAAATCGGATGCGAAGCGTGGGACGATGGCTGGTATATGAATCAACCGACTGTGTATCTAGAACCGTCCATCGGTGACCTGGAGCTCGAGGAGCGGTCGTCGCTGCGGCGGGTGGCCGGGCTCTCCACCGAGCTGGCCGACGTCACCGAGGTCGAGTACCGCCAGCTGCGGCTGGAGCGGGTTGTGCTGGTTGGCGTGTGGACCGAGGGTTCCGCCGAGCAGGCCGCCGCCTCGCTGGCCGAGCTGGCCCGCCTCGCCGAGACCGCCGGATCCGCCGTGCTGGAGGGGCTGGTGCAGCGCCGCAAGCGCCCCGACCCGGCCACCTTCGTGGGCTCCGGCAAGGTCGACGAGCTGCGCGACGCGGTGCTGGCCAGCGGCGCGGACACGGTGATCTGCGACGGCGAGCTCTCCCCCAGCCAGCTGCGTCAGCTGGAGGAGAAGCTCAAGGTCAAGGTGATCGACCGGACCGCGCTGATCCTGGACATCTTCGCCCAGCACGCCCGCTCCAAGGAGGGCAAGGCGCAGGTCGAGCTGGCCCAACTGTCCTACCTGCTGCCCAGGCTGCGCGGTTGGGGCGAGGCGCTGTCCCGGCAGGTCGGTGGCCGGGCCGCCGGCGGCGTCGGCATCGGTGGCCGTGGCCCCGGTGAGACCAAGATCGAGCTGGATCGGCGGCGGATCCGCACCCGGATGTCCAAGCTGCGCCGCGAGCTGGCCGGCATGCGCACCGTCCGGGATACCAAGCGCGGCTCGCGCCGGCGTAACGAGGTGCCCGGGGTGGCCATCGCCGGCTACACCAACGCCGGCAAGTCCAGCCTGCTGAACTCCATCACCGGGGCCGGCGTGCTGGTGGAGGACTCGCTGTTCGCCACCCTGGACCCGACCACCCGGCGGAACGAGACCACCGACGGCCGGGTCTACACGTTGACCGACACGGTCGGGTTCGTCCGGCACCTGCCGCACCAGCTGGTCGAGGCGTTCCGCTCCACCCTGGAGGAGGTCGCCCAGGCGGACCTGTTGCTGCACGTGGTGGACGGCTCGGACGCGATGCCCGAGGAGCAGATCAAAGCGGTCCGCGAGGTGCTCGAGGAGATCGGCGAGCAGCACGGCGGCGCGATGCCGCCGGAGCTGCTGGTGATCAACAAGGTGGACGCGGCGGACCAGCTGCAACTGGCCAGGCTGCGGCATCTGCTGCCGGACGCGGTGTTCGTCTCCGCGCACACCGGGGTGGGCATGGCGCGGCTGCGCGAGGTCATCGCGGAGCGGCTGCCCAAGCCGCACTACGAGCTCGAGGTGCTGCTCCCGTACACCGAGGGCGGGCTGGCCGCGCGGGTGCACGAGCACGGCCAGGTGCTGGCCGAGCAACATCGGGCGGAGGGCACCTGGCTGCGCGCCCGAGTGGCCCAGGACCTGGCGGCGGCGTTGCGCGACTACCGGGTAGTGGCCGATTCCGCCGGGCGAGCCGAATCCGCCGACCGTGCCCAGGTCGCCGACCAGTCCTAACCCGCCGACCAGTCCTAACCCGACGACCAGGCCTAACCCGACGACCAGGCCGAGCGAGAGCAGCTGGCCTAGTGTTCTCTGGCCGAAAGGTCGGCGGCGAGCCGCAAATTTAACAGCATGGCTCTCAAATCGTGATCAAAAAGCCCTCAGGTTGAATGCGAAGCTTGTGGCGGCCCGCCGGGGAGGCCGGTGGCGAGTCTGTGCGAGCTGGCCAGGGCCGCGGGTGGCTTGCCGGGGCCGATTGTGGCCGGGCGACGGGTTGGTGCGAGCCGGAGTGGGGCCGCGCAGACACCGTGCAGCCCCCCTGTGCCTGGCACGCGGTCGACGCAGACCCAGTACCACCGGCGCAGACTCTGCAGGCTCTGTGCCGGCCGCGGCCGGTCTGCACGAGCCGGCCAGACTCGGCCGGAAGCGGCGGCTCCCACCGGTCTCCGGTGGCCCCTGCCCGCCTCCGCCGGAGACCGGTGGCTCCCACCCGTCTCCGGCGGCTCCTGCCTGAAGCGCCGCAACCAACACCCCATGCCTTCCCGGCCCACCCGGTCCCGGCGGAACGGCCCAGGAACCCTCAACTTCTAGAGCCGGCGCAGTACCGCGACCACCCGGCCCAGCACCGTCGCCTCATCGCCGGGGATCGGCTCGTACGCGGGATTGCTGGGCAGCAGCCAGATGTGCCCGTCCCGGCGCTTGAACGTCTTCACCGTGGCCTCGCCGTCGATCATCGCGGCCACGATGTCGCCGTTCTCCGCCACCGACTGCTGGCGCACCACCACCCAGTCGCCGTCGGTGATGGCGGCGTCCACCATCGAGTCACCACTGACCGTGAGCAGGAACAGGGTGCCCTCCCCGACGATCTCCCTGGGCAGCGGGAACACGTCGGAGATGGCCTGCTCGGCGAGGATCGGCCCACCGGCCGCGATCCGGCCCACCACCGGCACGAACGCCGGTGACGGGCGCATCGCGCGCAGCTCCTCGGTGACGTCCGGCCCGTCCTCGGCACCATGGACCACGCTGCTCTCGGCGGTCATCTCGTCCGGGCCTCGGACGTCGACCGCGCGGGTGCGGTTCGGATCGCGCCGCAGGTACCCCTTTCGTTCCAGGGCGCGCAGCTGGTGGTGCACCGATGAGGTGGAGGTGAGCCCCACGGCGTCGCCGATCTCCCGGACGCTGGGCGGGTAGCCGAAGCGCTCCACCCAGTCCCGGATCACCTCGAGGACCTTCCGCTGCCGGGGCGTCAGCGCGTTCGACTCCACTCCGGCCGGATCGGGGAAGGTGTGTACCTCGGCCCCGGCGCCGACCTCAGCTCCCACCGCGGCGGCGACAGCTCCGGCCGCCCCATCGTCGTCTGTCGATCCGCGCGCCATCGTCGCCGATCCTCCCTGCCCAAATTGGCACTGCTTCCCGGTCTTGTCGCTTCCGCACGGTAGACCGATGCACGGACAAGTCCAAACACATGTTCGAACGACACGCCCGCGATTTCCCGGTTTTGTCGGGGGCCGGTGGTAGACCTATCGCACAGCCGTTCGATCGAACGTGCGTGCGACATCGGGTAATCCCGAGGAGGCATGATGGGCGCGAGTGCGAGCTCGGTGCGGGTGGTTCCGGCCGACGCGGCGAGTCAGTTTCCGGTCACGTCGGCCGGCGCGGCCCAGGTCGGCTCGCGCGTCGGGCCGATGGTCGCGCAGAGGTCCGGGCGCCCGGACGAGCGGGTCGAGCGGCCGGCCGCCGGCTCAGGGTCGGGCTCGATCCGCCGGGTGCCGGCCCGCCGGATTGGGCCCGGCCCGGAGCCGACCGGCCCCGGGCGCGCCGCTCGCCGGCCGGCCCCGGTGATGGCCCGGTCGTCGGTGCGGTCCTGCGCGCCGGCCGCCCGGCGCGTGCTGCCGGCCCGGGGGAGCGCGGCCCGGCCGGTCCCGGTCCGCCCGGCTCCGGTCCGGCCGGTCGCGCCCCGCCGGGTCGCCCGGGCGCGGTCCGCGGGCCTGGTGTCGGTGGCCCAGTTCGTATTGGTGGCGGTGGTGGCCGCGGTGGTGGTCGGTGCGCTCGGCCTGCTGGCTGACGGCGTGCGCGCGGCCCGGGTCCCGGAGGCCACCGGCCTGGTGCAGGTGCACTCCGGCGAGTCCATCTGGCAGGTGGCTCGGCGTGCCGCCCCGTCCGCCGATCCGGGTGCGGTCGCGGCACGGATCGTGGAATTGAACGACCTTGGTTCACCGTCTGTACGGGGTGGGGAAGTACTACTCAGCCCCATCGGGTGAGATTTGGTTCACCCACGCCATCTTGGGTTGGATGGCGTTGCTTACCCCTACATCTTGTGGTTACATGGTTGTAGTTCGGCTGAGAGTCGAACTGGGACGTATGGGGGAGGTTGTCCAGCGGTGCGGTGCCCGTTCTGCCACCACACGGACTCTCGGGTCATCGATTCCCGGGATGTCGATGAGGGTAAGGCCACCCGCCGGCGGCGGTCCTGCCCGGAGTGTGGTCGACGCTTCACCACGGTCGAGGAAGCCGTGCTGGCCGTCGTCAAACGCAGCGGGGTCACCGAGCCGTTCCTGCGTGACAAGGTGGTCAGCGGGGTGCGTCGGGCCTGCCAGGGTCGGCCGGTCACCGAAGACGCGTTGCAGCACCTGGCTCACCGTGTCGAGGAGAGCATTCGCGCCGGTGGCGCCGCCGAAGTACCCGCCCACGAGGTGGGTTTGGCGATCCTCGGCCCGCTGCGGGAACTCGACGAGGTTGCGTATCTGCGCTTCGCCAGCGTCTATCGCTCGTTCTCCAGTATCGAGGACTTCGAGAAGGAGATCGCCGACTTGCGCAAGATCACTCCCGGATAAACAAGGCGGCCGGGTCACCGCGTAGGCGGTGACCACTGGGCCACCTGACGCCACTCCACCAGAGATTTGGAAGCAAGAGAGGGACGAACACGCATGACCGACGTTGTGGGGCATCGGGACCGCGGCAGCGACCAGCCGATCGCCGAGAGCGGTGGCAAGTCGCGTAAACGGGCCGCATTGAAGGTCGAACGGGTCCACACCACGCCCGGCGTGCACCCCTACGACGAGGTCATCTGGGAACGCCGGGACGTCGTGATGACGAACTGGCGGGACGGCTCGATCAACTTCGAGCAGCGCGGGGTGGAGTTCCCCGAGTCCTGGTCGATGAATGCGACGAACATCGTCACCAGCAAGTACTTCCGGGGCGCGGTGGGCGCGCCGCATCGGGAGAACAGCCTGCGTCAGCTCATCGATCGGGTGGTCTCCAGCTACGTGGCCGCCGGCGTGGAGAACGGCTACTTCGGCACCCGGGAAGACGCCGAGATCTTCGACCACGAGCTGACCTGGATGCTGCTGCACCAGGTGTTCAGCTTCAACTCGCCGGTCTGGTTCAACGTCGGCACGGCGTCCCCGCAGCAGGTCAGCGCCTGCTTCATCCTCTCCGTGGACGACACCATGGAGTCCATCCTGAACTGGTACCGGGAAGAGGGGCTGATCTTCAAGGGTGGCTCCGGCGCCGGGCTGAACCTGTCCCGGATCCGCTCGTCCAAGGAGCTGCTCTCCTCCGGTGGCACCGCCTCCGGCCCGGTGTCGTTCATGCGCGGCGCCGACGCCAGCGCCGGCACCATCAAGTCCGGTGGGGCCACCCGGCGGGCGGCGAAGATGGTGGTGCTGGACGTGGACCACCCGGACATCGGTGAGTTCGTGCAGACCAAGCTGCGCGAGGAGGAGAAGATCCGGGTCCTGCGGGACGCCGGCTTCGACATGGACCTCGGCGGCGCCGACATCGCCTCGGTGCAGTACCAGAACGCGAACAACTCGGTGCGGGTCTCCGACGAGTTCATGCGCGCGGTGGAGAGCGACAAGGAGTTCGGGCTGCGCGCCCGGCTCACCGGCGACGTCATCGAGACCGTCCAGGCGCGTGGCCTCTTCCGCGACATCGCCCAGGCGGCGTGGGCCTGCGCCGACCCCGGTCTCCAGTACGACGACACCATCAACGACTGGCACACCTGCCCGGAGTCCGGCCGGATCACCGCGTCCAACCCGTGCAGCGAGTACCTGCACCTGGACAACTCCAGCTGCAACCTGGCGTCGCTGAACCTGATGAAGTTCCTCTCCCCGGACGGCACGTTCGATGCGGTCCGGTTCGCCAAGTCTGTCGAGCTGGTCATCACCGCGATGGACATCTCCATCTGCTTCGCGGACTTCCCGACCGAGCCGATCGCCGAGACCACCAGGCGATTCCGCCAGCTGGGCATCGGCTACGCCAACCTGGGCGCGCTGCTGATGGCCACCGGCCACGCGTACGACTCCGAGGGCGGCCGTTCGCTGGCCGCCGCGATCACCTCGCTGATGACCGGCACCGCGTACCGCCGCTCGGCCGAGCTGGCCGGCGTGGTCGGCCCGTACGACGGCTACGCGCGCAACGCGGAGGCGCACCAGCGGGTGATGCGTAAGCACGCCGCCGCGAACGACTCGATCCGCACCCTGGATCACATTGACGCCGGCGTGCATAAGCTGGCCACCCGGACCTGGCAGCAGTGCCTCAAGGTCGGTGAGAAGAACGGCTGGCGCAACGCGCAGGCCAGCGTGCTCGCGCCGACCGGCACCATCGGCCTGATGATGGACTGCGACACCACCGGGATCGAGCCGGACCTGGCGCTGGTGAAGTTCAAGAAGCTGGTCGGCGGCGGCTCGATGCAGATCGTCAACCAGACCGTGCCGGGGGCGTTGACCTCGCTGGGCTACCAGCCCGAGCAGGTCGAGGCGATCGTCGAGTACGTGGCCGAGCAGGGGCACGTGGTGGACGCGCCCAGCCTGCGGCCGGAGCACTACGAGGTGTTCGACTGCGCGATGGGGGAGCGGTCCATCCCAGCGATGGGCCACGTCCGGATGATGGCCGCCGTGCAGCCGTTCATCAGCGGCGCGATCTCCAAGACGGTGAACATGCCGGAGGCAGCCAGCGTCGAGGACGTCGAGGAGATCTACCTGCAGGGCTGGAAGCTGGGCCTCAAGGCGCTGGCCATCTACCGGGACAACTGCAAGGTCGGCCAGCCGCTGTCCAACGCCAAGCCGGCCAAGACCGTCGAGGAGGCGCCGGTGGTGGTCGAGTCGCGGCCGGTGCGGCGGCGGCTGCCGAAGAAGCGGCCGAGCCAGACCGTCTCGTTCACGGTCGGCGGCGCCGAGGGTTACCTGCACGCCGGCTCGTACCCGGACGACGGCCTCGGCTAGATCTTCATCAAGCTGGGTAAGCAGGGTTCCACCCTGGCCGGCGTGATGGACGCGTTCTCCATGTCCATCTCGGTGGGCCTGCAGTACGGCATCCCGCTGGAGTTCTACGTCTCGAAGTTCTCCAACCAGCGCTTCGAGCCGGCCGGCATGACCGACGACCCGGACATCCGGATCGCCACCAGCGTGCTGGACTACCTGTTCCGTCGGCTGGCGCTGGACCACCTGCCCTACGAGAAGCGCGCCCAGCTCGGCATCTTCTCCGCCGATGAGCGCACCGCGCAGGTCGCCGGGAGCTACTCCGACGGCGACGTGGATCTGGACGCGCTGCGCACCACCGTGGAGGCCGCGCCGGCCGCGTCCCCGGTCGGGGCCTCGGCGGCGCCGGCAGAGGTGGGTAGCTCGACCGAGCTGTTAGAGCTGCAGCAGGGCAAGCTCGCCGACGCCCCGCTGTGTCTGACCTGCGGCACCAAGATGCGCCCGGCCGGCTCGTGCTACGTGTGCGAGGGCTGCGGCTCAACCTCGGGCTGCAGCTAGAGCGTAAGTCCGCTCCCCGCGCTGGCGGTCACCATCGTTATCCGGATGGTGGCCGTCAGTGTCTCCGGACCCGGTCGGGGGCATCGCTCGGTGAGATCGGGGTCAACTCCGGGGATGACCCTGAGGTACGCCCAGCAGGCCGGGTGTTTCCTGGAGGCATGGTCAAGTTAATCGCACTCGCCGCGCTGGTCGTGGTCGGCTTCGTGGTGCTGGGTGCGGTGGCGAAGGTGCTGCTCTGGGCAGCGCTGATCGCCGCGCTGGTGGTCATCGGGTTCGCCACATACCGGCTGCTCAGCTCCTCCTCGGAGACCACCTCCGAGCGGACGCTGCACTAGATCTGGCTCGGCTCAGTTCGTCGCCGGCCGCGGAAGGTCAGGTGGCGTTGCGTTCGCTTGCCGCGTCCACCGGGCCGGTGGGGCCAGCCACACCGTTGCGCCCGGTGCGCAGCAGCTGGCGCCACTGCTCCAGGTTCCAGGTGGCTGGCTGGGTCTCGGTCAGGAACCGCTCCACGGTCGATACGAAGCGCGCCGGGTCGGTGTGGAACGGGAAGTGCCCTGCGCCCTCGAAGATTTCCAGCTGGCTGCCCGGCATCGCCGCATGCGCGCGGTACCCGTGCGCGACCGGAACCACCGCGTCCCGCGAACCCCACACCAGCAGGGTCGGCATGCCCTGGGTGAGGTAGCAGCGGTCCAGCATGGTGATCACCTGGCCGCGCCAGTCCACCACCGAGCGCAGGCTGCGGATGAACGCCGCCCGCGACACGGAGTCCGGCAGCGCGTCGACCACCCGCAGCAGGTCCGGGGCGTCCTGGCCGAGCGCGGTGCCCATGGCACGCATGGCGGACACCACCAGGCCGGTCTGCCAGCGCGCGGTGGGCAGCCGGAGCAGGTGGAGCAGCGCCTCGCCGCCGGGCAGCGCCAGCATCCGTAGCACCGCGCTGACCTCCGGGCCACCGCCGCCGCTGCCCACCAGCACCAGCCGCTCGGTGCGTTCCGGGAACTGGTAGGCGAACTGCATGGCCACCCCGCCGCCCAGCGAGTGCCCGACCAGGGTGGCCCTCGGCACGCCGAGCACGCCGAGCAGGTCACGCACCCCGTTGGCGTAGGCGGCCACCGAGTAGTCGGCGCGGGGCTTGTCCGAAAGGCCGTGCCCGAGCAGGTCCGGCGCGATCACCAGGTGCTCCCTGGCCAGCGAGGGGATGATCTTCTCCCAGGTCGCCGAGCTGTCCCCGATGCCGTGTATCAGCACCAACGGCGGCCCGGCTCCGGCGACCCGGAACGCCCGGCGGTAACCGTGCACCACCCGGAAGCGCAGCTCGGGGCTGCGAATCGGCACCGGACCCAATCGCCCGACGCGATCCAGATAGTTCCGGCTGGCCGTCATGTCCGGTGCACTCCGCGCCGCTGATGAGGGAACTACGACCCTCGTGTCAGGCGAGGCTAGAGGTGATCGGGGGCGACGAGTTTCCGGCCAGGTTTCCACCTTGTTGCGGCTCACCCCGAACGGGTCAGAAATGTCTCTTAGCGGGCCCGAGGGCCGCCTCGGGGACGAGCCGGCTCAGCTGGTGCCGTGCTCCTCCTGCTCGGCGAGGAACGCCTCCGCCTCCGCGCCCAGCT
The DNA here is from genome assembly GCA_035489915.1 of Pseudonocardia sp. Classification (GTDB taxonomy): domain Bacteria; phylum Actinomycetota; class Actinomycetes; order Mycobacteriales; family Pseudonocardiaceae; genus Pseudonocardia. Next base: position 3,658 of record DATHIT010000703.1, on the reverse strand, counting down.
CGTCCGCCGTGGGCAGCGGCTGGTCGTCGGCCAGCAGGGAAGGCCGGCCCTCGGCGCGCACCGTCGAGTCGTACCGGCGCTCCAGCGCCCGCACCACCCGGCTGGCCTGCTCGGAGCTGGCCACCTTGCGCTCGATGTCCGCGCTGATCTCCTCGGCCGCCTCGGTGAGCGCGTCGGTGGGCAGTAGCAACCCGGTGGTCAGGCTCACGTGATCCAGCAGGGTGCGGGCGGCCTGGGGGTACTCGGTTTCGGCCAGATAGTGCGGCACGTGCGCGGCCAGGCCCATCGCGTCGTGGCCGGCCTGGCCCAGCCGCAGTTCCAGCAGGGCGCTGGCGCTGCCGGGCAGCTCGGCGGTGTTGGACCACTGGTCGTTGTTGTTGATCAGACCGGGCCGGGTGCCATGGGTGGTGACCCCGGCCGGACGGGTGTGTGGCACGGCCATCGGGATGGCGTGCAGCCCGACCGTCATGTCCACCGCGAAGTGCTCGATCAGCTCGCCGACGGCGGCCGCGAAGCGCTCCCACTGGCTGTCCGGCTCCGGTCCGGTGAGCAGCAGGAACGGGGTGCCGGCGAGGTCGCGCAGCGCGTAGATGGCCAGCAGCGGCTCGTCGTAGTCCGCCCAGTGGTCGCGGTCGAATGTCATGGTGGGCCGACGGGAGCGGTAGTCCAGCAGTTGGTCGACGTCGAAGGTGGCGACGATGGTGGAGGGCAGCGCGGTCAACAGGTGGTCCATGGCCAGCCGGCCGGCGTGCCCGGCGTCGATGTACCCGCCGAGGTGGTGCAGCAATACGCGAGGCTCTGGCTCCCCGCTGATCGGGGCATCCTCGGCCGGGGCCAGCGCCGCCTCGGCATCCTCTTCGACCTGATACAGCTCCGTGGGATCCAACACCTCGGACCTCCTGCTCCCTCACGCTTCACTCCGGTACCTATCTATCGCGGCAACCGGCGTTCCTTGAAGTGTCAACGTCTTCCGGCGTCAGATCCATCCCATTCTCGTGCTGGGCATCGTCACGTCCGTCACCATGGAGACGTTATGGATGTGCGGCGGAATCCCTGGTTGGTCTGGTCGGTCGGAGTCTTCGCCTATCTGGTGGCAGTGCTGCAGCGGTCTTCGTTCGGGGTCGTCGGGCTGGACGCCACCGAGCGGTTCCACGCCACTCCCGCGGTGCTGTCCACCTTCGTCGTGCTGCAGCTTCTGGTGTACGCCAGCCTGCAGGTGCCGGTCGGACTGCTGCTGGACCGTTTCGGCGCCCGCCACCTAATCGTGGCGGGTGGACTCATTATGGCGGTCGGCCAGTTACTCCTCGCGTTGGCCACCGCGTTGCCGGCCGCGTTCCTGGCCCGGGCGCTGGTCGGGGCGGGTGACGCGCTCACCTTCATCAGCGTGCTGCGGGTGCTCAGCGCCTGGTTCCCGCCGAGGCGGGTGCCGCTGATGACCCAGCTCACCGGGCTGATCGGACAGTTGGGGCAGGTGCTGAGCGCGATCCCGCTGGTCGCCCTGCTGCACGGCCCCGGCTGGACCTCGGCCTTCGCCTCGGCCGCCGGAGCGGGCGTGCTGGCGTTGGTGTTGGTGCTGGTGGTGATCAAGAATCGGCCGCCGGGATCGCCGGCGCCGGTCGGCCCGCCCGAGGCGACCAGGATGTGGCACAGCCTGCGTGCCGTCTGGTTGACCCCGGGCACCCGGCTGGGTTTCTGGTCCCACATGGGCACCCAGTTCTCCGGCACGGTGTTCGCGCTGCTGTGGGGGGTGCCGTTCCTGGTGGCCGGGCAGGGGCTGCGGCCGAGTGAGGCCAGCGTGCTGCTGACCGTGCTGGTGCTGGCCGGGATCGTGGCCGGGCCGGTGATCGGCGAGTTCACCGCGCGGCACCCGTTGCGCCGGTCCTGGCTGGTGCTCACCGTGATAGGGATCACTGCCTCGGTGTGGACCGCGGTGCTGGCCGTGCCTCCGCCGGCGCCGCGCTGGCTGCTCGTGCTGCTGGTCATCGTGCTGGCGTTGGGCGGCCCCGGTTCCATCGTCGGGTTCGACTACGCCCGCACGTTCAACCCCGGTGGGCGGCAGGGCACCGCGGTCGGCATCGTGAACGTCGGCGGGTTCAGCGCCTCGGTGGCCGTGGTGCTGGCCATCGGTGTGCTGCTCGGCGCGGTCGGCGGCCCCAATGGATACACCCCGGAGGCGTTCCGGCTCGCCTGGTGCGTGCAGTACCTGGTGTGGGGGATCGCGGTGGTCGGCGTGCTGCGGAGCCGTCAGCTGGCCCGCCGCCGGATGGCCGAGGACGGGGTGGTGGTGCCCCCGCTGCGGATGGTGCTCGCCCAGCGGCGGGCGGAACGTGACAGTACTGCTATCAGGTAGCTTGGCGATCACCCATTAGTGACAATGACTATCATCTTCTTCAGATCGGTTGTGGACGTTCGGAGAAGGGTTGAGAAGTCAGTGCGCATTGCATTCGTGGGCAAGGGAGGCAGCGGCAAGACGACGCTCGCCGCGCTGTTCACCCGGTACCTCGCTGAACTCGACCGGCCGGTGCTGGCCATCGATGCGGATATCAATCAACACCTCGCCTCGGCACTCGGCCTGACCGGGGAGGCCACGCCCCGACCGCTGGGCGCGGACCTGCACTGGTTGAAGGACCACCTGCGCGGAACCAACCCGAGAATTCCCTCGGCCGACGCGATGATCAAGACATCCCCGCCTGGCCGGGGATCCCGGTTGCTTGCGCTGACCGAGGACGACGCGGTGCTGAGCCGCTACGCCGCGGGTGGGCCGGCCGGCGCCCGGCTCATGGTCACCGGCGAGTTCGACTCCGAGGACATCGGCGTGTCCTGTTACCACGCCAAGACCGGTGCGGTCGAGCTGTACCTGAACCACCTGGTGGACGGCCCCGGCGAGTACGTGGTGGTGGACATGACCGCCGGGGCGGACGCGTTCGCCTCCGGGCTGTTCACCCGATTCGACCTGACCGTGCTGGTCAGCGAGCCCACCCAGCGCGGGATCGGGGTCTACCGGCAGTACCTGACCAACGCCGCCGGGCACCGGGTGGCGCTGCGGGTGGTGGGCAACAAGGTGGCCGACCAGGCGGACGCGGACTATCTGCGCGACCAGGTCGGGCCGGCGCTACTGGCCACCCTGGGGCACTCGTCGTGGGTGCGCGCCGCCGAGCGCGGGACGCCGAAGCCGTTGGACACGCTGGAGCCGGCGAACCGAGCCGCGCTGGCGGCGATTCTCACCGAGCTGGACGCCACCGAGCGGGACTGGGCCGGCTATCACAGCGACACCCTGGAGTTCCACCTGCGCAACGCCCGGGCCTGGGCGAACCAGTCGCTCGGCCGGGATCTGAGCACCCAGATCGACCCCGATTTCGTGCCGGGCGCGCCCGCCGCCGTGGCACAGGCCAGCTGACCTCGCGGCCGCCCCGCCCCGGCCGGGTGATCGGTGTCTTGATGGCTGGAGGGACGTCACACGTCCGTCCGGACACCGAAACACGGATCACCCGGCGGGGGCGCCGGGGCCGGGCAGCAGGTCCACCCCGTTGTGCACCGGCTGTCCGCAGTGCCGGCAGGTCGCGCCGATCAACACGTCCCCCGCGCAGCCGGCGTGCCGGGCCAGCCTCGGCGGCCCGGCCGGACCGGCCAGGTGGGCGTCGCCCCACTGCATCAGGGC
>DATHIT010000702.1:0-21529 GCA_035489915.1 Pseudonocardia sp. | reverse complement strand
ATTCAAAGAAGCAGTAAGGCCCTAACTTAGCGGCATTGGAGCATGACACCGTCGCGCTGGTGGCCCAGATGGATGACGAAGGGGATTTCGCCGAGTACGGGGTCCGCCCAGCCCCAGCGATAGCCGACATGCTGCGGATTCGAGAATCCGAGGCCCGCCGCATAATCGCGGTGGCCCGCGCGGTGTTCCCCACAACCCTGGGCGGGGTGCCGCTGGAGCCGAGGCTGCCGGCCACCGCGATGGCCTTAGCCGGCTGGGAGATCGATCAGGCGCACGCCGAGGTGATCGAACAGACGCTGCGAAAAGACGCCGCCAGGCGGATCAGCCCGGAGCAGTGGGTGGGTTTGGAAGAGCAGCTAGCCGAGCTGGCCCGGGACTACCGCCCCGACGAGCTGGCCAAGTTAGCCGCGGAGCTGCTGGAGCGGCTCGATCAGGACGGCCCGCCGCCGGATGAGGATGAACCGCAGGTCAACGAGCTGCACATGTCCGCCTCCGCCGACGGGGTGGGTGGTCGGATCAAAGGCCGGCTGGACTCCGCCACCTTTGAGGTGCTGTCTCGTGCGGTCCAATCGGTGTTGTGCCCGGCCGCCGATGAAGGCAAAACCCTCGGCGAACGCCAAGCCGACGCGCTCGGGGAAATTTGTGAGCACGCCCTGGACGAAGGCCGCCTCCCGCTTGAGGGTGGGGAACGCCCGCATGTCACCGCGATCCTGGACTACCAGTGGATGCGCGAACAAAGCCGTGGGTTGATGTTCGACTACGGCGGCCGAGGCACCGCCGCGGATCTACGTGCCCTGTTGTGTGACTGCGGGGTGACTCCGGTGGTGTTCGACGGGGCCAGCCAGCCGCTGGATTTGGGTCGAGAGCGCCGTTGTGTGAGCCTGGCGCAGCGTAAAGCCGTCGCCGCTCGTGATCGGGGTTGCGCGCATCCGGGGTGTCACCGCAAACCTGCCTGGTGCCAAGTGCATCACATCCGTGAATGGGTGAACGGCGGCGAGACGAATATCGAAGATCTCGTGATGTTGTGTCGCACTCATCATCGGATGATTCATCAATCCAGCTGGGAAGTCCGGATGCACCTAGGCCGGCCGGAATTCATCCCGCCCCGCTGGGTGGATCCGAATCAAGCACCCCGCCGACAACCCATGCTCGTTTAGTTCGCGGGTATTTCCGGAGCCGAACATGGATTGCGTCGGCGCGTGCCGGGGGGTTGCCGTCCCTGGGCCAACAGGTCCTCCGTGGGCATAATGCTTTGCTCGGCGGCGGGATTGCGACACAGTCCGCGGCGCGGCGACCGGGCCCGCACTCGAGCGAGCAAGGGGGCGGCGATGGCCGACTCTGCACCCAAGGAGTTTGTCGATCTGGTCGCCATCTCCCGTGGCTACCAGCGGTCCCAGGCCCTGCGGGTGGCCGCGGAACTGGGGATCGCGGACATCTTGAGCGGCGGCCCTCTTTCCGTTGGCGAGCTTGCGGCCACAACACGCTCTCACCAAGCAGCGTTGTATCGCTTGCTGCGGGCACTGTCCGCGATCGGGGTGTTCCACGAAGACAGTGAGCACCGATTCGCATTGACCGCCATGGGCGAATACCTGCGGACCGACCACGCACTATCGGTCGACCCTGTCATCCGCATGTTCTGCGCGGACTACGAGTGGCGGGCCTGGGGAGACCTGCTGCACAGCGTGCAAACCGGGGAAAACGCGGCCGTTCACGTTCTCGGGATGGATATCTGGGAGTACCGGCGCGAGCACCCCGACCACGGCCAGATCTTTGACGCCGCCATGCGCACCCTCTCCGGGATCACCACGCCGGACGTCCTGAGTGCGTACGACTTCGGGCGACACCGAGTGGTCGCCGATATCGGCGGCGGCACCGGCACGATGCTCGCGTCCATACTCGCGTCGAACCCGGGAGTCCGAGGCATCCTCTTCGACCAGGCCCACGTCGTCGCGCACGCCGGCCCGGTCCTGGAGGCCGCTGGTGTCGCCAACCGGGTAGAGGTTGTACCGGGCGACTTCTTCGAGGCAGTCCCCCGAGGCGCGGACTTGTACCTACTGCGTCGCATCCTGCACGACTGGCCCGACGACCGATCAACCCAGATCCTTCGTCGCGTTCACCAGGCGATGACCCCTGAGGCCCGGCTGGTGATCGTCGACGCGGTCATCGGCCCACCGAACCACGACCCGCTGGCGAAATTCCTCGATCTGATGATGCTCGTTTCAGCCGGCGGCCACGAACGCACCGAGCCCGAGTGGGTCAGGCTGCTCGCTACCGCTGACTTCCGATTCGAGCGGGCAACGCCGGCGACCTCCAACAGTCACGTCATCGAGGCAACACCCGCGGCGCAGAGGTAGGCCGCCGAGCTATGCACGGACCTCAGCCGATCGGCTCCGGCAGCCGGTCGACGGCGTAATCGAGGCTCAGACCCCGGTCGGTGACCGGGTCGTGCAGCTCTACCCGCCACCCGTCGGCGAACTGGTCGACCCCGGGGATCATCGCCACCGTGCCGGAGAGCAGAACCGTGCCGGGCACCAGCCAGCCACGCTCCCGCAGCACGTCGAGCCAGTAGGTGGGCGGCAGCAACGCCTCCAAGGCGGCGTCCTGGACGAGCTGCTCGGCGCCGTTGCCGCCATGCCTGACCCAGGCCCTCAGCCGGATCGCGTCGAGGTGGTCGGCGATCTCGGCCAGCCGCCACGCCCCCGCGCCGAGCACGTCCAGGCTCGCGTTCTTGCTCCACGCCACGCCGTGCACCTCCAATGCCCGGTCGGTGTGGTCGCAGGCCACGGTGAGCAGCGGGTCCGCCGGGTCCTCCCCCACTACCAGCGCCCACTCAGCCTCCCCGGAGGTGCGGGCGTGCTGCGCGGGCACCACGTCCACCTGCGCGGCGAGGTAGGGCGCCACCGGATACAGGGCGGGAATGGCCGACGGCGCCGGCACTCCCAGCTCGGCAAGCTCGGCGACGTGCGCGGCGACCTCGTCCTGGGCTCGGCCGGTGTAGCCGGCGTTGAGCAGCCGGGTCACCTTGACAGTGCGGGTGGAGCCGTCGGGCAGGGCGAACTCGAGCGTGCTCATGAGGCCTCCTCGGGGCGTCGGGTGCGCCGGCCACGCGTTTCCATCTCGTTTCCGAAGCCGTCCGGCTCTTGCGCATGCTCAGTGTATACAGCAAGTATATTGGTCAGCCAGTCGACGAGTCGAACCGGAGCCCTGATGACCTCAGCCACGACCCCGCCTGTAGACCGCCGATCCCTGCGCCGAGCCTTTCTCGCCAGCCTGTGCGGCACCACGCTGGAGTGGTACGACTTCGCCGCGTACTCCGCCGCCGCCGCGCTGGTGTTCCCCAGGCTCTTCTTCCCGGCCGCCGACCCGCTCACCGGGACGCTGCTGGCCTTCTCCACCTACGCGGTGGGTTACCTGTCCCGGCCGCTGGGCGGCGTGGTGTTCGGCCGGCTGGGCGACGTGATCGGCCGCAAGCAGGTGCTGGTGCTGACGCTGGTGCTGATCGGCGTGGCCACGTTCCTGATCGGCCTGCTGCCCACCTACGCCAGCATCGGGATCACCGCGCCGATCGTGCTGGTCCTGCTCCGGTTCGCCCAGGGCGTCGGGGTCGGCGGCGAATGGGGCGGCGCGGTGCTGCTGTCCAGCGAGTTCGGCGACCCGCGCCGGCGCGGCTTCTGGGCGTCGGCGGCCCAGGTCGGCCCGCCCGCCGGCAACCTGCTGTCCAACGGCGTGCTCGCCGTGCTCACCGCCGTGCTGTCCGACGCCGCGTTCCTCTCCTGGGGCTGGCGGGTGGCCTTCCTGCTGTCCGGCGTGCTCGTCGCGTTCGGACTGTGGATCCGGCTCAAGCTGGAGGACACGCCGGTCTTCCGGGCGATCGAGCGGACCGGGGACCGGTCCGACGCCCCGATCACCGAGGTCTTCCGCACGCAGCGGCGCGGCCTGCTCACCGGCATCCTCAGCCGCATCGGGCCGGACGTCAGCTACGCGCTGTTCACCGTGTTCGTACTCAGCTACGGCACGGCCCACGGCTTCTCCCGAGGCCAGGTGCTCACCGCGACCCTGATCGGCGCCACCGGGCAACTGGGCCTGATGCCGCTGGCCGGGGCGCTGTCCGACCGGGTCAACCGGCGCGCCCTCTACGCGGCGGCCGCCGTGGGGGCCGGCATCTGGCCGTTCGTATTCTTCCCGGCGATCAGCGGCGGCTCCTTCCCGCTGCTCATCCTCGGCGTCGTGGTCGGGTTGGCACTGCACTCGTTCATGTACGGGCCGCAGGCGGCGTTCATCATCGAGCAGTTCTCCCCCCGGCTGCGCTACACCGGCAGCTCGCTGGCCTACACGATCGCCGGGCTCTTCGGTGGCGCCGTGGCCCCGCTGGCGTTCGCCGCACTGAACGGCCGGTTCGACAGCTGGCTGCCGGTCGCGCTGTACGTCCTGGTGGCCAGCCTGTTCACCCTCACCGGCCTGGCCATGGGGCGCGACTCCCAACCCGCCGAGGACGAGGCCTACCTGGCCCGGGCTGGCGCCTAGGCCTCGAGCAGCACGCGCAGAGTGAGGGCCAGGTGCTCATCGATCGCCCGCATCGCGGCGGGCTCATCGCCGGCGGCCAGCGCCTCGACGATCCGCCCGTGCTCACCGCAGACCGCGCGCTGGCGGTTGGCCGAGCAGAACAGCGCGGCCACACCGACCCGGCGCTGCCGAACCCGGAGACCCGCATACGTCCGGGCGAGCATGGAGTTGCCCACCGCGTCGACCAGCGCCTGGTGGAAGACCATGTCCCGGTCGATGAAGGCGGTTGCGGTCTCCAGGTCCCCGTCGTGGCCACCGTCGGCCAGGCGCTCCTGCTCGGCCAGGGTCTCGCGCAGCACCGCGAGGGGCACCGTGCCGTCGGCCAGCGTGCGGCTCGCGGCGTGCCGTTCGAGGAGCCCGCGCAGCTCCATCAGCTCGCGGATCTGCCGGCCGGTCATCGGCGGCACGTACGCGCCGCGGCCGGGCAGCATCTCGATCAGGCCGTCGGCGACGAGCAGCAGCAGTGCCTCGCGCACCGGGGTCCGGGACACCCCGATCCGGTTCGCCAGCTCGACCTCGCTGAGGAAGGTGCCCTGGGCATCCGGGTCGACCAGCACGGTCTCGCGCAGGTAGTGCAGCGCTCGATCCCGACCGGACTCCCGCAACACAGGCATACAATACGTATACAGCACCACAGACAGGGAATGGAGGAAGCCGGTGCGCATCGCCCTGGCCCAGATCGTGTCGACCCCGGATCCGGAGCACAATCTCGGGCTCGTCGAGGAAGAAGTCCGCGCCGCTGCCACGGCCGGCGCGCGGCTGGTGGTCTTTCCCGAAGCAACCATGTGCTGCTTCGGGGTGCGCCTCGGCCCGGTCGCCGAGCCGCTGGACGGGCCGTGGGCCTCCCGGGTGCGCGAGCTCGCCACCGACGCCGGGTTGACCGTGGTGGCCGGAATGTTCACCCCCGCGCCGGACGGGCGGGTGCGCAACACCCTGCTGGCCACCGGCGGCGGCGTTGAGGCGGCCTACGACAAGATCCACCTGTTCGACGCCTTCGGATTCGCCGAGTCGGACACCGTCGCACCGGGCACCGAGCCGGTCACCATCGACATCGACGGCCTCACCGTCGGCCTCACCACGTGCTACGACCTGCGGTTCCCCGGGCTGTTCCAGGAGCTCGGCAGTCGCGGCGCCACGGTCATCGTCGCCCCGGCGTCCTGGGGCGCCGGCCCGGGCAAGCGTGAGCAGTGGGACCTGCTGGTGCGCGCCCGCGCGCTGGACTCCACGGCATTCCTGGCCGCCTGCGACCAGGCCGACCCCACCACGGTCGGCCGCGACGCCGGCCGGGCGCCCACCGGGATCGGCGCAAGCGCGGTGGCCGGCCCGCTCGGCACCATCGTCGACCAGCTCGACGAGAAACCCGGCCTGCTGGTGGTGGACATCGACCCCGCCGAGGTCGAGTCGGCCCGCAAGACCGTTCCGGTGCTGGCCAACCGCCGGTTCTGAGCAGCCACGACCACGGCGCACGCCCTAGCGGACGAGGCGGAAGAACGCGCGAACCTCGTCGACGAAGATGTCGGGACGCTCGAAGGCGGCGAAATGACCACCCTTCGGCGGCTCGTTCCAGTACCGGATGTCGGTGTAGCGCTTCTCCGCCCAGCGGCGCGACGGCCGAGGCAGGTCCTTCGGGAAGACCGAGCACCCGGTCGGTACGTCAACGGTGTCCGATGTGGACTCGGAGAACCAGGACTGGACCTGACGGAAGCTCTCCCAGTACAGCCGGGCCGAGGAAGCGGCGGTGCCGGTGAGCCAGTACAGCGTGACGTTGTCGAGCATCTCGTCACGGGTGAACACATTCTCCGGGTGGCCGTCGCAATCGCTCCACGCCCGGAACTTCTCCACGATCCAGCCACACAGGCCGGCCGGCGAGTCGACCAGGCCGTACCCCAGGGTCTGCGGCCGGGTGGCCTGCTGCATCGAGTAGCCGTCCTCCCACTGCTGGGCGAGCTCCAGGGCGGCCAGCGTCTCCCGCTCGGCGTCGGTGAGGTCGCCGAGCGTGTCCGGGTCCGGTGCGGCGATCGGCGGGTTGAGGTGGATGCCGGCCAGGTGCTCGGGGTCCTGCTGGCCCAGGCTGGTGGTGATGCTGGTGCCCCAGTCGCCGCCCTGCGCCCCGTACCGGGAGTAGCCCAGCCGGGCCATCAACTCCGCCCACCCGGCGGCGATGCGCTGCACACCCCAGCCGGTGCGGCCCGGCTTGTCGCTGAACCCGTACCCGGGCAGGGACGGGCACACCACGTGAAAGGCGTCCGCCCGGTCGCCGCCGTGCGCGGCCGGGTCGGTCAGCGGGCCGATCACCTTCAGGAACTCGACAATCGAGCCCGGCCAGCCGTGGGTGAGCACCAGCGGCAGTGCGTCGGGGTGCGGCGAGCGCGCATGCAGGACGTGGATGCCCAGCCCGTCGATCTCGATGCGGCACTGTGGCAGCGCGTTGAGCCGCGCCTCGGTGGCCCGCCAGTCGTACCGCTCGGCCCAGTAGTCGCACAGCTCGCGCAGGTAGGCCAGCGGGACGCCCTGCGACCAGTCGTCCACCGTCTCCGCCTCCGGCCAGCGGGTGCGGAGCAGGCGTTCGCGCAGGTCGGCCAGGTCGGCGTCGGGGATTTCGATCCGGTACGGGGTCACGCCGCGGCTCACGGCGCCGGGATGACGGTCAGCACGCCGTTACGCCCGGACGCGGACGACAACCTCGGTGTCGGTTACCCGCTCCACCCCCACGGTGAATCCGCCGGCGTCCGTCTGGCCGCCCACCGGGACGGTGATCTGATGGCCGGCGACCTCAAGCTGGGCGGCGCCGTCCGTCACGCCGACGAGCCGGGCCTCGACCCCTAATACCGACACCGCGGTGCCGCCGCTACGGGCGAAGGTGATCGTGCAGCCGTCGAGGCCGCAGTTGGTTTGCGATCCCCCGCCGCACGCGGCGAGGCCGAAAGCTAGGGCGAACGCGGTCAGGACGAGCGCGAGGCGACGATGCACAGACCGACCTTAGAGCCCCTCTCAGCCCGACAGCCACTCGCGCTGTCCCGGAGGTCACGGACGGCCTGGAGCGTCCACATGTTGGGAGCTGACCTGCGCTGGCAATCCTGAAACGAAAGATTTACTTGGGTGCAGCCAGGGCGCACCGCCCAGATTCCTAGGGTCGTGTGGCAGGTATTGCACCGGCGCGGTGTCTGCTGACCGATTGACGACCGCGCTCTGATCCAGGGCCGTACCAGATTGGCACATGACTACCTTGCCGAATAAGAAGTTTCATCTGGGTTGGTTCCTGAACTTCATCACCGACGACTGGCTAGGTACCTGGGGCGACGGTGGCCGGGACTGGTCCGGCGACTTCTATGTGGAAATGGCGCGCGACCTGGAGCGGGCATGCTTCGACTACGTCATCATCGAGGACAAATTGATGGTGTCCTCGGCATATGGCGGCACCATGGAAGCCGACCTGAAGCATGGGGTGAACCCCAAACACGATCCAGTTCCGTTGGCCGTGCTGATGGCGCAGGCGACCGCGCGGCTCGGCGTGGTGCCGACCATGTCCACGAGCTTCTACCCGCCGTTCCTGCTGGCCAGGTTGTGCGCCACGATCGACCACATCGCCAGGGGCCGGTTCGGCTGGAACATCGTCACCTCGGCCGAGGACCGGGCCGCGCAGAACTTCGGCATGGACCGGCTCTACGAGCATGACGAGCGGTACGCGATGGCGACCGAGTACGTCGATCTGGTCCGCCAGCTCTGGGACTCCTGGGAGCCGGACGCGGTGGTGCGGGATCAGGAGACCGGCACCTACGTCGACCACACGAAGGTGCACGTGGTCGACTTCGTGGGCAAGTACTACAAGTCCCGAGGCCCGCTGAACACCGTGCGGTCGCCGCAGGGGCACCCGGTGCTGTGCCAGGCGGGCGCGTCGACGCCGGGCCGCGAGTTCGCCGCGCGGTACGCGGACACCATCGTCGCCACCGGGTCCAACCCGACCCGGATGAAGGCCTACCGGGACGACATCCGAGCCAAGCTGGTCGCGCACGGGCGCAACCCGGACGACTGCAAGGTGCTGTTCCTGATGTCGCCGGTGGTCGCCGACACCGTCGAGGAGGCACATGCCAAGAAGCTGCGCTGGATGTCGGAGCCCCGGTACATCGAAATGGTGCTGGCCACCATGTCCTCCATCACCGAGATCGACTTCAGCCGGTTCGATCTCGACGCGCCGCTGCCGGCGGTGACGACCAACGGGGAACGCGGCTTCCTCGAGGCGTTCGTGCGCCGCGCGGAGGGCAGGACGCTGCGCCAGGCCGTCATCGAGGACGGGATGAGCGGCACGGCGGATTTTGTCGGAACACCCGAGACGGTCGCCGACCGGATGGCCGAGATCATGGAAGAGGTCGGCGGGGACGGCTTCCTGATCACCAGCCCGGAGAAGAAGCTGAACCGGCGCTACGTCACCGAAATCACCGACGGATTGGTACCCGCCCTGAAGCGCCGCGGCGTCGTCCGCACCTCCTACACACATGAGCGCTTCCGCGACAACCTGCTGGACTTCTAGCCGGGGCGATCCTCTCGCTACCCGACCGATGAGTTTGCCGTCCTCCGACGGTCTCAACAGGGACGGCCACCGCCGCTACAGTTCCCCGGTTGAGACGCACGTCACAGGAGGAAGATCATGACCGCACCTGCCCCAGAAACGCCTGGAGTGTCCCCGTACCTGACGGTAAGCGATGCCAATGCCGCGATCGACTTCTACCGCCGGGCCTTCGGCGCCGAGGAAGTCGCCCGTATACCCGTCCCGGGCGGCAAGAAGCTGATGCACGCCGCCGTGACGATCAACGGTGGCCTGGTGATGATGTCCGACGACTTCCCGGAGTATGCCGACGGCCGCTCCAGCACGCCGGAGGCGCTCGGTGGCAGCCCGGTGACCATCCATCTCAACCTGGCCGACGTCGACGCCGCGTGGCACCGGGCGGTCAACGCCGGGGCCACCGTCACGATGCCGCTGGAGGACCAGTTCTGGGGCGACCGGTTCGGCCAGCTCACCGACCCGTTCGGGCACCGCTGGTCACTGGCCACCCACCTGCGCGACGTCACCCCGGAGGAAATTGAAGCCGCGATGAATGCCAACTTCCCGGAGTAGCCGGTTCGCCGGTCGATAAGTTGACTGGATGCCGCACGCCTTGATCATCGGTGGCACCGGTCTGGTGGGTCGGGCGGTGGCGCGGCGCCTGCTCGCCGACGGGTGGACGGCCACCGTCACCGGTCGGGACCCGACTCACCTGCCCGCCGACGTCGGTGCCGCCGGGGCGCGCTTCGTCCGAGCCGAGCGCGATGACCCGGCGGCGCTGAGGAAGGCCGCCGGCGACGGCGCGGATCTGCTGGTGGACTGCATCTGCTACTCCGCCGCCCAGGCCCGGCTGCTGCTCCCGTTGGCCCGGCAGGCCAGCTCGACGGTGATGATCTCCAGCAAGGCCGTGTACGTCGACGACGCTGGGCATCACGCCAACTCCGACAGCCCGCCGCGGTTCAGCGGCCCGGTGACCGAGGAGCAGCCCACGATGCCGCCGGGCACGATGGACCACAACTCCCGGGAGGGGTACGGCGCGAACAAGGTCGCCGCCGAGCAGGTGCTGCTGGACAGCGGTGTGCCGGTCACCGTGCTGCGGCCGTCGAAGATCCATGGCCAGGGAGCTCGCGTCCCGCGTGAGTGGTACTTCGTCAAGCGCGCGCTGGACCGGCGGCCGGTGCTGCCGCTGGTCGGGCGCGGCGCCGGTACCGACCACCCGTCGGCGGCGACGAATATCGCGGCGCTCGTCCAGGTGGCGGCCGAGCAGCCCGGGCGACGGATCTTCAACGCCGCGGACCCGGACGCCCCCAACGGCCTCGCCATCTCGCGCACCATCGCGGCCTTGGTCGGCCACGGCTGGCGCGAGGTGTTGCTAGACGCCGACGCGCCCGCCGGGTTGGGCGTGCATCCCTGGCACCGGCTGCCGCCCTTCACCCTGGACATGGGCGCCGCACACGACCTCGGCTACCAGCCCGTCGGCGACTACGCGACGACTGTGGTGGAGGAGGTGCACTGGCTGGTCGAGCAGTGCCGGGCGGACACCCCGGTGAAGCTCCCGCCCGAGCTGGACGAGCGATTCTTCGTCGACCAATTCGACTACGCCGCCGAGGACGACTACCTGGCCCAGTTGCCGCGATAGCCGACCTCAGGGCACCAACACAACCTTGATCGGGTCGCCGTCCCGCTCCCGGACCACCCGGAATGCTTCGGTGATGTCCTCCAGCGGGAACCGGTGGGTCACCAGCTCAGCGCCGCGCAGCTTTCCGGTCGCCGCCATCGCCACGGCCCGCTTGACGTTGTTTCCGCCCTCGCCCCGAGACGTGTACATGGTGATGTCGTTGCGGACCACCGCACTCAGGTCCATCGTCACCGGCCCGGGGTAGAACGCCACAAAAACGATGCGACCACCGCGCTTGGTCATCTCGACGCACTGCTGCGGCACCCCCGATCCGCCCGAGGACTCGATCACCCAGTCCGCGCCGTCGCCGCCGGTGAGCTCGTGGACCCGGGCCACCGCGTCGACCTCCCGGACGTTGACCAGCTCGTCCGCGCCCAGCTCGGCACCCAGCCGCAGCCGAGCCTCCCGGGTGCCGACCAGAATCACCCGGCGCGCCGCGAGCTGCTTGCACAGCTGCACCGTCATCAGCCCGACCGGGCCCGGTCCGATCACCACCACGTCCTGGCCGGCCATGTAGCCGCCGGCCACGTCGATCCCGTACAGCCCGGTGCCCGCCGTGGTGATCAGCACCGAGTCCTCGAACGACACCTGGTCCGGCAGCTTGTAGAGCGCCTTGATGTCGTGCACCGCGTACTGCGCGAAGCCGCCGTTGACGGTGATCCCGCTGGCCCGTTGGCCCTTGCCGGGGCGGCCGTAGTTCAGGCACGCGGTGTAGCGACCGATCAGGC
Source organism: Pseudonocardia sp. (assembly GCA_035489915.1). GTDB lineage: Bacteria > Actinomycetota > Actinomycetes > Mycobacteriales > Pseudonocardiaceae > Pseudonocardia. The sequence goes on along the minus strand of DATHIT010000702.1, from coordinate 10,020 downwards.
AGTTGTCGCAGCGGCCGCAGCCGGCGTGCACCTCGATGCACACCCGGTCACCCACCGCGAACTCGTCGACCCCCTCGCCGAGTGCCGCCACGGTGCCGGTCCACTCGTGGCCGGGAGTGAACTCGCCGAACGGCGGAGTCTGCGGAAAGTGCCCGTCGACCAGCTTGAGATCGGTGGCGCAGGTCCCGCACATCGCCACGCGGACCAGGACCTGGTGCCTGTCCGGTTGGGGTACCGGGCGATCGACCACCCTCAGGTCGCCCGGACCGAACAGGACGGCGGCCCGCATGACATCCGGGATCGCGGCGTCACTCGCGGCGGCCAAGGTCTGGGTATCGGTCATGTTGTAACCACCTTCCGGTGCGGCGGGTGCGGGGGTAGATCAGCGCCAGCGCGGGTCGCCGGTCTCCTGGCCCAGTTGGGACACGGCGGCCGACACCGGTGCGGGGTCGACCAGTTGGTCGAACGGAGGCGGCTCGCGCTCGAGGATGCCGAGCTCGCGCATCTGCCGGATGGTCGCGTCGATCCGGCCGCGGTCCAGCCCGGTGTTGACCGGGAAGACGCCCTGCTTGGCCAGCAGTTCGTCGTAGGCGCGCCCGGTGACTGACTCGTCGAAACCGGTGGCCGCCGCGACGATGCGCACCGTCTCCGGCTTGTTCTGGTACATGAACCGGTGCGCCCTGGTGAGCGCGGTGAGCAGCCGGGTGGCCGTGTCCCGGTTGCGCTCCAGCCAGGTGCGGGACACGAAGTACGTGCCGTAGTGGTAGTCCGGCACGATGTCGGCCAGGTTGGCCAGCACCCGCAGGTTCGGGTGGTCGCGTACCGCGGCGATGCTCTGCTCGGTCTGCAGGATCGCGGACTGGATCCGGCCGTCGACCAGCGCGGAGGTGTAGGACTGCGCATCCACCGGCACGTACTGGACGTCCCGCTGGGTCAGCCCGCCGGAGCGGAGCACCAGCCTGGTCATCACCTCCCGGAACGCGCCGACCTCCTGCACGCCGACTCGGCGCCCGCGCAGGTCGGCGGCCTGCCGGATGTCGGACGGGGTGACCGCCGATACCGTCAACTTGTCGGTGTAGGCGCCGATGATCACCACGCCGCCACCGCCGGCGGCCGCGTTGACCACCGGCTCGATGCTGGCCGCTCCGACGTCCAGCGCACCGCCCACGACGCCCTGCACCACGGAGACGCCGGAGCGCAGGTTTTGCGGCTCGACGGTGATGCCGGCCTCGGCCAGGAAGCCCTTCTGCTGTGCCACCGCGAGGTCGGCGTTGGCGAAGCTGGTGACCCCGGTGGGCAGCCCCAGCCGGACCACCACCGGGCCACTCGCCGGGCTCTCCGCACCGGTCGGCCGGTCCCCGAACGCGCCGCAGCCGGCGAGTACCAGGCCGAACACCGACAGCAGTGCGATGAGTGCTCGCCTCGTCGGGAGTCCCATCCTCGCCTCCTCAGTCCTTGGCCGACCAGCGCACGACCCGACGCTCGGCGAACTCCAGCAGCGCGGTGAGCAGCACGCCCAGCACCGCGATGACCAGGATCGGCACGAACGTGCGGTCGGTCCGGAAGCTGTTGGCGTTGGTGACGATCAAGTGGCCGAGGCCGGCGAAGGCGGTGAAGAACTCGGCCACGATCACGCCGATCAGCGCCCGGCCGATGGCCAGCCGCAGCCCGGTCACCATGTACGGCAACGCCGAGGGAATGATCAGGTCGAACCACATCCGCCGCTCGCCGCTGCAGAACGACCTGGCCACCTCGACCAGTTCCCGATCCACCTCCTGCACTCCGCGCATCGTGTTGATCAGCACCGGGAACAGCACAAACAGGATCACCACCACGGTCTTGGCGGTCGGACCGAAGCCGAACCACACGACGATGATCGGGATCAGCGCCACACTCGGAGTCGCGTACAGCGCGTTGAGCGGCACCTCGATCAGCGTCGCGAACACCCGGTTGCGGCCGGCCGCGAGCCCGACCACCAGCCCGATCGCGATGCCGATGAGCGAACCCGCGCCCAGCACCACCAGGCTCTCCGCCAACGCCTGGGACAGCGTCCCGTCGCCGATCATGTCGACGAACGCCCGGGAGATTGCGCTCGGCGAGGACAACAGCACCGGGTTGATCGCCCGTCCGTAGATCTCCCAGGCCACCACGATCACCAGCACCGACGTCAGGCGCAGTGCCCAGCGGGTGGCCGGGGTGAGCGGGGTGTTGATGCTCCGGGCCGGGCGACGAAACCTGCCTGGCCGTCGCCCGGTGCCGAGCGGCTGGGTCGTGGCCGCTGTCACGTCCGCTCCAGGTCGTGAGTGGCCTTGTCCCGCAACGCGGTCCACAGCTGATCGCGCAGCTCGGGATAGGACTCGTGGGTCCGCACCTCCCGTGGCGTGCGGGGCCGCGGAAACGGCACCGGGACCTGCATCGCGACCTGCCCCGGCGGCCCGGCGATCACCACGATCCGATCGGCCATCAGGATCGCCTCATCGATGTCGTGGGTGATCAGCATCCCGGTCATCTCGGTGTTGCGTTCCCACAGCTGCAGCACCTCGTTCCGCAGCAGCTCACGGGTGATCGCATCCACCGCGCTGAACGGCTCGTCCAACAGCAGCAGCTCAGGCTCCACCGACAGGGCGCGGGCGATGCCCACCCGCTGCTTCATCCCGCCGGAGAGCTGATGCGGATACCGGCCCGCCACCTGGGCCAGGTTCATGATCTCCAGTAGCCGGTCCACCCGGCCGCTCTCGTCGGTCCGCCGCTGCACGCGCAGGCCGTACTCCACGTTCGCCCGCACCGTTTTCCACGGGAACAGCCCGAACTGCTGGAACACCATGGCGATGCGCGGGGTCGGCGCGACGATCTCCTCGCCGTCCAACCGGACGCACCCGGAGCTCGCCGGCAGCAGCCCGGCCACCGCCCGCAGCAGCGTGGTCTTGCCGCCCCCGGAGGTACCGATGATGCACACGAACTCATGCGGATCGACGGTGAGCGAAATGTCTTTCAAGATCTGATTGCCGGTCAGCCGCACGGACAGGCCATCCACCGTGACCTTGGGAAACGTGGCGTCCAACACGTGGCCTCCGCTCCGTTGCCTGCGGCACGAGGGCTGCCCGACTCGTGGATAAAGCCGTTCTGTAACGCGTTACAGAACGTAGATAGCGGCCCCGAGACGAGTCAAGGCAATAGGAAGTCTTGGGCTGACCAGATCCTCGGCGCCAACGTGCGGTCCGACCAGCGACGACTTACTTCCGTGCCACCCGCCGGTTGATCGCGCAGCCGCGAGGACCCACCCGGGGCCGCAACCCTCGGTCAGCGCCCGCGCTAGCCTGGGCCGAGTGATGCGGCGCGGATTACCACCCAAGCTCCAGGCGATGTCGAGACGGCAATGGCTGGCCGCCGCGGTGGCCCTCCTGGTCCTGGCCGGCGGCTTGTGGATCGGTCTAGGCACCGGCGGCCGCCCGCCGGCGCCAGGGCCGAGCGCACCGCCCGCCGGGACGGCCGCACCGCCGTCGCCACCCGCTGCCGGCATCAGCCTGGCCGGCTGGAAGCTGAGCATTCCTGAGGAGAACGACGACGGGAACGCGTCCACAATCGAACCCGCGGCGATCACCGCGCCGTGGATGACCCCGGCTCCCGACGGCGGTTTGATGTTCTGGGCACCCTCGCAAGGCGCGACAACAAAGAACTCCGACCACCCCCGCACCGAACTGAACAGCCTGACCAACTTCAAGGCTGGCCAAGGCACCCACACGCTGGACGCCTCGGTGACGCTGCTGCAGGTACCCCAGGACGGCCAGGGCATCATCCTGGGCCAGATCCACGGGGCCGACGACATCAGTTCGGTGCCCTACGTGATGGTGCGTTTCCAGGAAGGCCAGCTCAAGGTCGTCATCAAGCAGGTTCAGGACGGGAACGACCACATCAACTACCCGCTGCTGGACAACGTGCCGCTGAACAGTCCGTTCGATTTCACCATCACCGACCCGGGCAACGGCAGCCTGGCCTTTTCCGCGACCCTCAACGGCAGCACGCGTCAGGTGACGGCGCCTATTCCGGCTGAGTTCAAGGGCGCGACGGTGCGCTTCCAGGCCGGTGACTACCAACAGGCCGACGACCCCGCCGGCGCGCAGGACGGCGGACGGGTCATCTTCCACCGGCTCGACCAGCAACCCACCACCTCCTGACCGAGCGTGGGTTTGCCCCTGGCGGTGCGGCCGATGTTGGCGACCCCCGGCCAGCCGCCGAGCTCACCGGGTTGGGCGTTCGAGTTCAAGTGGGACGGCGTGCGGGCCATCGTGGCTGCCGCCGGTGACCAGGTCAGGATCACCAGCCGCAACAGCAACGACGTGACCGCCGGATACCCGGAAATCACCCGGGCCGGGCTCGGCGCCGGGCACGCGGTGCTGCTCGACGGTGAACTGGTCGCCCTCGACGCCCAGGGCCGCCCGGACTTCGGCCTGTTGCAACAGCGCATGCACGTGCGCGCCCCGTCCGAGGCGCTGCGCACCCGGGTGCCGGTCCGGCTGTACGTGTTCGATCTGCTGTCCGTGGACGGCGAATCGCTGCTGCACCAGACCTACGACACCCGCCGGGCCCGGCTGCTCGAGCTCGGCCTGGAGTCCCTGGACCGGATCGACGTGCCACCCTCGATCACCGATCTGCCCGGCGGGCAAGCCCTGGAGATCGCCCGGGCACACGGCCTGGAGGGCGTCGTGGCCAAGCGCCGCACCTCCCGCTACGAACCCGGGCGCCGCTCCCCCGCGTGGATCAAAACCGCGCTGCTGAACACCAAGGAGGTGCTGCTGGGCGGCTGGACGTCCGGCGAAGGCCGACGCGCCGGCAGCCTGGGCGCGCTGCTGCTGGGGGCCCACGACGAGCAGGGGCAGCTGCGCTACCTGGGCCACGTCGGCACCGGGTTCACCGACGCGATGCTGCGCGAGCTGCTCGCCCAGCTCCAACCCCTGCGCAGGCCGGACAGCCCGTTCGACGAACCGGTCCCGCCCGAAGACGCCCGCAAGGCCCACTGGGTACACCCCCAGCTGGTCGGCGAGGTGGTCTACCGCACCCTCACCCACGACGGTCGGCTGCGCCACGCCGCGTGGCGCGGGCTACGCCCCGACCGCAACCCGGACGAGGTCTGAACCTTCCGGCATACGTCGGAGAAGTCGGCGGGAACCTGCGACGGCGCGACGAGGCACCAGCTCCCCGGTGCGGCTGTACTGGTTGCGGTTCCCGGGTGACGCTGTACGCCGAGGTCGAGTGCCGGGAGGAGGAGGGGCGAGCGATGAGCCTGGAGGACGGGATTCGTCCGCTCGAGGCCGGTGTCCGGACGGATCTGGGCACAGGTATGAGCTACGGGCGCTACCTGGAGCTGGACGCGGTGCTGCACGCGCAGCATCCGAAGAGCGACCCGCCGCATCCCGACGAGATGCTGTTCATCATCCAGCACCAGGTCACCGAGTTGTGGCTGAAGCTGACGTTGCACGAGCTGCGCCGGGCGCGCGGGTTCCTGGACGCGGACGCGCTGCACCCGGCGTTGAAATGCCTGGCCAGGGTGAAGCACGTGCAGCGCACGCTGACCGAGCAGTGGTCGGTGCTGGCCACCCTGACACCCACCGAGTACGCGCAGTTCCGCGGCACGCTGGGCAGCTCCTCGGGATTCCAGTCCGCCCAGTACCGAGCGGTGGAATTCATCCTGGGCAACAAGAACGCCGCCATGCTGCCGGTGTTCGACAGCGAGCCGGCGGCACAGCGGATGCTGGCCGAGCTGCTGGCCGAGCCGACGCTGTACGACGCGTTCCTCCGGTTCCTGGCCAGGGCCGGCCACCCGGTGCCGGCGGAGATACTCGACCGCGACGTCACCCGGCCCTGGGTGGCTCACCCCGAGCTGATCCCGCTGTTCCGGGAGATCTACGAGCACGGCCAACAACCGGGCGACGGGACGTGGGGCGTCTACGAGGCATGCGAGGACCTGGTCGACCTGGAGGACAACTTCCAGGCCTGGCGGTTTCGCCACCTGCGCACCGTGCAGCGGGTAATCGGCTTCAAGAGCGGCACCGGCGGCTCGTCCGGTGTCGCTTTCCTGCGCCGCGCCCTGGACCTGACCTTCTTCCCTGAGCTGTACGCGGTTCGAACCGAGATCGGAGCCTGAGTTGACCAGCACCGACGTGTTGTCCCGGGCGGCCGAGCTGGACGCCGCCGACCCGCTCGCCCGGTTCCGCGAGCGCTTCGTGCCCTCGGCGCAGGTGCGCGCCTACTTGGACGGGAACTCGCTGGGCCGTCCGTTGCGGGTCACCCGGGAGCGGCTCGGCACGTTCGTGGACCAGGACTGGGGCGGACGGCTGATCCGTGGCTGGGACGAGCGCTGGATGGACGAGCCGACGCGGGTGGGCGATGCACTGGGGCGTATCGCCCTGGGCAGCGCGCCCGGGCAGACCACGATCGCCGACTCGACCACGGTGCTGCTCTACAAGCTGATCCGGGCCGCGGTGGACGCCCAACCCGGACGCCGCGAGCTGGTGTGCGACCGGGACAACTTCCCGACCGACCGGTTCGTCCTGCAGGGCATCGCCGCCGAACGCGGGCTGCGGCTGCGCTGGATCGACGTGGATCCAGCCGCCGGGGTCACCCCGGAGCAGGTGCGCGAGGTGGTCACCGAGGACACCGCGCTGGTGCTGCTCAGCCACGTGGCCTACCGGTCCGGCTGGCTCGCCGACCTGCCGGAGATCACCGCGGTGGCCCACCAGCAGGGCGCCCTGGTGCTGTGGGACCTGTGCCACTCGGTCGGCGTGATCCCCACCGAGCTGGACAACTGGGCGGTGGACCTGGCCGTGGGCTGCACCTACAAGTACCTCAACGGCGGGCCCGGCTCGCCGGCCTTCGGCTATGTCCGAGCCGAGCTGCAGGATCGACTGCAACAGCCGATCTGGGGCTGGATGGGCGCCGACGACCCGTTCCAGATGGGCGAGTCCTACCAGCCGGCCAAGGGCATCCGCCGGTTCCTCAGCGGGACGCCGGCCATCCTGGCCATGCAGCCGATGATCGACATGATGGATCTGGTGGAGGACGCGGGGCTGCCGGCGATCCGGGACAAGTCCGTCGCGCTCACCGAGTACGCGATCGCACTCGCGGAACACCTGCTCTCCCCGCTCGGCGCCACCCTGGCCAGCCCGGTGCCCAGCGCCCGCCGGGGCAGCCACATCACGCTGGCCCACCCGAACGCGCGCGCCGCGACCGCGCTGCTGTGGGAACGCGGCGTCATCCCCGACTTCCGGACGCCGGACGGCCTGCGCATCGGCCTGTCCCCGCTGAGCACCAGCTTCGCCGAGCTCGCGCACGGGCTGTCCGCGCTCGAGCAGGTCCTCACCGAACTGGCGGACCGATGACGCGGCCTCAGCGGCCAGAGCTGCCGGCCGGGGTTCGCCCGGTGACCGTCGGCCGGACCCGGAACCACAGGTGCAGCAGCAGGCGGATCCGCCCGTCGTCCAGGTCGAATCCGGTGCTCTCCTGGAACTTGCCAAGGTGGTAGTAGATCGTCGAGCGGTGGGCGTGCAGCCGCTCGGCGGTGGCGACGACGTTGCCGGCCAGGTCGAGGAACGTCTCCACCACCTCGAGAGTGGCGCCGGACTGGGTGTCGGACAGGGTGCGCAGCGCGTCCGGGATGGACTGCTCGTCCCAGTCCGCCACGACCACGACGTCCAGCAGCGCCTCCAGCGGGTCGTCCCCCCACACCCCGGTCGGCCGGCCGAGCTTGGCGGCGACCCTGGCGGAGGTGAGCGCCTGGCGGAACGAGACCGCGGCGTCGGTCAGCTCGTCGCGGGCGGAGCCGACGCCCACGGTGGTCCGTTCGCCCAGGTCACCGCTGCCCCGCTGGACCTCCCGGTGCAGGGCGTGCGCCAGCTCGCGCAGGTCGGCGCCGGCCGGCCGTTGCTGGCCGCCGAGCAGGACCAGCGCCTGGGCGCCGCGCACGCCGAACGCGACCGCGGCCCGGCCCCGGGTGGCTGAGCGGATCGCGCGGCGCAGGACCACGTCGGGAGGGTCCTCCAGCGGGCCGGGGGCGTCTCCCTCCGCCGGCCTGGTCGACAAGGCGAGCACCACCACCTCCCGGACCCGGTCGAAGCCGTTGCGCTCGCGCAGCCGCGTCGCCGCCGTCGCGCGGGCCGCCGGGTCGGCGGCGAGCAGCTCGAGAACGGCGTCCTCCTGCCGCGCGTCGGACTCGGCCTGTTCCTGCTCCCGCCGGGCCAGGATCGACTGGACCCGGTCGGCTGTCTCACCGGCCAGCCGCATCTGCTGCTCGGACATCGTGCCGTCGTCGAGCACCCACATGACCCCGAGCAGCTGGTACTTCGTCCGCAGCGGGAACCCGACGCGGTCCCGCTCGGTGCCCAGTTCAGGCTGAGCGGGGATCCGCTGGGCCTCCCGCCACTGCTGGTATCCGGACGCCACCAGGTAGCGGCGGGTCCGGTCGTCCACGGTCCGCCCGAGCAGCGCGTCCAGCCGGGGCTGGTCGGCGTCCCCGAAGTGCGTACTGCAGGCCACCAGGCGCAGGTCGGAGTCGTCCACGGACACCGACCGGCGCAGCAGTTGCGCCAGGTTCTCGATGGAGTCCTGCAAGGAATCGATCACGGCCGCGCCTCCCCCCTGACCGGCGGCGTCGCGATCCTATGTCGAACACCGGCTCCTTCAGTGTGGCTGTGGTGATCAGGTGAGGTGGGCGATGGTCCCGTCCAGGGCGCGGGTCAGCGGGCCAGGGCCGCGGTGCAGGTGGGAAAGCAGCGTGCCGCCCTGCAGAGCGGACAGCAATGCGAGGCTGGCGTCGGCCGGGTCCACGTCGGGGCGGGCGCGCCCCTGCTCGAGCGCCCGCCGCAGCAGCTCGCCGATCGCCTGTTGCCACTGGTCGAAGAGGGCCGCGAGCTCCTCGCGCAGCACCGGGTCCCGGTCGACCTGGCCGGCGAACACGCCCAGCGGGCAGTTGCCGAAGTGGTGCTCCCGGTGGGCCCGGAGCACCTCGTCGCGCCATTGGGTCAAGTCGTGGCATTGCTCGTCACGCAGGCAGGGTTGGGCGGCGAGTACCCGGTCGAACTGCAGGCGCAGCACCGCGACGGTGAGGTCCCGCTTGTCCTGGAAGTAGTGGTAGAGCTGCGATTTCCCGGTGCCGCTGGCCGCGAGCACGTCGTCCAGCGAGGTCGCCGCGATGCCCTGGTCATGCATGAGGCGGGCCGCGGCCTCCACGATCAGGGCGCGGGTCCGTCGGCCCTTCTCGGTCGCCGGTGCCGGCTTTATGTTCGGCTCCTTGTCGGCTCGGCGAACTCCTCGTAGAGCGCGGGCAGGAAGGACGCGAGGTGGTTCATCTCGACCGCGCAGTGCGCGAGCAGCCCGACGCCGAGGCTCTTCGGGTCACCCTCGCCGACCGGCGCGCGGTCGGCCGGCGGGGTGGCGATCGCCTCGCCGGGCAGGTCGAGGTGCTCGAGGTGGTTGAGGAAGAACCGGCTGCGCATCTCGGCGCCGCCGTCGGTGGCGCGGACCTGGTGGGTCAGCCAACCGATCGCGATCGGCGCGACACTCAACCCGACCCGTCCGGCGATCACGGTGTTGCCCGGGCGGCTCTCCTCGAAGCCCAGTGAGCTCGGCTCGACGAAGCGGATGGCCAGCGGGGTGAGCACACCGCCGACGTACTCGTCCACGTAGGAGACGTTGCCGACGTAGCGCTGGCGGTCGGTCAGCGCGCGGTCCGCCAGCCGGTTCTCGGCCACCGCGGTGTACTGGTGCGCGTCGGGGTGCCACAGCTTGTAGCGCGCCGACTCGCAGCTGTGCCAGCCCATCCACCAGTCCCACATCTCCCCGGTCACCCCGGGCATGTCGGTGTGGCAGGCGACGACCACAACACCGTTGTCCAACGTGGTCCAGCCGGTCTCCATCTTGTGGTAGCCGGGCCTGGACAGCTTCCGCGCCGCGTCGTCGATGTCGTAGCCGTACTCGCTCGGGGCCATCCCGGTCAGCAGCACCTCCGGTACGTGCGGCTGCATCGGG
>DATHIT010000701.1:0-2296 GCA_035489915.1 Pseudonocardia sp. | reverse complement strand
CGAGCCGGGTCAGGGGCGGATGAGCACCTTCAGCGCCTCGCGGCTGGCCATCGCGCGGTAGCCGTCCGGGACTTCCTCGAGGCTGATGGCGCGGTCAAACACTCGGCCTGGCTCGATCTTGCCGTCGAGCACGTCCGGCAGCAGTTCCTCGATGTAGGCTCGGGCCGGCGCCACGCCGCCGGTCAGCGTGATGTTGCGCAGGAACATGTCCAACCCGATCGGCCCTTCCTCATACTGCGGCGCACCGATGCGACTCACTACGCCACCGTCGCGCGCCACGGCGAACGCCATCTCCAGCGCCTTCTTCGTGCCCACGCACTCCAGCACCGTGTGGGTGCCGTCGCCGCCGGTCAGCTCCCGTGCCCGTTCGATGCCCTCGTCGCCACGCTCGGCAATGACGTCGGTGGCGCCGAAGTCGCGGCCGAGGTCGGTGCGGTCGGTGTGCCGGCCCATCAGCAGGATCCGCTCGGCGCCGAGCCGGTGGGCGGAAAGCACCGCCGACAGCCCGACCGCGCCGTCACCGACCACGGTCACCGTGGTGCGTGGCCCGACCCCGGCCTTCACCGCGCAGTGGTGTCCGGTGGGGAACACATCGGACAAGGTGAGCAGGGACGGAAGCAGTGCGGAGTCCTCGCTGACGGGCAACTTCACCAGCGTGCCCTGGGCCTGCGGCACCCGGACGGCCTCGCCCTGGCCGCCATCCACGCCGGGTGCCCCCCACCGGCCGCCGTGCCGGCAGGAGGTGTGCAGGCCTTCGGCGCAGAAGTCACAGGTGTTGTCCGCCCAGACGAACGGCGCGACGACGACGTCGCCGGCCTTCAGCCCGGACACCTCCGGGCCGACCTCCTCCACCATGCCGAGGAACTCGTGGCCGAAGCGCTCGCCCTGCTCCGAGGCCGGCATTGACGCGTAGGGCCACAGGTCGCTCCCGCAGATGGCCGCGCGGAGCACCCGCACCACGACGTCGGTGGGGTCCTGCACCGTTGGGTCGGGCACGTCCTCTACCCGCACGTCGCCAGCTGAGTAGAGCAAAGTTGCTCGCATGAGGTACTTCCAATCATGTTGTATCGCTGTGATGTACCCCGGACCCGGCTCCTTGAGCGGACTGATGTTCGATGTTCAACCCTTCGCCAAAGCCGAGGTCCGACGGGCTGCGCCGCTTCACCGCCAAGAAGCCGTCTAACTTGGCCTCGTAGATCCACTGCTCGCCCTAGCTCCGCCGAACCACGTCTGCCTTGACCTCGCGAGACGGCACAGCCGAGAGCCCAGCCGCTTCTCTTGTAATTGAGTGGCCGGCGGGTCTCCGGCGGCGTTGCAGTCAGATTCGTCCGAGTGCCTCAGCCAACTCATCTGGCCGGGAGAGCTGCACCATGTGCGCGGCTGGCAACCGAACCACCTCATTGGCGTTCGCTGACATCGCTTCCTGCGCGGCCACCGGGATACAGTTATCTGACTCCTGTGCGGCGATCATGTAGGTGGTCGGATGCCCTCGATCGGGCGCCGTGCTCGGTACGCCGAATGCCGTCGCCGACTGCAGCACGACGCGCGAGAACATCTCTCGGGCGCGGTCCCGGTCCAGGTCCGCGCAAAGCGAATCACGAGCAAGCTCGAAGTCGTCGGTGATCTCCAAGGCGCCGTCATCTCGCGGGACGATCCAGTTCGGCATCGGCCCTTCCCCCAGCACGTCCAGCAGGGACTGCCCTCGCCGCGGCCAGAAGGCAGCCAGGTAGACGCTGTGACGGACCTTCGGGTGGTCGGCCAGCTCGGTAATGACCATTCCGCCGTAAGAGTGCCCCACCAGCACGACCGGCTCATCAACGGTGTTTAGCACTCTGCGGACGTGGTTGGCATCGGCGGTCAGGTCCCCCAAAGATGCCGGCTCGGTGCCCGCACTGGGCAGCTGGTCCACCACGGTCACTCGGTGACCGGCCTTCTCCAGCCGATGCGCCAGGTCGTCCCACACCCAGCCGCCGCCCCACGCGCCATGGACAAGTAGGTAGCTGCTCATGCGGGAACTGTGGTCCTCGTCACCCCGAACGCACAAGGAAGACAGTCCCGGTGCGCACGACCGGACCAGCCGCTTTCAGAGGGGGGCCGAGGTGGAGTGAGCGTCGTTCGAATGTTTATTCCCATCCCCACGATCCTGGCCGGCTCTTCGCGTGGGTGGGTGGAGTCAATCCCCCGTACCGGTGTGATCGCCAGGCAGAACCGCCGGCCAACCGCCTGGCCGCACACGATCTCACCGGTACGGCCTGGGGTTGCCGCCGGCCGGCCACGTGAACACGATCTGCGGCCA
>DATHIT010000700.1:0-12239 GCA_035489915.1 Pseudonocardia sp. | reverse complement strand
GACTGAGTAGCCCAGTGGTGCGCTGTTGGGGTGCAGGTAGAGCGGCACGTCGTGCCCGGCCAGCGCTTCCCAGAAGACCCGGTACTGGGGTTCGTCGAGGTAGGTGTCCAGGACGTGGCCGTTGACCAGAACCCCGGACAGTCCGAGTTGGGTGACGGCGCGTTCTAGTTCGCGGACGGCGGCGGCGGGGTCTTGCAGGGGCATGGCGGCCAGTCCGGCGAATCGGGTGGGGTTGTCCTTGATGGTGGTGGCCAGCACGTCGTTGGCGAGTTGGGCGTCGGAGACCGCGATGGCGGCGTCCGGCTGCATCTGGACGCCTGGGTTGGTCAGCGACAGCACCTGCACGTCGACGCCATTTTCGTCCATGTCCTGCAGACGGTATTCGGTGAAGTCGGGGAGTCTCCGTTCCCAGTTCTCCAGCACACTGGGCCGAAATGGGCTCGGCTGGTCCAGGGCAGCCCCTTTGGTTGCCATTCCCGGCACAGTGAACGCTTCTTCCATAGCGATAATCTTCATCACTCGCTCCTTGTAGTCGTCGTCTGGTTGCACGCCGAACCGGCTACCCGAAGGGGCGGGGGGTCGGCATCACCGCGGCCGCCGGTACAGGTGTCCAAGTAGGCATCCGCGCGTCATCGCGGGTAATCCGCCCGAATGCCTGGTCGCCGAAGTGGAAGCCGAAGCCGATCGTGTCGGGCTGTTCCAGTTCGGCGGTGATGCGGGCGCGGGCGATGAGCACCCGCTCGGTGTCCACATCAGGTGCCGAATTCCAACCGGGATTGGTCAACTGGGCGGGGATGTGAAAGGCATCGCCGAAGGCAACGACGCGCCGTCCTCGTGCCGAGGTCACCACGTAGGAGGTGTGGCCGGCGCTGTGCCCAGGGGTGACGACGGTGACGATGCCCGGAGCGACCTCCTCGGCGTCGGCGAAGGTTGTGCAGATCTTCTCCAAGGGCTCGATCTGCTCGAGCGGTGAGCTCCCCGGCGGGTTGATGCCGTGCTCGTGCGGGGCGAGTTCCTCGGCTGACACCAGGTAGCTGGCGTTCGGAAAGGTCTGTTGTGGGGGTTGGCCGGGGTTTGTGATGAACGCCCAGCCGGTGTGGTCGACGTGCAGGTGGGTCAGGGCCAGCACATCGATGTCGGCGGGGGTGTGTCCCAGTGCCGCTAGGGTTTCCAGCATTGCGCCGCAGTTGATCTCGGCCCATGGCGTTGTCTCGCGGGCGGGGCCGTAGCCGGCATCAATCAGCACGTGGTGGTCGCCGCGCTGCACGAGTAGCCCGCCGCACGACATTGCCACTCGCCCGTCGGCGGTCACCGCGTCGGGGTGATCCGCCCAGTACGAAGCAGGGATGCTCGCGAGGAACTCCTCCTTGTTCATCGCCATTGACCCGTCGACCACGTAGGTCAACGTCAGGTCGTCGAGTTGCCGGGTGCGAACCGCAGACTGATCGCTGAGGCGCCCGAGTGTGGCGGTCATGTGGGTAAGAGGTGCCTCGCTATGCCGTCAAGGGGACCTGAGAGTGCTGACAAGGAAGAGTTCGTCAGTTCGCTCGCCCGTGGACTGGCGGTGATTCGGGCCTTCGGCCAGGACCGGCCGCAGATGACGCTGACCGAGGTCGCCGCCGCTACCGGCCTGAGCCCCGCGGTCGCCCGCCGTTTCCTGCTCACCCTTGTCCGGCTGGGTTATGCCGGCCACGACGGCAAACAATTCATGTTGCGGCCGGCCATCCTCGAGTTGGGCGCCGGCTACCTGAGCTCGATCAACATCGCCCAAATCGCCCAGCCCCACCTGCAGAACCTGCGTGACACCGTCGGCGACGCCTCATCACTGGCCGTCCTGGACGGTGACGACATCATCCAGGTCTGTTACGTGCCGGCCCGACGCCTCTACAGGTTCACCGTGACAAACGGGACCCGTGAGGTCGCGTACGCATCCGCCGCGGGGCGAGCCATCCTCGCGCACCTCGATGCCGCCGGCATTGACGAATTTCTCTCCGGTGCCAGCCTGGAAGCGAGGACCGATCGGACCGAGACCTCTCAGGTGAGGTTCCGGGAGATTCTCAACGAGGTCCGCCACCGCGGCTACGCCGTCGTGATCGACGAGCTGGAGTACGGGATCACCGGAATCGCGGTACCGATCTTCGACGGCACGGCCGTTGTCGGCGCGGTCAGCTGCGTGACGCCGAGTGGTTACCTCACCGAGGAGGAGTTCGTCTCGACGCGCCTATCCGGGCTCCGTACCGCCGCGCAGCGTATTGCCGAAGAACTGCAGCGGTTCCCGGCCTTCTCGCAATCGGTACGTTGGGGCTAGCTGGTCGGAATCCTGTCCCTCAGCGAGGGAAAGATCTGGATTGCGTTGGTAGCCACCGCGAATAGTTCCGCCTCGGTGAGGAGCTGAGTCTTGCTCAGAGCCGCCAAGCTCGAGTCGATGACGCTCGCTCCCGCGGCCGGGTAGTCGGTTCCGAATACGATGTGGCTGGGTGTGAAGTGGGCGTGCACATCCACTGCCCATGGCCGGTCACTAGGGGGAGCGAGGTCGGGCTTCGAGCTACCTCCGCGGTGGTTTGAGGGGCTGAGCGGCGACTCACGCCGCCGCCCTGTGGCCAAAAGGCCTGCACAAAAAATTGACCAGCAACACTTTAACAGCGTAGGGTTGATCACCGGACATCAGGGACGACGCCTGCCATGGGGTCTCCGAGGCGCCCAGCGTGCCCTGATCTGGGCCCCGGCTGTCCTCGTGCTCGAGATGGAAAGGCCTTGCCATGGATGCGGTGACCGCGGCGGTGTCGCGGCTGGACGAGGAACACTTCCGCGTCGAAAAGCTGCGCCTCGAGGGTCCTCGCGCTGACGAGGTACTGGTGCGGTTCACCGCCGCGGGCCTCTGTCACACGGATCTTGAAGTAGCGGCCGGGAACCTGCCCACTCCACTACCTGTCGTCGCCGGACACGAAGGCGCCGGAGTGGTCCAGGAGGTCGGCTCCGCGGTCATCGACTTCCGTCCCGGAGACAGAGTGATCGCCAGCTTCAGCTTCTGCGGGACGTGCCGCAACTGCCTACGTGGCCTGCCCGCCTACTGCCCTCAGCATTTCCCGCTCAACTTCGGCGCCCAGCGCGCTGACGGCTCGGTCGGACTGCGCGACGCCGCCGGCGAACCGGTGCGGGACCATTTCTTCGGACAGTCCTCGTTCGCCAGCAGGAGTCTGTGCCGCCCCAGCAGCCTCGTTCGCGTCCCGGAGACGCAGCTGCCTGATCATGTACTCGCTCCGCTGGGCTGCGGTGTCATCACCGGGGCTGGAGCAGTCTGGAACTCGCTGCGGGTAACACCGGGCAGCACCGTCGCGATCTTCGGCGCCGGTTCGGTCGGCCTCAGCGCGGTCATGGCCGCGGCAGTGGCTGGCGCCGCGCGGATCATCGTGAGCGATCCGCTTCCCTCCCGGCTCGATCTGGCTGCCCGCCTCGGCGCGACCGATCTCCTCGACGGGAAGGCCACTTCGGCCGTCGCGGCGATACGCGAACTGACCGGCGCCGTCGGGGTCGACTTCAGCGTCGAGTCCACCGGCATCCCCCACGTGATGTCCGACGCGGTGGCAGCGTTGGCCCCCCTGGGCAGTGCGGCGATCCTCGGTGTGCCACCCCCTGGCGCTGACCTGAGCATCAACGCGTTCGCCCTGCTCGAAGGTCGGACCGTGACCGGTTCCATCGTCGGACACCAGGCGCCGGCCGTACTCGTCCCGCGGATCTTGGGACTCAATCTCCGAGGGCGATTTCCGGTTGAGCTCCTGGTGCGCACTTACCCCTTGGACGAGATCAACACCGCCGTTGAGGACGTGCGCTCGGGCGCCGCCGTCAAGGCGGTGCTGATCCACGGCCCGGCCTGAAGGAGTAGCAATGTCGGAGATTCGGTCCACCCCTTCTCCTCGCAGCGGGGAATGCAGGACTTCATGGCAACCCCTCAGTTCAGGAACAACCCCAGCGGCTTTCCCGTCGACCCGGAACGGCTTCTCGAAGGCCACAAAGCTGGCCGGGATATGAACGCAATGGTCTGGGAACGCTGAGAACGGAGACCAATTGCTGTTCGCACAGACAAACCAGGGCATCGCGCGTGTGGTGAACGGCGGCCTCGAGCTGCTCGCCGCCCCCGGGCGGTCACTCGACGACTACATCGTCGCGGGGGGACTGGCGGAGCTGGCACACCACAAGACGCGCGGAGCAGCGACCTGGGAGGAGGTCACCGTCGCCGCGCCGCTCCGCCGCCCCGGGAAGATCATCATCGTTGGCCTGAACTACCGCGATCACGCGGCGGAGATCGGCAGCCCGCTGCCCACCTTCCCCCGCTTCCACCTGGTGCCCGGCTCCGCCGTCACGGGCAGCGGCGCCGCGGTCACCATGCCGGGATTCGCCGCCGGGAAGGTCGACTACGAAGGCGAACTCGCCATCGTGATCGGGCGCACCGGACGGGACATCCCGGAAGAATCGGCATGGGACTTCGTGGCGGGCGGCACGGTCGCCAACGACATCTCGGCACGCGACATCCAGTTCGGAGAGAACCCGACGCTGCCCATGGCCAGCCCCGCGCTGGCCAAGGCACTGGACGGCTTCAAACCCCTTGGCCCGGCTCTGCTGACCACGGATGAACTGCGCTGCCGCGGCGCGCTCAGCATCACCACCCGAGTCAATGCTGAGGTCCGACAGAGCTCCTCCACCGCGGAACTCGTGTTCACCGTCCCCGAACTGTTGGCGCGCATCAGCTCGTTCCTGACCCTCGAAGCCGGAGATGTCGTACTCACCGGCACGCCGGGTGGGGTCGGCCTGGCTGACGGCCGATTCCTCTCCGGCGGCGACGTCGTCACCGTGACAATCGAGAACATCGGCACCCTGACCAGCACGCTGGTGGACGCGGAACCGACCCCGGCGGTGACGACATGAACACCTCCTGCGCCCTGTGCGACCGCGCTCGCGCGCTGCACGCCTCCAGCGGCTGGGTACTGGAGACGTCCTGCTGGGGTGTCTCGCCGCATCCCGCCCTCCAGGTCCCCGGCTGGGTCGCCGTGCAGACCCTGCGGCACACCGAAGGACTGGGCACCCTGAATACGGCCGAGGCGCAGACGCTTGGTCCGGTCCTCTCCCGCGTTTCCGCCGCCCTCGCGAGAGCAACGGACACGAAGCACATTTACACGTATTCGCTCGGTGAACGAGTCCCGCACACACACATCCTGATGGGGCCGCCCGGCCACGGGGTGCGTGGCAGAGAGTTTCTCGACCGGCTCCTCCGACGCGACCAGTCTCTCGTCGATCAGCCATCGGCGGACCGCACCGCGGCCGATGTCGCGGCACTGCTTGCCGGGAGCGACTCCGCCGCGCCGGAAACGCACCAGTAACTGTCAGCACAATCCAGGTGAAATGGTGAAACCATGAAGCAGGTCAGTGACGCGAAACCTTCCAGCAGCGCACAGAACTCCACCGCTGTACCGACTCCCCGCGCATTCGCCTTCCCCCGCCAGATCGACTCGCCGCTCGGGCAGTCCCTGCGGTGGCAGCTGGAGCAGTACGCCAAGAGCCGGCTCGACCTGCCGGAGGACATCATTCGCCAGTTCGGTATTGCTATGAACAGGGGAGACAGGTTGGGGGACGCGTACATCAACGCGGCCTTCGCCACCCGGGAGGGCAAGGCCCGCGCCAGGAAAGACGTGGAGCAGGCGCTCAAGGGGGGAATCGAGAGTGTTGACGACCCCTCGCCGGAACTCCTCGCCCTGTTCGGGCAGATCAACACCGATCCCGAATGGGTGGACTGGACGGCGGTCGAGCACGGTGCCGAGGTGTTCCGCCGATACGGTTCGGAGCTGTATCCCTACTTCGGCATGATCTCCTTTGCCGGGTACGCGACCCGTAGCATCAAGACGCCCCTCGCACTCACCGGCGCCTACACCGGAAACTCGGCCTTTCACCGGTTCTTGGAGACGTGTCGGCTCTGGACCGACACCACCGAGCCCAGCGCCATGCGCCCCGGCGGCGTCGGGCGGCGCTCGGCGGTCATGGTGCGCGTGCTGCACTCGATCATCCGACACACTCTGCTGCCGCACGCCGAATGGGACCGGGAGGAACTGGGAGTACCCATCAGCCAGCTGGGCCTGTTCCAGACATTGATCCTCACTACCCAGTGGCCCGGGCAGCAGCTGAAGCTACTCGGCTACCGACCGAGCGACCAGGACGTCGTCGCGATGATGCACCACTGGCGGTACGTGGGGCATCTCATGGGGGCCGAACCGCCCTGGTATCCGGAGACGGCGGCCGACGGATTCCGGGCACAGCTGCTCGCCTCGCTCGCGGAGGAACCCGTATTCGGGCCCGACACGGAGAACCTGTGCACGTCGTTCATGAATACCTACCTGCCTCCCGAGGACGCGCGGGGGTTGCGCCGTGTCGTGGGAAATCTGAGGTATCAGGCACAGCTCGGTCACGCGATGTTCTATCTCGGCCCAGACCTGCACAAGGCATCTGGGCTCCCCGACCCCGGGCTGTTCCGCTACGCACCGCTGGCGCGATTCCTCCCGAATTTCGCTCGGGAAACGGCGCGCCGGAATATCCCGGGTGTAGCCGGCTGGATTGATCAGGTCCACCGGATGGCCCGGCAGGAATTCCTCCGCAAGAATCTTGAAGGCGGCGAAGCGAAATTTGCGCCGGTTGACAAGCTCGCTAGGTGAATGCGATACGGTGATCGACACGACCTACCCCGACCGAGGATATGATTCAGTCATGTCTGCTGCTTCGCGCCGTGTCGCCCGACCGAGGGGGCGCCCTCCCAAGGGGGCCGAGCCTGCCCCGATGAGCGAGATAATGCTTGCGGCAGCAGAGGCGTTCGCCGTTCAGGGGTACGACGGAGTTTCGCTGCGGACGGTCAATGACCAGTTGGGCGTCAGTCGCAACCTTCTCTACCAGCGCTTCGGATCCAAGGAGAATCTGTGGCGCGCGGTGGCCGATTGGGCTTTTGGTCCGTTGCTGGTGTATCTGGAGGACGCCGACGATGAGTCGGACGACCCGATGGAGCGATTCCGGAAGTTTGTCTGCAGCTTCATTGAATACTCGGCGACCAGACCTTATCTGGCGAGTCTCGCCACTCTGGAAGGCGCCGCTTCAAGCGACCGGCTGGACTATTTGTACGACAACTACATCAGTCCGGTGCTGTCGCGTTTCATGCCGATATTTGAGGAGCTGCAGCGAACCGGAAGAATGAAACCGATTCCGGTGGAGGTGCTGTACTTCCTGGTGACTTCAGGGGGGTCAGCTCCTTTTGGTCAGGCCGGGATGGCCGCTCGGATGGAGATCCAACTGGGCTCGGGGGATCCGGCCCAGGTACGCGTCTACGCGGAACACGTCGCCGACGTTCTGATCAACGGCATCGCTACGGGCGACTGACCGGGTCGCGGTGCTAAGGTCGCAGATGATAGAGAACAATATTGTCTCTTAAGTTTGGATGGCTTCGATGTCACGCAGACGGATCGACGTGCACACCCACTATCTCGGCGGAGCAGTGGCGAGGTTCGCCCAGCGAACGAACCAGAAGATCACCGGCGGGTACCAGATCAAAGTGCAGTGGAGCCCTGAGGCTGCCATCGAGTTCATGGACCGCCATGAGATCGCTGCCCAGATCATGTCGCTTCCGTCGTCGTTCACCGGGCCGCCTGGCGCCACGGACTTCGCTGTCCGGTTCACCCGGGAGCTCAACGAGGAGTACGCGGCCCTGATCAAGGACCACCCCGGTCGCTTCGGCGCTTTCGCGGCCGTGCCGGTCGACACCCCCGAGCATGCGCTCGCCGAGATCGAGTACGCACTCGACGTGCTGGGCCTCGACGGCGTGGTGCTGACCTCCAATGCCGACGGCAAGTACTTCGGACAGCCCTTCTACGAACCGATTCTCGCCGAACTGGCCCACCGGGGTGTTCCGGTGTTCGTGCACCCCGAGGACTCTCCGCACATCGATGAACTGGGCTTCGGTCGACCCAGCTCAGTGATCGAATTCCCGGTCGACACCGCGCGGGCTCTGACCAACGCCATCTACACCGGAGTCTTCCAACGTCACCCCGGACTGACTCTCATCCTGGCCCACTGCGGGGGCGTGCTGCCCACGCTGGGCTGGCGAATCGGCGAGCACACCGAGATGGGTCGGGGACCGGAGGATGCCGACATCGGCCCATCTCACGTGGCTGATGTGCTACGAGGGCTCTACTACGAGACCGCCCTGGCCGGCAGCCGCAACTCGCTGCTGCCCACTCTGGAGGTTACCGGCCCTGACCACGTCCTGTTCGGCACTGACTGGCCCGCCGCGCCAGAGCGGACGGTGGTGCACAACATCGCCAACCTGACCACGTTCGAGGGCTTCACCGAGGCAGACCTTGCCGGTGTCGACCGCGCGAACGCGGCGAGGCTATTCCCGCGGCTCGCCTAGCTCGTGTCGGTCTGGCACTAGTCTTGCCTGGACCAGGCTGCCAGGGGGTGAGCGTATGAGTGCTAGGAGGCGACCAACGCCCGCTCGGGGAGAACGTCGAGCCGCGCTCGTTGCCGTCGCCGCTGAGCTCTTTGCGCACAAGCCGTACGACGATATCTATATCAACGATATCGCGGCGGCTGCTGGAGTTGCGCACGGGCTGCTATTTTATCATTTTAAGGATAAGCGCGGCCTGTATCTGGCGGTCGTGGAGAAGGTGTTGCAGGAGATTCTGGATCTCCACAAGCCTCGGCAAGGCGAGAGAACGAAAGAGGAGCGGCTCAGGGGGCTCCTTCGGCGGCAGATCGAGTATCGGCGCAACAATGTTCATACGATGCTCGCATTGATGCGGGCCGGCGGCCAGGACCCAGAGCTGGACAGGCTCTTCGAGCGCGGACGCCGAGCCGGCGCTGAGTTCATCCTTGAAATGTTGGACCTCGACACGGGGCCCCCTCCGCCGTTGCGTGTCGCTATCCGAGCCATAATGGGAATGTTCGACGAGGCGACCGCTGACTGGTTTGCCCACGACTGCGACCTCGGCGACGCGGAGTTCGAGCAGCTTGTCTACGCCGCCATCGTGGCTGTGCTGACTACCGTGCAGTCCGTGCGCGAGGACGTCTATGCCGCGGTCGTCGAGCTCAGGTTGTCCGCATAGCTCGACAAGCACAGGCTCCCGCTCCAACGCAGCATCGGTGGCTCGTCACGGCATTCCGGGCCGATGTGTCAGTGCGGGTCGGGCTGTGTGAGGTCCGTCAACTTGACTTGGAGTCAGGTCAAGTTTTACGCTGCTGTGTGCGCTGAAGTTTGACGCCAGCCGGTCGGCTACCACGTGATCGGAGGTCGGACAGAATAAGAAGAGGAGTGAGGTAATGTCGTCGCCGGCGAAACTCGCCCATGTAGTGCTCTACACCGAGAAGCTCGAACAGATGCGCGCATGGTATCTCCGGGTGCTCGATGCCCATGTCGTTCACGAGAATCCAAGTACGGTTTTCCTCACCTACGATGAGGAGCATCACAGAATCGCCATCGCAGATCTGCGCGAATCCGCGCAGGCGTACGACCCTGGATCAGTGGGAGAGCTGCCGCCGCACACAGGTCCAGCCCCGGAAGCGCCAGCTGTCCAAGGTCCACTTGCCGCGCTCGCTGGCCCGCCGACCGGTCTAGGTCACATCGCGTTTACCTTCAACTCGCTCGATGAGTTGCTGGACAATTTTGGTCGGCTCCGCCAAGAAGGTATCGTCCCGGTGTTGACGATCAACCATGGGACCACGACTTCTCTGTACTACAAGGACCCCGACGGGAACAAGATCGAGTTGCAGATCGACAATTTTGACACCGTCGCGGAAGGTGTCAAGTTCATGGAGTCGGAGTCCTTTGCCAAGAACCCCATCGGGGTGCTATTCGATCCAGATCAGCTTATCCGACGTAGGCGTGCCGGTGAGATTCCCTCGGAAATTGTGGCACCGACGTGGTGATTGCGGCGACGTCTGAAGGTCCCGCGCGGATGACGGAGTGCGGGTTCGAACTACTCGACGTGGGCGGGGCGACCCTGGATGAACTCGTGCGCGCGGGAGAATTCCCGCGCGCGATGGAGGCAACCGTGCGCATGACGGTGCCCCTCCACGCCGTCCAGGTCGAGCCGCCGGTGCGTCCGGGAAAGTTCGTCATCGTCGGGCTCAACTACCGAGGGCATGCGGCGGAGATCGGAGCGGAGCTGCCGAGCGTGCCTCAGTTCGGCTATGCACCTGGCAGCGCCGTCACCGGCGCCTACGAAGACGTATATCTTCCCGACGCCGCCCCCGACGAGGTCGACTACGAGGGCGAGTTGGCCGTCATCATCGGACGTACCGCGGCCGGGATCACCGAAGAAGACGCCTGGAGCCACGTCGCGGGCCTGACGATCGCCAACGACGTCTCCGCGCGCGATGTTCAACTGGGACACGGGCGAGTGACGGCCGATCCTCATGAACGCGTCGGTCTGGCCAAAGGATTCGCGACATTCAAGCCGCTAGGTCCGGCAATGCTCACTCCGGAGGAAACGGGCCCGAACCCGATCCTGAGAATCACCACTCTCGTTGACGGCGAGATACGCCAGGACACTACGACCGAGGAATTTATCTTCGGGCTGCCGACGCTCATTTCAACAATAAGTCGGCACACCACGCTCGACCCCGGCGACGTCATCCTGACCGGCACCCCCAGCGGCATCGGTATGACATCGGGGCGATTCCTCACCGAAGGACAGATAGTGGAAGTCCGAATCGAAGGCATCGGAGCCCTGCGGAACAGGGTGGTCCGCAAGATATGACGAGGCCGTGCATGCTCTGCGACCGAGTGACGGTTCCTGCCCAGCCCGAGGGGGGCTGGGTTCTGCGCGGGCAGCGATGGGCTGTGTCCAGCAACCCGCTGCTCCCGGTGCCGGGATGGATACTGATCCAGACCGTGCGCCACATCGAATCACTGGCCGATCTCGACGAACCCGAGGCACAGGAGCTCGGAGGCGTTCTTCGTCGCACCTATCGGGCGCTCCAAACGGTCACCGGCCAAGACCGGGTCTACAGCCTTTCCATGGGCGAGCAGGTCCGCCATGTGCACATCCTTGCCGGCGTGCCCAGAGAGGATGACGACGGTCGAGGCGCCCGACTGATGATCCGGCTGTTGAGCCGCGACCCCTCACCCGCCGAAGCTGACCGCAGCCACGCCATGAGTGCGGAGCTGGCGGCCGCCGCGGCTACTGCCGCAGTCGGCGAATAACGGGTGTTGCCGCCGGATTGGCCAGGAGGTCGGCCGCCCGATGAGCCCAGCGGCGCGGCCCCCCATGTCATCCAGGTAGCGGCTGCGGGTAGACACATAGCGTGGGAACAGTGCCTGACTCGTCGTCGGTCGCCTCGCGACCGGGTAGCCAGAACACCCGCCGGCGTGGAACCAACCTCACGCAGGCTATCTACCTGGCCACCCTGACCGAACTTGCCGAGACCAGTTTCGAAGAGCTGAGCTTCGACAAGATCGCGATCCGAGCTGGTGCGGGTAAGGCCTCGCTCTACCGCCGCTGGAGCAATCCGAAGGAACTCCTCCTGGAGGCGCTCACTGATCCGTCCGCCGGATTCGGTGAGCCTCGTCCGCCCAACACCGGATCGGTGCGGTCGGACCTCATCTCGACCTTTCGCGGCTTCGCCCGGACACTCGACCAACCGCACGGCCGAGCCTTGCGGCCCCTGATGACTCAGCGTCCGCGATACCCCGAACTGTTTGCCGAGATCCAGCGTCTCCTGGTGGAGCCGCGCCTCGAGATCGTGATGAACATCCTGCGGGCCGGCGTGGAGCGCGGCGAGGTCGTCCCCGAGGCTGTCCGGCCGAGAATAGCGGCGGTCGGGCCTCGACTTCTGATCGCCGAGCACATGGAGAGCGGGACGCTCACCGACGCCGAGATCGAGGCCGTGGTCACCGAGATACTTCTCCCGCTCCTGACTACCCCGGCGCGGCGCTAGCTTGTGTAGAACGAATTGACGTTTTCATGCAGCTTCCAGGAGAGGGGCGAAGCCGCGTAGGCGTCCGTAACGACCTCGATGTAGGCGGCACGCCCACCCTGCTCGGCCTCTATCAATGCCTCGTCCAGCTCGCCGCAGGTCGTGACGCGAGCGGTGAACCAATCGTCACAGCCAAGCGCGTACGGTATTTCCGAATACCGCCAGGAAGCGACATCATTGTAGGCGATCTCGGGGTCCTTACAGAGCAGTCGCTCAATCAGGTAGCCCGAATT
>DATHIT010000699.1:0-2900 GCA_035489915.1 Pseudonocardia sp. | reverse complement strand
ACGGCTCGCTGTGCGCGCTGGGCGCCGGCGCCGGGAACACGCCGACCGAGCTGCTGGCCGCGGTGTTCGACCGGCTCGGCATCAACACCGGCCTGAACGTGCTCGCCCTGCTGGACGCCGCCGAGGACGTTGTGCACCCGTACCTGCGGCGCTGGCCGAAGATGGACCGGAATGCAATCGTGCAGGGCTGGGCCGGCGTCTACTCGTCATTCCTGCTGCACGCCGAGCGGGCCGCCGAGCGCTACAAGGTGCCCGCGCACCAGATCCTGCGCCGCTGCGGCGAGCTCGGTTACGTCGGCGGCCAGGAAGACATGATTATCGATGTGGCGATTCAACTCGCGAATACCGCCACCGAATCCGGCTAACAAAATTCACACCGGCAACAATAACTCGCATTTGCCCGACGAAAGCCCTGACCGGCTACCCCCGGCCAGGGCCCCGTCGCACTGATCGAGCGGTACCTCAGAACCGCGCGTCGTGCCCGTTCCAGCGGCCGCCCTCGCAGTGCCACCGGTTGCGGTCCCGCCGGTCCCTGACCAGGTGTCCGCCATCGTGGCGGCACTGCTCGGCGCGGACCCACGGGTTCGGCGGGGGCGGACCGGGCCGAGCCGGCGTGCTGGCCCAGGCCGGAGCGCTGGCCAGCCCGACCGCGAACACCGCGGCGACCAACGGCAGGGCGGCCCGGCCGGCGGTGTGCAATACACGCATCGCCAAACCAAATCCTTTCGGGGAGCAAAGTCGAATGGGCCGGCGCCCGTCAGAGGGGGTAAGAACGGGCGCCGGCGGCGTCTTCATAACATTGTTCAACACGCTATGCAAAGCCTGTGAGAATTCTGAGTGCGCGCTTTCTCAGTACTGACTCAGAGTACCCGGCCCGGATGTAGGGCTATCCGCACGCCTAGCAATCGAACAGCTGAGGCACAGCCGGCACCACCAAGTTGATCGTCTGTCGCGCCGAACTCGCGGTGCGGTCAGACGAAAGGGACTGACATGTCCAGCTCAGTTATCGCAAGTTCAATGACCCGTCGGATCCGCTGGGCGACGGTCGCCCCGCTCGCCGCGCTGATGTTGCTGGGCGCCGCGGCCTGCGGTTCGGGCGGCGCCGGTAGTGGCGCTGCCGGTGGTGGCGCTGCCGAGAGTGGCGGCGCCGGGAGCGGTGCCCACCCCAGGTCGGCGCAGATGCAGGCGTTCCAGCAGTGCCTGTCCGAGCACGGAGTCACCCTGGCCAGCCATCCTCGCGGCGCCGGCGCGGCTCCTGGCGCGGCTCCCGGGGCGACTCCTGGAGCGACCGGCGGATCGGCGCCGGCCGGGGGCGGAGCGGGGCGTCACCGCGACATGTCCACCCCGCCGCCCGGCGTGACGCAGCAGGCCTGGGACTCCGCTCGGGCGGCCTGCGCGAGCGTGGCGCCCAGCCCCGCGGCCGCCGCGCCGAGTACCGCCGGTTCCTGACCTTCCGAGGTCGGTGCGCCGTCGCCGAGGTCGACAGGAGTCTGGTTCGAGCTAGATCAAAAGGGACTGTTGTCGACCTCGGCGCAGCCTCGCGCGCGCCAGAGGTCGACCTCGGCGCGGAGCCCCGGGCACGCGCCAGAGGCGGCATCCAGGTGTAACCGAGGGAGTGCGCAGCGTGAAGGGTTAACCCGAGCGGACGCTTTCCATTCCGGCCTCGATCGTGCGACGGTTCGTTCAATCGTTTTAGCATGATCAACACCAGTGGGGGTGGCGCGTGGCGATCCGGATGCGCGACGTCGCGCGCCTGGCCGGAGTCTCCGAAGCAACCGTGTCGTTGGCGCTGGCCGGCAGCCCGCGGATCTCCCTGGCCACCCGGGAGCGGGTCACCGACATCGCCCGCCAGATCGGCTACCGCCCGCACGCCGGAGCCCGCTCGCTGCGCACCGACTCCACCCGTGCCCTCGGTCTGGTGATCAGCGACGTGGCCAACCCTTTTTTCGCCGAGTTGGCCGGTCAGATCGAGCGGACCGCGGCGGCGGAGGGCTACTCGGTGGTGCTGTGCAACTCCGACGAGGATGCCCAGCGGCAGGACGGGTACCTGTCCGGTCTGTTGGCCGGCAGCCAGGTGGACGGCGTGATGCTGGTGCCCACCGCCACGATGACCCCGGGCATCCAGGCGGCCGGCGCGTCCGGGGCGAAGTTGGTGCTGCTGGACCGGCCGATTGTGGTGCCCGGCCGGGGTGCAACGGCCGACCGGTTGCGCGGCTGCCCGGTGGTGCGCGCCTCGGCCGGGGCCGCGCTTGCCGAGGTCGCCGAACTGCTCGCCGGACTCGGGCACCGCCGGATCGGCATCATCGCGCCGCCGCTGGACACCCCGGTCGGCCAGGAGCG
Organism: Pseudonocardia sp.; assembly: GCA_035489915.1. Classification (GTDB taxonomy): domain Bacteria; phylum Actinomycetota; class Actinomycetes; order Mycobacteriales; family Pseudonocardiaceae; genus Pseudonocardia. Next base: position 560 of record DATHIT010000699.1, on the reverse strand, counting down.
GCGGGATCTCCTGGTCGACGGGCTGCTGGCGCACGGGGTCAGCCGCGCGGACATCACCGTGCTCGCCGGGGACTTCCGGCAACCCAGTGGCGAGCGGGTGACCGAGCGGCTGCTCGGTCAGTCGCGCCCGCCCACCGCGCTGTTCGCCGGCGACGGCCTGATGGCGATCGGCGCGATGAAGGCACTGCGGCGGGCCGGGCGGCGAGTGCCGCACGACGTGTCGTTGATCGCCTTCGACGACGCGCCCTGGTTCGATCTCTTCGACCCGCCACTGACCGCGGTGGCCCAGCCGGTGGCGGAGCTGGCCGAGGCGGCGGTGCGGGCCATGCTCGCGCTGCTGCGGGGCGAGCCACCGGTCAGCGCCAACCCCCCGTGCCATCTGGTGCGCCGTGGCTCCTGTGCGCCGCCGGGTTACGCCGCAACCACTGCTGAGCACTGAAGCACAGAAGGGACCACCCCATGCACACCATCACCAGGCGCCGGTTGCGCACCGCCGTCCTCATCGCCGCCGCCGCATCCCTGCTGGTCGGGGTGGCCGCCTGCGGCCGGGGCGGATCCTC
>DATHIT010000698.1:0-4035 GCA_035489915.1 Pseudonocardia sp. | reverse complement strand
GGTCGCGCTGTCCACGCCGCCGTCGGGCCCGGCCGCCTCGGCGGCCTCCGGCCGCGACGCACCGAGCGGGTCGGCTTCGTCGCTCTTCGAGGGCGGCGCGGAGCCGGGTGAACTGGGGATCCGCACGGGCCAAGTCTGTCGCTCGCAAACTGAGAAAACCCCATCAGGAGGTTGCCCATCGCTTGAGAACGGCCCGCGCGAGGGGTGGCTGCCGCCCGTCACCTTTGCCCGGCACCCTCGTTGACCTCGCTGGATCCGGCGGGAAGGATGGGAATGGGAAGGCACCTCGGAGCGCGGGGCTGGCGGTCGGCGATATCGGCGCGAATTGCCGTGATTATCGGGATCGTGTGCATCACCGCGCTCGCCGTCGCCGTGCCGGCCATGGCGGACGACAACTCGGACAACGGCTCCGACACCAGCTCGTCCGACTCCGACTCCGGCTCGTCCGACAACCCGTCCGACGACGACTCGTCCGACGCTCCGGAACCCGCCACCTACGAGACCACCCCGTGCACCGACGCCGCCCGCGCGTGTGTGGACCTGGCCAAGCAACAGGCCTGGCTGATCGACGACCAGGGCAACGTCACCCTCGGCCCGGTGGCGATCAGCTCCGGCGGGCCAGGGAAGGAGACCCCGCTCGGCACGTTCAACGTGCAGTGGAAGGACAAGAACCACAAGAGCCAGGAGTTCAAGCTGCCCAACGGGCAGGGCGCGCCGATGCTCTGGTCGGTGTTCTTCGCCGACGGTGGCATTGCCTTCCACGGCGGCAGCGTGACCCGCGCCTCGGCCGGCTGCGTGCACCTGAGCGACGCCGATGCCGCGATGTTCTACAACACCCTGCAGCTGGGCGACGAGGTGGAAGTGCACTGACCCCGCGGTCCGCCGGGGTCAGCTTGGGATGGGCAGCTGGGCGCGCACCGTGGTGCCGGCGCCGATCTCACTTTCGATCTCGATGGAACCCCGATGCGCGCTGGCCCGCTCGCGCATCGACTGCATGCCGAGATGACCAGGCTGCGGGTCGCCGGGCTCGAACCCCACCCCGTTGTCGCCGATCTCCAGCTCCAAACGGTCCTCCCGCACGCTCAGCCGCACCTCGACGTGCGAGGCGTGCGCGTGTTTGACCGCGTTGTGCAGGGCTTCCTGGGCGATCCGGTACAGCGTCTCTTTGAGCGGCAGCGGCACCTCGGGCTCGGTGCCCAGCAGGGCACTCACGGTCAGTTGGTGCCGCGCGCGCAGCACCGCCACCCGCTTCTCCAGCGCGGCGACCAGCCCCTCGGCGGCCAGTGACTCCGGGCGCAGCTCGAAGATCAACGAGCGCATCTCGGTCATCCCCGCCTCGGCCAGGGAGAGCACGTAGTCCAGCGGCTCGATGACCTGGTCGGGGCTGTTCTCGGCCAGCGCGCGGGCGGTACGGGCACCCAGCGCGATGCCGTACAGCGCCTGGGAGACCGAGTCGTGCAGCTCCCGGGCCAGCCGCTGGCGCTCCTCCAGGCCGGCCTTGCTCTGCGCCTCGGCGAGCAGCCGGGCGTTCTGCGCGGCCACCGCGCCCTGGTCGGCCACCGCCCGGAGGAAGGCGATGTCATCGGGCGACGGCTCCATGCCCCGGGGGTAGTAGGCGTTCACCGAGCCGAAGCGGCGGTCCTGTGAGGCCAGCGGCACCACCGCGATGGTGTCCCACTCCACCTCGCCCAACAGCCCGTGCAGCGGGGCGAGTCCTGGGTCCTGCATGCCCCGGCGCACCACGTCCCGCATGATCAGTGGCTCCGGCGCGAAGAACGTCTGGTCGGCCCATTCGGAGCCTTCGTCCCAGCAGCGCTCCATCGCCTGGCCGTAGCCCTCGGGCAGCCCGATCCCGGCGTACACCCGCAGCTGCCCGGTCGACGGGTCGAGCACGTAGGCCGAGCAGGCGATCGCCGGGGTGGCGCCGAGCACCGACCGGGCGATCACCTCCAGGGTGTCGTCCAGGGTCTGGTTCACGGTGAGGCTGGCCGCCACCGTGGACAGCGCCGAGACGCGCTTCTCCAGCAGCTCGAACGCCTGGGTCCGCTCGGTGTCGTCGCGCACCACGCCCAGCACGTGGGGGCGGCCCTGGAAGGTGAACGCCGATCCGTGCACCTGGACCGGGAAGGTGCTGCCGTCCTTGCGCACGTCGATGGCGTGCGTGCGGGGGCGCTCCCCGGCGATGATGGCGGCGGTGTAGTTCGTCCGCGACTGGTGGTAATCCGGGTGGATCCAGGTGGTGGCCTGGCGGCCGAGCAACTCGTCGGGCCGGTAGCCGTGCATCCGGTAGAAGGCCGGGTTGGCGCGAACCAGCTTCCAGTCCAGGTCGGTGATCACCAGACCGTCGCCGGTGGCCTCGAACACCTGGCGGTACTGCATCTGCTGCTCGCGCAGCTGGTCCTCGGCGCGCTGTCGGTGCACCGCCGCGCTCAGGGTGCTCGCCGCGGCGCGCAGTGCGTCGATCTCGGTGGTCGACCACTTCCGCACCCGGCTGCACTCGTCGAACCCGATGAACCCCCACCACCGGCCGTCCACGAACACCGGCACCAGGACGATGGACAGAATGCCCTGCGCCTCCAGCAGCGCCCGCTCGTTCTCCGGGAGGTCCGCGACCTCCCCGGCCACCACTTCCCCCGAGGACAGCAGCGCGGCCGCCTCGGTGAACCCGGCGTCGACGAAGGACATCGCGGCGAGGTCCGCATTGTCGATCTGCGGCGCGATGCCTGGCGCGACCCACTCGTGCGACTGGCTGGTCCACTGCGAACCGTCGGCGCCCCGGAAATTCTCGAAGATGTACACCCGGCTCACCGCCGCGGCCAGGCCCAGCCGGGCCATCACCTCGTGGATGTGCACCCGCCACGAGGAGTGCGACTCCAGGAACCGGTGCGCGGCGAAGCGGACGGCCTCCAGAATGGCGTCCCGGCGGCGCAGCTCGGCCTCGGCCTCGGTGCGCTCGGTGATGTCCCTGGCGTGCAGCACGATGCCCTCGACGTCCGGGTCGTCGAGCAGGTTCACCGGCACCACCTCGAAGGAGTGCCAGGTGCCGTCCACGTGCCACAGCCGGCAGCGGAACGCGGCGCTGTCTCCGGGGTCGGCGACGATCCGGGCGATCGCGTCGTGGACCGAGGCGATGTCGTCCGGGTGCGCCGGAACGGTCACGTCCGTGCCCATCGCCCGCTCCGGCGGCAGGTCCAGCAGCCGGCGCAGGGACGGGGCCGCGTACCGCAGCGCCCCGGTCGGGTCGATCACCACGGTGACGTCGGAGGAGTTGAGCAGGATGGACCGGAACCGCCGCTCGCTGTGCTGCAGCTGCGCCTCGGCCTCGGTCCGCTCCGACGCGTCGATGGCAACCTGGACGATGCCGATCACCTCGTCGTCCCGGTGCAGCGGCGACAGCACCAGGTCCCAGTGCGCCAGCACATCGCCCAGCTCGTGGGGGATACCCCGGTAGAACCGGGTCTCGCCGGCCAGCACCCGCTCGGCCAGCGGCCAGAACTTCTCCTCGGTACCCGGGAAGTAGTCGAACAGGCTGCGGCCGGCGACCACCGGTTCCGCCGAGCTGGGCCCGTGCTGTTCGACGAGCCGGGTGAACTGCCGGTTGAACCGGCGCAGGACCAGGCTCTTGTCGTAGACCGCGACGCCCACCGGAGAGTGGTCGAACATGACCTTCAGCAGCTCTTCGCTGTCCAGCAGTTCGGCGCCCTCGGGATCGCCGCGGCTCATGACTTGTCGCTGAGCTCGGATTCGGGCACCAGGCCGATCCGTACCGCGTACAGCGCGGCCTGGGTCCGGCTCTGTAGGCCCAGCTTGCTGAGCAGGTGGCTGACGTGGGTCTTTACCGTGCGCTCGCCGATATTGAGGCTCCGGCCGATCTCCCGGTTGGTCAACCCGGTGGCCAGCGCTCGCAGCACGTCGGTCTCCCGGCCGGTGAGGGACTCCGGGCTGTCCGGCGAGCGGACCTCGCGCACCAGCCGGGCGGCCGCCTCCGGGGCCAGCTGGACCTGGCCCTTGGCGGCGGCCTTGATCGCCTTGCAG
>DATHIT010000697.1:0-10092 GCA_035489915.1 Pseudonocardia sp. | reverse complement strand
GTCAGCACGCTGGACGGGCAGGAGACCCGCATGCCCAGGAGTGCGGCGACGGGCAGCAGCTGTTGGGTGGTGGTGCCGAGCTCACGGGCCACGTCGCGGACCTGGGCGAGCGGCGGAACGAGATGAAGGTGACGTGACATGTTGACCTCACGAAGGGGAGCGAAACGATCACCTGTCAGTGGTTGACCGATGACCGGCGGGGGAGCATCGCCGCCGTCGAGAATAGCCCTGTCTACGTTGAGTTACGGGTTTGTGCCCGATGTGGGGATGAGCGGTGCGGTTCGTGCGCTGAGGTGCGGCTTTCGGGAGGGCTACGGCGCGACTGTGCGCGTCGTGCTGGTGTAGATCGTGACCGGGGCGCCGGCGGGCACGTTGCCCTGCGGGGTCTGCCCGATCACCTGGCCGGCGGGCGCGGGGGAGGCGATCGGGACGGTGTGCGGCTGGTAGCCGGCAAGGGTCAAGGACTGGACCGCGGCGGCCTCGGGCTGGCCGACGGTGAACGGGACCACCGCACCGTGTTGGCCGGCGTCCAGGTACGCGGGGTCCGGCGCCGGGATCGGCTGGTCGGGTTGGTTGCCCAGGATCTGGTTCATCGCCTGGAAGTAGGGCGGGGCGGCCACCGTGCCGCCGAACGCGCCACTGCCGCAGTCGCCCAGGTGCACCGGTGGGCCCGGGCACAGCTCGGCGGGGCGGCGGCCGTCGGCGAACAGCATCGAGGACGCCGCGTAGCCGTCCACCGCGCCGACGAAGGCCACCGACTCGCTCTGGTTGGTGGTGCCCGTCTTGGCGATGTCTGGCCGATTCCAGCCCGCGGCCGCGGCGGCGGCCGCCGACGTGCCGGACTTGGTGTCCTGGCTCAGCCCCGCCAACAGCGTGTCCGCCAGCCCTTTCGACACCACCTGCTCGCACGGCTGCTGATTCACCGCGACCGGGCGGCCGGTGCGGTCGGTCATCCCGAGGATCGGATTCGGCGGGCACCAGGTGCCCCCGTCGACCAGGGTGGCGCTCACATTGGCCATCTCCAGGGTGCTGACCGGGCTGTCCCCGAGGGTGAACGAGAGCAGATTCTGGAAGTAGCGCGACTGCGGCTGGTTGTAGCGGGGATCGGCGGAGCGCGGATCGTTCGGGTCGGTGATCGGTGGGCCGCCGGCGAGGTTGGTGGCCAGGGTGTGGCGCAACCCGAGACGTTGGGCCATCTGCAGTACGGCGGGCAAGCCGACCGCGCTCTCCAGACCGACGAAGGCGACGTTGGGCGAGGTGGCCAGCGCGTTCTGCAGGCTGATCGGGTCCGGGTAGCCCGCGCCGTCGTTGGCCACCGAGTAACAGGGGGTGTACCGGTTGGTGACCGGCGGGGTGAAGCAGGCCGAACCGGGATTGGGCAACTCGCTGTTGAAACCCACCGTGCCCTGCTCCAGGGCGGCCGCCGTGGTGAAGATCTTGAACGATGAGCCGGCGCCGAACACATTGCTGGGATCCGCCACGATGTTCGTCGAGGTCTCGCCCTGGGCGGCGTTGGTGCCCAGGTTGCGGTTGGCCGCCATCGCCAGCACCTGATGCTGCCCGTCCTGCGGCTTGATCAGCGCGAACGTGTTCGCGACGCCGGGCTGTGCGCTGGGCACATTCCGCTCGACGGCGGCCTTGACCGCAGCGCTGGCCGCCGGGTCCATCGTCGTGGTGATCGTGTAGCCGCCGGTGTCCAACTGGTCGATGCTGAACCCGGCTTGGCGCAGGTAGCTGACCGCGTAGTCACAGAAGAAGCCGGCATCCGGGGCGGCGGCCAGGCAGTTGCCGCCCGGGAGGGTTGGCCCGCCCGGCACCACACCAAGCGGCGCGGTCTTGGCCGCGGCGCCCCGCGCGGGGGCCAGCGCGCCGGTGGCCACCATGTCGTCGATGACCAGGTTGCGCCGGTCCACGGATTGCTGTGGATGCGTGTACGGGTTGAACAGGTTGGGGTTGTTGACCATGCCGGCCAGCAGTGCCGCCTGCGGCACGTTCAGCGCGGCCGGGGTGCTGTGGAAGTAGGCGGCCGCGGCGGCGCCGACCCCGTAGATGTTGCCGGAGAACTCCACCAGGTTCAGATAGCCGGCCAGGATGTCATCCTTGGGCACGTCCCGGTTCAGCCTCAGCGCCATCTCGGCCTCGCGCAGCTTGCGGCCCAGGGCGTCCGCCCGGTCCGCCGCCTGGTCCGCCGGGTCGCCCCGGTCGATCACGTTGATCAGGTAGTTCTTCACGTACTGCTCGCTGATCGTGGAAGCGCCCTGCAGCGAGCCGCCACCGCTGTCGTGCAGCAGGGCGCGCAGCGTGCCCACCGGGTCCACGCCCTGCTCGGAGTAGAAGCGTCGGTCCTCGACCGAGATCACCGCCGCTTTCATCGCGTTCGAGATATGGTCGAAGCTGACCGGCAGGCGGTACTGGTCGTACAAGTAGGCGATCGGGGCGCCGGTGCGGTCGGTCACCGTGGTGACCGCCGGCATCCGGGCGTTGCTCATTCCGGCCAGCGACACATCGTCGGATGAACGGCTGGCCGAGTCGGTGATCTGGTTGGCCAGCAGACCCGCCCCGACCACCACTGGAGACACCATTACCGCGAGCAGCACTCCGGCCAGGAACGCCGCGCACAACATCCGGACCAACCGGCTTTCATGACGCACCCCCAATCCATACCTCGCGCTGCCCGGTCCGTGGCCCTCTGCTCTCAGGATCCAGGAGCTGTCTCTCAGGACCGTCCGCTGGCGCCGTCCCGCGGCTTGAGCATGGGGTGATCGTGAGCGTCCCAGCTCAAGGACACGGCGAAGAGCGATCGCTGGGTGGCCGTGGTGTAGGCGTGGAAGATCAGCACGTCGCGTCGGTGACCGGCGATCACGTCCTCCCCTCCGGGGTTTTGGTAGGCGTCATTCAGGCTGGTCCTGTTGAGGAACTCTCCTTTGTGTTTGACGAAGGTGCCTGTCAACGAGCGCGCGGTGGAGTAGTTGATGAAGTAGTTGCCGCTGTTGAATGGGCTCCCGGAGTAGAACAGCACGTAGTGGTCGCCGTGGTGCACCAGGGTGGGGGCTTCCACCACGTGGGCCTCGTCGGGCCGGTCAGCGTCGATCAACTTCCTGGGTTGCCCGACCAGACGCAGTCCGTTGCGGGAAAGTTGCTGTAACCAGATCGCGGTCCGGCCCAAGCCGCTGGAGTACAGCAGATACCGGGTGCCGTCGGCGTCGGTGAACGGGCTGGGGTCGATGGCGTCGACGTGAACGCCCTGCGGCTGGCACACCAGTGGCGAACCCGATCCGGCGAACGGCCCTCGGGGCGAACTCGCTGACGCCGCTCCGATGCACTGGATCTTGTGTGCGGCCGAGCGGGCGGTGAAGTAGAGCAGATACTTTTTGTCGTTCTGCTCGGACACACCGGGGGCCCAAACGTCCCCGTCGCCGGGTGAGCTGGTATCCACCCAGCCCGGCAATCGTGGCATGGCGTCACCGAGGATCGTCCACTTGCCGGTGAGATCGTCGGCGCGCGCCAGCGGCACGTGCCACAGCGCGGCGCCGTAGTGGGTCATCGTTGAGTAGGCGTAGTACGTGCCCCTTGCCCACACCACGGCGGGGTCGGCGAAATCGTGGTTGATCACCGGCCGGATCGGCGGGCGCGGGTGCGGGTGCGAAGCCGGCGACACCATCGCCATCGAAAACACCGCCGCCGCCAACGCTGGACAGATCTTCAGCAGGCGCACACATGCGGCCAGGGGAACGGGAAGCGGCACGCCGAACCGTAACCCCACGCGAGGAGGGCGTCGGCTACCGCGGCAGCGCGCTCAGCGTCCTCCTAAGTTCCGGAGGCAACCTGGGTGGTACAGGGGAAAGGAGCTCACGATGAGCTCGATCGGAACTGTTCTTGCCACCTTGCTGCTGTTGTTCGAGCTGGTGATGGTGGCCCGGATGGTGTTGGACTGGATCGCCGTGCCGGCTGGTGGCGGCACCGGCTGGTCGTCGCGGGCGCGCCTGCTCACCCATCGGTTGACCGAGCCGGTGATCGCGCCGGTCCGACGGGTGCTGCGGCCGGTCCGGATCGGCTCGGTGTCGCTCGACTTGGCCTTTACCGCCGTGTTTGTCGCGGTGCTGATCCTGCGGTCAATCGCGCTCAGCCTCTGACAACCACGAGGGCGTCACCGAGTCGGCGCGGACGGTGATCGAGCGGGCTCGGGCTGAGGTCCGAAGGCGGTCAGGAACCGGTCCCGGAAGGCGTCCATTCGCCAGACCGGGGCGTCCGGCCCTGGCTTCAGGCCGTCCTGCCAACCCCACCCGGAGATCCGGTCCAGCACGGCCCGGTCGCGGGCGATGATGGTGATCGGGACGTCCCGGCTGGCGCCCTCACCGGTGACGATCTGGTTGGGCTGGTGGTCGCCGAGGAAGATGAGCACGAGATTGTCGTCGCCGTAGGTCTCCACGTAGGAGATGAGACTGTTCAGCGAGTACTCGATGGAACGCCCGTAGTCGGCGCGTACCCGGGTCGGGTCTCTGGTCAGGATTGCATTCGGTGCGGCGCCGCCCTCGGCCATCGGAGCGAACACCGCGCCGTCACCGATGCTGTGCCAATCCACCAGCTGGGGGATGGGCGACCAGGGCGCGTGGCTCGAGACGAGCGGGATTTCCGCCATCACCGGAGGGTGCCCGGGTGCCGTCCGCTCGAGGCGTTGGAAGGCCAACAGGGTGTACTGGTCGGGCATGGTGGACCAGCTGAAGTTCGGGCCGCGGTACCCGAGGTGCTTGGAGTCGTAGATCTGGTCGTAGTGGTAGAAGGCGGCCTCCGGCCAGGTGGAGGTGACCCCGGGCATGATCCCGACCGTCCGCCAGCCCGCCCGCCCGAAGGCGCTGGACAGGGTAAGGCGATTGCTCGCTTCGAGGTCGCGGTAGCGCTGTTGGTTGTCGATCCACAGGCCGGCGAGCAGGGAGGCGTGGGCCAACCAGCTGGCGCCACCCGTCGTTGATGAGGTGAGGAAGGCGCTGCGGGAGGCGAATCCGGCCGCGGCGAGGCGACGATTCCCGTCGTCGAGCACCGCACCGATCCGCGGCGCGAGCTCCGGGTTCTCGACCGCGGTTCGCCCATAGCTCTCCACGATGACGAGGGCGACGTCCTTGCCCCGCAGGCCAGCCAACAGTTGGTCGCCCGGGGTGTCCCGGAAGGCGTCGACCGCGAGCTCCGAGGCGAACGCCTTCCGATCCCGCACGCCATCGCGTATCTGGAGGGCATGGTCGTAGGCGAGGGTGGCCGCGCTTCCGGCGGCGACCGGCACGCCAGGGACGATCTGCGCGCCGAGCACGGCGCAGGTGACCCAGACGACTCCGAGGGCGGCGACGGCGCGGGTCGCGGCGTTCCTCCGCCGCACCGCGAGCCGGGTCAGCCGCAGGACCGACAGAGCCATCAGAAGCAGGACGGCGATGGCGAGAAGCGCGGCACCGACGACGGAGCCGATCGCGGCGACCTGGCCGAGCGAGCCCTTGACGAACTCCAGGCCGGAACCGACCAGGTACCAGTCGCCCATCGGGTCGAACGGCCGCTGGAGAACCGAGGAGAAGCCCACGTCGAAGATCTTCAGGATGGTCAGCAAGCCGAGGGTGATCCCGGCGAGCACTGCCACCACCCGCCTCGGCCGCGCGGAAAGGACGAGCAGGAGGGCGACGCCGAGGAGCGCCTCGATCGGGATGCGCACCAATGCGCCGGGGGTGAGCCGGTTGAGCTCGTTCGGCGCGACCAGTGCGACGAACACGAACAGCCCAGCCAGGGTGGTGATCACCCGAGCCGCCGATCGCCGAAATCTGCTCATGGCCGCGAATCGTTGCGCCACAGCCACACCACGTCGCGGCCGAAGGACCAGACCAGCAGCGCCAGTGCGGTGGCCACCAGCGCAACCGCGAGCGGGAGCGGGAGGATCTCGCTGGCGGCCACCACCAGGACGATCCCCTGCACGGCGGCCACGGCCTTGGCGGAGAATCTCGCGGGCAGCGGCGAGCGCATCCAGGGTGCGATCCAGCTGGCCGCGACGAACGCGTAGCGCATCACGCCGATGGCCAGCACCCACGGGCCGACCAGCGCGGCGGCGTGAGCGCTGAGCACGAGTACGAGGAACGCGTCGACCTCCATGTCGAAGCGGGCGCCCAGCGGCGACGCCGTCCCGCTGCGCCGGGCGACCTGGCCGTCGACCGCGTCCAGGACCAGCGCCACCGTGGCCATGAGGACGAGGGGTGCGACGGCCGTGCCGCCGTCCCAGAGCCCGTCCGCGACGAGCGCGGTGACGCCCCCGACCAGCACCGCCCTGCCCAGCGTGACGAGGTCGGCCGGTCCGAGCGTGCTGACCCCGGCCCTTCGGACAGCCGCGGTCAACAGGCCCCCGAGACCGAGAGTGTAGGCAATGGCGGCCAGCCAGCCCACCGGGCCGAGGTCGGCGCCGGTCGAGAGCGCGACGAGCAGGACGACCTGGACGACTGCCGCGACGGCCTGCTGCGGCGTGGTACGCGGCAGAACTTCCGTCGTCATGTGGCTTCTATACACGCTTCTCAGCACGGATTCGACGGGATAGAGGTTCACTGGACGGTCAAGTCCGGCTAGTTCAGCGTGCGGGGTGACCGGGCTGTGATCCGAAGGCGGTCAGGAACCGGTCGCGGAACGCGTCCATTCGCCACACCGGGGCGTCCGGCGCCGGCTTCAGGCCGTCCTGCCAGCCCCATCCGGAGATCTGGTCCAGCACGGCCCGGTCGCGGGCGACGATGGTGATCGGCACGTCCCGGCTGGCACCCTCACCGGTGACGATCGGAGCGGGTTGGTGGTCGCCGAGGAAGACCAGCACCAGATTGTCGTTGCCGTGGGTTTCCACGTAGGAGATGAGGCTGTTCAGCGAGTACTCGATGGAACGCTCGTACTGGGTGCGCACCTTGGCCCGGTCCCGCCACACGACGGCCTCAGACTCGCCCTCCTCGGCCATCGGACCGTAGACCGAACCGTCACCCACATCACCCCAGTTGATCATCCGGGGAAGGGGTGTCCAGGGCATGTGGCTGGAGACGAGGACGAGCTCGGCCATCAACGGGCCACGCCCCGGCCTGGCCATCTCGGTGCGATCAAAGGTCGACAGGGTGTACTGGTCGGGCATGGTCGCCCAGCCGAACTTGGGGCCGCGGTAGCCGAGGTTCTCGAACTCGTAGACCTTGTCGTAGCCGTAGAACTTTCCCTCCGGCCAGGCGCCGCCGGTGTTCGGCATGACGCTCACCGTCCGCCAGTTCGCCCGCTGGAAGGCGCTGGTGAGGGTCAGTCGGTCGGTGGAGACCAGGGTGCGATGGCGCTGGATGGTATCGATCCACTGGCCGGAGAAGAACGTGGCGTGGGCCAGCCAGCTGCCGCCGCCGGCTACCGGTGAGGTGAGGAAGGCACTCCGGGAGGCGTACCCGGCCGCGCTCAACCGGCGGTTCCCGTCGTCGAGCACCGCGCCGACCTTCGGCGCGAACTCCGGGTCCTGCAGCGCGTCGCGCCCGTAGCTCTCCACAAAGGTGAAGATGACGTCCTTGCCACGCAGCCCGGTCAACAGCTGCTCGCCAGGCGTGTCCTGAAACGCGTCGACCGCCACCTGGCTGGCGAACACCTGCTCATCCCGGAGGCTCGCCGGCACCTGGCGCGCCTTGGAGTAGGCGAGCGAAGCCAGGCTCCGGGCGGCGATGGGCACCGGGGTGACGATCTGCGCGCCGAACACCGCGCAGACCAGCCAGATTGGCGCCAGCACCGCCACGGCCCGGATCGCGGCGGTCCGGTGCCGGACGACCAGGCTGGTCAGCCGCAGCACCGACCGCGTCATCACGAGGAGCACGCCGGCGACCAGACCCACCGCCGCGACCCCGACGGCGATCGCGCCCGCTCGGCCGATGGAGCCGGTGAGGAACGCCCCGGCGTCGCTGGCCAGGCTCCAATCCAGCACCGGGTCGAACGGCCGGGAGAGAAACACGCCGAAGCCCATGTCAATGATCTTCAGGATGGTCAGCAGACCGAGGACAACGCCGCCGATCGCCGCCACCACCAGCCTCGCCCTGGCCGCCACGACGAGAACGAGGGCGACGCCGAGCAGTCCCTCCACCGGGATGCGCACCAGCGCGGCTGGGGTGAGCTGACCGGCCGTTTGCGGTGCGATGAGGGCCAGGAACACCAGCAGGGCGGCGCACGCGGTGGTCACCCGGGCCGCGACCGCGCGCCTCCTTAGCCGGTGGCGGCCTGCCCCGGAGGCCTTCCGCTGGGCGATCTTGGGCCAGACTACGGTCTTCAGCGAGCCTCTATCCACCTCAGTCAGCACGGATCCGAGGCGCCCGGGGTTCACCACGAAGAGGAGGAATTACGTGGATCGCACCGCGCGAGCCTTCTGGCTCCGCGCCCCGGGCGAGGGTGAGATACGCCCGGTTGCCGTACCCGCGCCCGGCCCGGACGAGGTGGAAGTCCGCACGCTCTACTCGGGCGTGAGCCGCGGCACCGAGACCCTCGTTTTCCGGGGCGGCGTGCCGGAGAGCCAGTTCGCCGCGATGCGGGCGCCCTTCCAGGACGGCGAGTTCCCCGCGCCGGTGAAGTACGGCTATCTCAACGTCGGGGTGGTCGAGCACGGGCCGCCCGCGCTGCTCGGCCGTGCGGTGTTCTGCCTCTATCCCCACCAGACCCGCTACGTGGTGCCGGCCGCCGCGGTGACACCGATCCCGGACGACGTGCCACCCGCGCGGGCGGTGCTGACCGGGACGGTGGAGACCGCGGTGAACGTGCTGTGGGATGCCGCCCCGCTGGTCGGTGACCGGATCGCCGTTGTCGGAGGCGGGATGGTCGGCTGCAGCGTCGCCGCGGTGCTGGCCCGCTTTCCTGGAGTCCGCGTCGAGCTGGTCGACGTCGACCCCGCGCGGGCGGCCGTCGCCAAGACGCTCGGCGTCGGGTTCGCCACGCCCGAGCAGGCGGCGGGGGAGTGCGACCTGGTGGTGCACGCCAGCGCCACCGAGGCGGGGCTCGCCCGATCACTCGAGCTGCTCGCCGTCGAGGGCGAGGTCATCGAGGTGAGCTGGTACGGCGACCGGCGGGTGAGCGTGCCGCTGGGCGAGTTCTTCCACTCCCGCCGGCTGGTGGTGCGCAGCAGCCAGGTGGGCGCGGTGGCACCGGCCCGGCGCGCGCGCCGCGGCTTCGGGGACCGGCTGGCGCTGGCCCTGCGGCTGCTCGCCGACCCCGCGTTCGATGCGCTGATCACCGAGGAGAGCCCGTTCGAGGACCTGCCTCGGTTGATGCCCCGTCTCGCCGGCGGTGAACCTTCCGCGCTGTGCGTCCGTGTCACTTACCCGGAGAGGTAACCACGCCAAGAAAGGGTCGGACTTGTTCAGCATCACCGTCCGCGATCACGTCATGATCGCTCACAGCTTCCGGGGCGAGGTCTTCGGCCCGGCGCAACGGCTGCACGGCGCCACCTATGTGGTGGACGCGACGTTCCGCCGCGGCGAGCTCGATGCCGACAACATCGTGGTGGACATCGGGCTGGCTACCGAGGAGCTCGGTGCCGTGCTGGCCGACCTCAACTACCGCAACCTCGATGACGAGCCCGCCTTCGTCGGCGTCAATACCTCCACCGAGTACCTGGCCAAGGTCATCGCCGATCGTCTTGCCGACAAGGTGCACGCGGGCGCGCTGGGCGAGGGGGCCCGAGGCCTGGCCGGGATCACCGTCGCGCTGCACGAATCGCACGTCGCCTGGGCGAGCTACGAGCGCACCCTGTGATGACGACCAGCCTCCGCTCGGTGCATGTCGTCGTGCCGGATGACATCGACGACGTCGCCGTGCCGAGCGGCGGCAACGCCTACGACCGCCGCGTCTGCCTCGGCCTGTCGGACACCGGCTGTTCGGTGCACGAGCTTGCCGTCGCCGGCGGGTGGCCCCGACCCGACGCCGCCGCCCGCGAATCGCTGGCCGGTACCCTCTCCACCCTGCCCGACGACGCTGTTGTGCTCATCGACGGGCTGGTGGCCTGCGGCGTTCCCGACGTGGTCGTCCCACAGGCGCGTCGGCTGAAGATCGTCGTCCTGGTGCACCTGCCGCTCGGCGACGAGGTGG
>DATHIT010000696.1:0-11315 GCA_035489915.1 Pseudonocardia sp. | reverse complement strand
GGACGCCGCCAAGAACCTGAACGTCGACCTGAAGTACTCGAACAACGAGAACGGCCCTGAGCAGGCGACGCTTGTGCAGAACGCCATCGACAGCAAGGTGGACGGCCTCGCGGTCACCCTGTCGAACGCGGACGCGGTGATCCCGGTGGCCAAGAAGGCGGCGGACGCCGGCATCCCGGTCGTGGTGTTCAACCAGGGATTCGACCAGTACAAGCAGGCCGGAGCCAAGATGTACTTCGGCTCGGACGAGGACCTCGCCGGGCAGAGCATCGGCCAACGGATCACCGCCGACAACGGTGGGAAGACGCTCTGCGTCATCCAGGCACAGGGTTCGGTGGCTCTGGAGACCCGCTGCGCCGGCGTGAAGAAGACCTTCGCCAACACCGAGAACCTCTACGTCAACGGCGCCGACAAGCCGGCCGAGCAGGCCTCCATCGGCGCGAAGCTGCAGCAGGACAAGGCGATCACCCACGACGTCACGCTCGGCGCCGGTGACGCGATGGCCGCGCTGAACGCCAAGAACGACGCGGGCAGCACCGCCAAGATCGTCACGTTCGACCTGAACCCGGATGCCGCCAAGGCGATCAAGGACGGGCAGATCGGATTCTCCGTCGACCAGCAGCCGTACGTGCAGGGCTACATGGCCGTCACGGCGCTCTGGCTGAACCTGACCAACGGCAACGACATGGGCGGTGGCAGGGCGGTGCTGACCGGCCCGTCCTTCGTCGACCCGACCAACATCGACCAGATCCTGCCCTACACCGCAAGCAACAAGCGCTAACGCGCCCCGGGGGGAGCCGGTGTGCCGGCTCCCCCCACCCGCCCAACCCTGGAGCACTCCATGAGCGCACCCGTTGCCACCCAGCCACCCCGAGCTCCGCAGGAGCCGCCGCGCGCAACGCGGTCGCTCACCGCGCGGGTGCTCACCCGTCCGGAGATCGGTGCCGTCGCGGCGGCGATCGCGATCTTCATCTTCTTCTTCGCCGTCGCCGCGCCCTTCCGCACGCTGCCGGCGTTCTCCACCGTCCTCTACGCGAGCTCGACGATCGGCATCGTCGCGGTCGGCGTGGCCCTGCTCATGATCGGCGGGGAGTTCGATCTGTCCTCCGGCGTCTCCGTGGTCACCTCGGCGTTGGCCTGCGCGATGGTGTCGTTCCAGCTCAGCCTAAATATCTGGGTGGGCGTGGTTGTCAGCCTGCTCATCGCGCTGGCCATCGGGTTCTTCAACGGCTACATGGTGGTTCGGACCGGGATCCCGAGCTTCCTGATCACACTGTCCACGTTCTTCATGCTGCGCGGCATCAACCTGGGCGTCACCAAGGCGGTCACCGGCACGGTGGCCACCCCGAACGTCTCCGAGCTGGACGGCTTCGCCCTCGGCAAGGCCATCTTCGCCGGGGACGTCCCGCTCGGTTTCATGACCGTCAAGGTCACTGTGCTGTGGTGGATCCTGTTCACCGCGATCGCCACGTGGCTCCTGCTGCGCACCCGGGTCGGCAACTGGATCTTCGCCTCCGGCGGCAACGCGGCCAGCGCCCGCGCGGTCGGTGTCCCGGTGAACAAGGTCAAGATCGGGTTGTTCATGGGCGTCGCGTTCGTGTGCTGGTTCTACGGCATGCACCTGATGTTCAACTTCAGCTCGGTGCAGTCCGGCCTGGGTATCGGCAACGAGTTCATCTACATCATCGCCGTGGTGGTGGGCGGCGCGCTGCTCACCGGTGGCTACGGATCGGCCATCGGCGCGGCGGTGGGCGCATTCATCTTCGGCATGACCACCCAGGGCATCGTCTTCGCCGGCTTCGACCCGAACTGGTTCTACACGTTCCTCGGCGCAATGCTGCTGCTGGCCGTGGTCGTCAACCTCTACGTCAAGCAGTACGCCCTCACCAGGAAGTGAGCCACGGCCATGACTGACACGATCGCGGAACATGCCGCGCGAGATCTGAAAGCTGGCACGCCTCTCGTCGAGATGGAGAACGTGGGTAAGGCCTACGGCGCCATCCGCGCCCTGGAGGGCATCAACCTCACGGTGAACGCCGGCGAAGTGGCCTGCGTGCTGGGCGACAACGGGGCCGGCAAGTCCACCCTCATCAAGATCATCTCGGGGCTGCACCCGCACACCGAGGGTGTGCTCAAGGTGGACGGCCAGGAAGCGCACTTCAGCTCGCCCCGCGCGTCACTCGACCACGGCATCGCCACCGTCTACCAGGACCTCGCGGTGGTCGCGCTGATGGAGGTGTGGCGCAACTTCTTCCTCGGCTCGGAGCTCCGCAAGGGCAAATACCCGCTCGCCCCGCTGGACATCAAGGCCATGCGGGACATCGCGGACGCCGAGCTGAAGAAGATGGGCATCACCGTCAAGGACATCAACCAGCCGATCGGCACGCTCTCCGGCGGGCAGCGCCAGTGCGTGGCCATCGCCCGGGCGGTGTACTTCGGCGCTCGGGTGCTGATCCTGGACGAGCCCACCGCCGCACTCGGCGTCAAACAGTCCGGCGTGGTGCTCAAATACACCGCCGCCGCCCGCGACGCCGGGCTGGGCGTCGTGTTCATCACCCACAACCCGCACCACGCGTTCATGGTCGGTGACCACTTCATCATCCTCAAACTGGGCCGCCGGGTGCTGGACAAGAAACGCGCCGAGGTCACCCTCGAAGAGCTGACCACCGAAATGGCCGGCGGCCAGGAGCTGGCCGAACTCACCCACGAACTCAAGCGCTGATGCGGTGAGTGGCGAGTGGCCGTGGGGGGCCACTCGCCACCCACGACTCCTTGGAGGTACTTCCGAATGATCAACGTCGGTGTCATTGGCGTGGGCATGATCGGCCAGGACCACATCCGCCGGCTGACCCACGTGCTGTCCGGCGCGCGGGTCGCGGGCGTGGCCGACGTCGACCTGGATCGGGCCAGCGCGGTCGCCGCCGGGCTGTCCGAAGGGCGGGTGTTCGAGTCCGGCGAGAAGCTGATCGCCGACGCCGGGGTGGACGCGGTGGTGGTGACCTCATGGGGGCCCACCCACGAGGCGTACGTGCTGGCCGCGATCGCCGCGGGCAAGCCGGTGTTCTGCGAGAAGCCGCTGGCCAGCACCGCCGACGCCTGTTCGCGGATCATCGACGCCGAGGTGGCCACCGGGCGGCGGCTGGTACAGGTCGGCTTCATGCGCCGCTACGACGCCCAGTACCGGGCGATGAAGTCCGCCGTGCACAGCGGCGAGATCGGCGCGCCGCTGCTCATGCACGCCGCGCACCGCAACCCCTCGGTGCCGCCGCACTTCACCAGCGACATGATCATCAACGACAGCGCGGTGCACGACATCGACGTGGCGCGCTGGATGTTCGACGACGAGATCGCCTCGGTGGCGGTGCTCAAGCCCCGGCAGAACCGCAAGGCGGCAGCCGGCCTGGACGACCCGCTGGTGCTGCTGCTGGAGATGGCCGGCGGCGTGCTGGTGGACGTCGAGGTGATGCTCAACGCGGCGTTCGGCTACGACATCCGCGGCGAGGTGGTCTGCGAGGACGGCGTGGTCGAGCTGTCCGAGAGCGCCGGCGTGGTGGTCAAGTCGGCCGGCCGGCACGCCGGTCGGATCCCCACCGACTGGCGGGAGCGGTTCGTCCGGGCGTTCGACGTCGAGTTCCAGGAGTGGCTGGACGACGTGGCCGCCGGCGCCGAGCCGACCGGCCCGAGCAGCTGGGACGGCTACGCGGCCACCGTGGTGTGCGACACCGGGCTGGCCGCGCTGCGCGGCGGAGGTCGTGAACCGGTGCTGCTGCGCGAGCAGCCCGAGCTGTACCGGCGCGCGGCGGCGTCCCGGTGAGGTTCGGGGCGTACACGGCCGTCCTGCACGACCGGCCGCTCGCCGAGGTGCTGGGTCTGCTGCGCGAGCTGGGGCTGGACAGCGCCGAGGTCAACTCCGGTGGCTTCCTGCCCGCGCCGCACCTGCCCATCGCGACCCTGCGGACCAGCGCCGACGCCCGTTCCGAGTACCTCGGGCTGTTCGCCGACCACGGCATCACGCTGACCGCACTGAACTGCAACGGCAACCCGCTGCACGCCGACCCGGAAGTGCGCGGCAAGCACGCCGCCGACGTGCGCGAGGCCATCGAGCTGGCCGCGCTGCTCGGGGTGCGCCGGGTGGTCACCATGTCCGGGCTGCCTGGCACAGATCCCGGCGCGGCGCTGCCCGCCTGGACCGTGCTGCCCTGGGACAGCGCCTACCTGGACGCGCGGGACTACCAGTGGAACTCCGTCGCGCTGCCCTACTGGCGGGACATTCAGGTCCGGGCGGCCGCCGCCGACGTACACGTGTGCATCGAGATGCACCCGCACAACATCGTCTACAACCCGGCCACCATGCTGCGGCTGGCCGAGTCGATCAACGCCACCCACGTGGCCGCGGAGATGGACCCCAGCCACCTGTTCTGGCAGGGCATCGACCCGGTGGCGGCCATCGGGGCACTCGGTGACCTGGTCCGCAACGCCGCCGCCAAGGACACCCGGATCAACCCAGCCGCGCTGGTCAACGGCGTACTGGACGACCGGCACTCGCGGGTTGCCGCCGGCTCCCCTGGCGCGGTCTCGCTGGGTGGGCGTTACACCCTGTCGGCGTGGCCGGAGAACTCCTCGTGGGACTTCGTCGCGGTCGGCCGCGGCCACGACACGGCGTTCTGGACCCGGTTCCTCGCCGCGTTGCGCGCGGTGGACCCGGACATGGCGGTGAACATCGAGCACGAGGACGCCGAGCTGGGCCAGCGGGAGGGGTTGGCGTTCGCGGCGCGCACCCTGCTGGAGTGCGCCGGCCCCTTGGACCGGGCCACCGTATGACGTCGCCGTTGCGGATCGGGCTGCTCGGCGCGGCCCGGATCTCGGAGAGGTCGCTGGTCACCCCGGCGCGCGCGACCGGGGATCGGCTGGTCGCGGTGGCCGCCCGGTCCCGGTCTCGGGCTGTGTCGTTTGCGGCGGAGCACGGGGTGGAGCGGGTGTGCGATGACTACGCCTCGGTGTGTGCCGACGGGGACGTCGAGGTGGTGTACAACCCGCTGGCCAACGCGCTGCACGGGCCGTGGAACCTGGCGGCGGTGCGGGCCGGCAAGCACGTGCTGTCCGAAAAGCCGTCCGCCAGCAACGCCGCCGAGGCCCGGGTGGTGGCCGAGGCGGCGCGCGCCGGCGGCGTCACCGTGGTTGAGGGCTTCCACTACGTGCACCACCCGGTGATGCGCCGGATGCACGCGCTGCTGGACTCCGGGGAGCTGGGCGAACTCCGGCAGGTCGAGGCGCACATCACCATGCCCGCCCCGCCGGACGACGACCCGCGCTGGTCGTTCGAACTGGCCGGAGGGGCGGTGATGGACCTGGGCTGCTACGGCCTGCATGCGCACCGCACGCTGGCGGGCTGGGCCGGCGGCGAGCCCCGGGTGGTCAGCGCGCGGGGCAAGGAGCGGCCCGGCCACCCGGGGGTGGACGAGTGGCTGGAGGTGCACCTGGCCTACCCCGGCGGAGCCACCGGGTACATGCGCTGCTCGATGAACGACGACTGGCGGGTCACCCTGCGGTTGGTCGGCTCGACCGGCGAGGCCATCGCCGCCAACTTCGCGCTGCCGCACCGGGACGACACGATCTGGGTGCGTTCCGCCGGGGTGGAACGGACCGAGGCGCTGGGCACCCGCTCCTCGTTCATCTACCAGCTGGAGGCGCTGCGCGCGCACCTACGCGGCGCCGGCCCAGCTGACCCGCTGTTCCCGGACGCCGAGGACGCGGTGGCCAGCGCCGAGCTCATCGACGCCGCGTACCTCGCGGCCGGCTTTACCCCCCGCCCCGCGACAACCTTGTGAGTGGCATTGGCCGCATTAGCGACCAATGCCACTCACCACTCGACATGGAGGTTCCGCAATGCGTCTGGGTCTGATCGGGCTGGGCCGGATCGGCGCGTTCCACGCGCGCACGCTGGCCGAGCTGGACCGGGTGGACTCGCTGGTGATCACCGACGCGCTGCCGTCGGCGACCGCCGCGGTCGCCGAGGCGGTGGGCTCGCTGGTCAGCACCGAGCCGGCAGACTCGCCAGAGAAGCTGCTGGCCTCCGGGGTGGACGGGGTGCTCATCGCGGCGGCCACCAACGCCCACCCGGAGCTGCTGGCCGCGGCGGTGGACGCCGGGCTGCCGGTGTTCTGCGAGAAGCCGATCTCCGGTGACATCGCCGAGGCCCGCGCGCTGGCCGAGCGGATCGCCGGCCGGGACGAACGGGTGCAGATCGGCTACCCACGCCGGTTCGACGCCGGCTACACCGCCGCGCGGGCCGCCGTGGCGTCCGGGGAACTGGGCTGGCTGCACACCATCCGAGCCACCACGCTGGACCCGGCGCCTCCCCCGCCGGCGTATGTGGCGGTCTCCGGCGGCATCTTCCGGGATTGCTCGGTGCACGACTTCGACGCCGTCCGCTGGGTCACCGGGCGGGAGGTCGTCGAGGTGTACGCCGTGGGCGGCAACCGGGCTGACTCGCTGGAGGGCGCCTCGTTCAGCGCCGTGCCGGACGTGGACAGCGCGGCTGTGGTGCTCACCCTGGACGACGGTTCGCTCGCGCTGGTGTCCAACACCCGGTACAACCCGCGCGGCTACGACGTGCGGCTGGAGCTGCACGGGTCGCGGGACAGCATCGCGGTCGGGCTGGACGACGGGCTGCCGCTGCGCTCGGTAGAACCCGGGGTGACGTTCCCGGCCGGCCCAGCGCACAGCTTCTTCATGGACCGGTTGGCCCCGGCGTTCCGCGCCGAGCTGGCCGCGTTCACCGAGTTGGTGGCTGGCACCCGGCCGTCGCCGTGCACCGTGGCCGACGCGATGGAGGCCGGGTGGATCGCCGAGGCGGCCACCCTGTCACTGCGTGAGCACCGGCCGGTGCGACTGGCGGAGGTGAAGGCGTGAGCTCTCCTGACGCTTTTGGCTCCCCGGCCGTCGCGAAGATCGCCGGGGCGCCCATCTCCTGGGGGGTGTGCGAGGTGCCCGGCTGGGGCTACCAGCTGACCCCGGAGCGAGTGCTCACCGAGATGGGCGAGGTCGGCCTGGTGGCCACCGAGTTCGGCCCAGACGGGTTCCTGCCGTCGGAGCCGGCGGCGATGGCGTCGGTGCTCTCGTCGCACGGGCTGCATGCGGTCGGCGGGTTCACTCCGCTGCTGTTGCACGCGCCCGATCACGACCCGGTGCCCGAGGTGCGCCGACTACTGGCGAACTACGAGGCGTCGCGCGCGGGCACCCTGGTGCTGTCCGCGATCACCGGGCTGGACGGCTACGACTCCCGCCCCGAGCTGGACGACGCCGGCTGGCACACGCTGCTGGCCAACCTGGACAGGCTGTCCAAGGTGGCCGAGGAACACGGCGTGCACGCGGTGCTGCACCCGCACGTGGGCACCATGGTGGAGACCGGGGATGACGTGCGCCGCGTGCTGGAGGGGTCGACCGTGCAGCTGTGCCTGGACACCGGGCACCTGCTGATCGGCGGCACCGACCCGGCCGAGCTGACCCGGCAAGCCCCGGAGCGGGTGGCGCACACCCACCTCAAGGACGTCGACCTCGGGCTGGCCCGACAGGTGCAGGACGGTCGCCGCTCGTACACCGAGGCGGTGCGCGCCGGCATGTACCGCCCGCTGGGCACCGGCGACGTGGACGTACCGTCGATCATCAGCCACCTGCGGCGGCGCGGCTACGACGGCTGGTACGTCCTGGAGCAGGACACCATCCTCTCCGAGGTCCCGCACGGGGTAGGCCCGGTAGCCGACGTCCACGCCAGCATCTCCTACCTCCGCTCAGTCCTGGCACGCCCCTAACCGGCCCCGGCCACGCACACTTTCGGTACCCGGCGCACAAGTTAGAACCTGTGCGCGGGGTACAGGGGATGCGCGTCAGCCACGGGCAACCGGTTACGGGGGTGGGGCGGTGGTGCCTCGGACGACGAGCTTGGGCTCCAGGACCGTGGTGCGCACCGGGCGGCCCGGGTCCTCCAGCCGGCCTACCACCAGGCGGACGGCGTGCTCGGCCAGCCGGTCGGCGTCCTGGCGGACCGTGGTCAGATCGATCCGGGACAGGTGGGACAGGTGACTGTCGTCGTAGCCGACCACGGACAGCTGACCGGGCACGTCCACGCCGGCCCGGCCCAGCGCGTGCAACAGGCCCATCGCCGCCCAGTCGTTGCTGGCCAGTACCGCCGTGGGCAGCCGGTCCTCGGCGAGCAGCTGCTGGCCGGCGTCGATACCGGCCTGCTCGTCGTGTGCCCCGGGGATGACCCGAGCCCACTCGCCCAACCCGTGCCGGCGCATCGCGGCCAGGTAGCCCCGCCGCCGGTCGGCCGCGCCGGCTCCGCGCCCGCCGTCGATGTGCACGATGTCCCGGTGACCGAGCTCGACCAGGTAGTCGACCGCCTGGCGGACGCCCTTGGTCTCCGCACTGTGTACGCAATCGACCTGGATCCTGGGCAGCCTGCGGCCGATCATCACCGTCGGCACCCGGCGGGCCCACTCGTCCAGCTCCGCGGCGTCCGCGTCCGCGCCGAGCAGGATCAGCGCCTCGCACCGGTGCGACAGCAGCGCTTCCACCGCGCGGCGCTCGCCCCGGGTCGGCGCGGTGGCGGAGAGCAGCACGTCGTATCCCAGCCGCTCGGCCTCCGGGTAGATCCCCTCGACCAGGTCGGCTTGGAACGGCTGGTGCACGGTGACCAACACTCCCAGCGTGCGGCTGCGGCCGCTGGCCAGTAGCCGGGCCGCGCTGTCCGGCCGGTAGCCGAGCTCTTCGGCGGCCCGGTGCACCCGCTCCCTGGTCTCCTGGCTGGCGCCGGGCTGGTTGCGGAACACCAATGACACCAGGGCGCGGGACACGCCGACCCGCTCGGCCACATCGGCCATGGTCGGCTTGCGCGGGGCCGGCCCCGCTGGCCGGATGTCCGGTTCCGGCATTGATCTCACCTGCACATATCGCTCGAACGACCCTTGACACCATGTCCCGGTGGCCAGCATAGTACTGACTACTAGAGCGCGATAGTAGAGCGCGATAGTTTTTCACGACAGTCCGCCGAAACCAGGGCGCCGGCCGCACCTCGACCGGGAGGAAAATCAATGAAGATCGCACTCGACCCGTACATGTTCCGGGCACTGCCGATGACCGAGATGGTCCGCACCGTGGCCGAGCTCGGTTACTCCCACATCGAGCTGTCCCCCCGCCCGGAGTTCATGCCGTTCTTCCTGCACCCCAGGGCGGACGACGCCAAGGTCGCCGAGCTGCGCAAGGCGCTGCGCGACCACGACGTCGCGCTGTCCAGCGTGCTGCCGCTCTACAAGTGGTCCAGCCCGGACGAGACCGAGCGGCAGGCCGCCGTGCGCTACTGGAAGCGCATGATCGAGGTGACCGTGGAGCTCGGCTGCGAGCTGATGAACTCCGAGTTCAACGGCCGCCCGGAGCGGGCGGCCGAGAGCGAGGCGGCGTTCTGGCGCTCGCTGGAGGAGCTGCTGCCGATCTTCGAGCGGGAGGGCATCGGCCTCAACCTGGAGGCCCACCCGGACGACTTCTGCGAGGTCAACGACGCGGGCGTGGACCTGGTCCGGGCGATCAACAAGCCCTGGGTGAACTACCTGTACTGCGCGCCGCACACCTTCCACCTGTCCGGCGATGACCCGGGCGCGGACATCCCGGGCATGCTGCGCTACGCCGGCGACAAGCTGGCCCACCTGCACATCGCGGACACCTTCAACCACAAGGGCAGCTCCGGGCTGCGCTACATCCTCAACCCGCCCGGCACCGCGGCCCGGATCCACCAACACCTGGACATCGGTCAGGGCGAGGTGGACTGGGAGATCTTCTTCCGGACGCTGCGCGAGCTGCGCTTCGACGGAGTGGCCACGGTGTGCGTGTTCGCCTGGGAGGAACGAGCGCACGAATCCTCCGCCCTCATGTTGGAACGAGTCACGAAGGAGCTGACCAGCCATGGGTAGGGAACGTCTGGCCCGGTACGACCTGGCCGGCCCGGAAGGGGCGCTCGCCGAGGAGGCCGGGCTGGCCAGCGGCCAGTGGTTCCGCTCCGACGTGCCGCGCAAGCGGATGAAGGAGCTGATGCGCCGCTCCGACCAGCCGGCGATCCGGGATACCGCGATCTGGCTGGGTCTGATGGTGGTCGGCGGCGGGCTGGGCGCGGCCTGCTGGATCGCCGGCGGGCTGTGGGGCTGGCTGGCGGTGCCGTGTTTCCTGGTCTACGGGGTGCTGTACGGATCGTCCGGGGATTCCCGCTGGCACGAGAGCGGGCACGGCACCGCGTTCCGCACCCGGTGGATGGACAACGCGGTCTACCAGATCGCCTCGTTCATGATGATGCGCGACCCGACGGTCTGGCGGTGGAGCCACACCCGCCACCACACCGACACGCTGATCGTCGGCCGCGACCCGGAGATCCAGGTGATGCGCCCGGCCCGGCTGGCCAAGCTGCTGGCCAACTTCTTCGGCCTGGTCGACGTGCCGCTCGCGTTCCGCGACCTGGCGCGGCACGCCGCCGGCCGGCTCAACCCCGGCGAGGCCACCTTCATCCCGCCCACGGAGCGGCCGAAGGTGTATCGCACCGCGCGGATCTCCATGGCGATCTACCTGGCCACCGCGGCCACCTGTGTGCTGACCGGCTCGCTGCTACCGCTGATGTTCATCGGCGGGCCGAGGGTCTACGGCACCTTCATGCACATCGTGTACGGGCTCACCCAGCACGCCGGGATGGGCGAGAACGTGCTGGACCACCGGCTGAACACCCGCACGGTGAAGATGTGCCGGATCAACCGGTTCCTCTACTGGAACATGAACTACCACGTGGAACACCACATGTTCCCGATGATCCCGTACCACCGGCTGCCCGAGCTGCACGAGGAGATCAAGGACGACCTCGCGCCGGTATATCCGTCCATCTGGGCGGCCTACCGCGAGCTGGTCCCGGCGGTGCTGCGCCAGCTGAAGGACCAGAGCTACTACGTGCGCCGCGAGCTGCCTGAGGGCGCCGCGCCGTTCCACGAAGGACAACCCGCCCGCTGACGCCCGAATCCCACCACGAGGAGTACCTGCATGTGGATCGCCGCCTGCAAGACGGAGGACGTGGACGCCGATGACGTGATCGGCATCCGACACGACGGCGTGGACTACGCGATCTTCCGGTCGCCCGAGGACGAGTACTACGCCACCGCCGGGCACTGCACGCACGAGCGCGAACTGCTCTGCGACGGGCTGGTGATGGACGGCGAGATCGAGTGCCCCAAGCACCTCGGTCGGTTCAACTACGCCAGCGGCGCGGCGCAGGGTGCCCCGGTTCT
>DATHIT010000695.1:0-5362 GCA_035489915.1 Pseudonocardia sp. | reverse complement strand
CTGCGACCGTTATCCCGCTCGACGCGCCGATTCGCCGACACCGCGTCCTTGGCGGCGTGATCAACGAGTACCGACGAATCGCCTGAGCCGCACCGAAAGCCCAGGTCACCCGCCTAGGCAAGAGTTTTGGCACGCTACAGGCCCACAGCAGCGCCGCGAGCGGAATGCCCTTGCGCGCCCGCTGACGAGCGGCCGAGACCAGCAGGTCCAACCGCGCATCGGTAAGCATCTGTCGACGATCGACGACTTCCAGAAACGGTTGGAGAAGCATCCGCCGTTGCCGGACCGGCCGAAAGACCCGGTCTACAAAGTCGCCGACCCCGCAGCCGAGCGGGAGCATGTTGGCGACCACCAGGTCTCGCTTGACCAAATCGTCGAGCGCCGCGTACTCGTCGGCATCCCGGCAGATCACCCACAGCATGTGCCGGGTCACTGAGTTCAGCTCCTCGGCGCTGGTTTGGGGTGCGGTCACAATGACGGTCCTCCAGATCATCACATGTCTCCGATGACGACCCGGGCAGCTCGGACTGACCATGGGTATGAAACCTGACAACACGCCCACCAAGCCAAACACTGCGCTCGCCGGCTGGAACAGCAGGCGAATACTGACCAATCGTATCTGTCGGGAGGATCAGGTGACGACTCGTCGACAACACCTCGTTACTTCGCGCAGCCTGATCAACACCCGCCGCCGATGTCGCTGACCGGCTGGGCACCGTTCTCCTGCCACCGCTTAGCGCTACTTCGCCCTCAACGCGTCGTTGGCCTCGATGGCATGCTCGGTGACCGCATACCAAGCCGACTAGTCTAGGCCCTGTCCGCGACGCGGCCGGCAAGATTCGCGCGCTTTTCGCGCTCAGGCCGGGAGTCAACGTGGCGACCCGAGGAAGCCGCAGCGCGATCATCGCCCGGCCGACTGGCCCATCCGCTCGTTGACCACCTGTCGATCTCACGTCGACTCATGGTCAAGGTTGCCTTGGCACCGTCGGACCACTCACCTCGCTGCCTCTGTCTCTACCGAAGGACAAACCGTGATGCGCCGACGTGCCTGGTTGATATTCGTGGCTTGCGCAATCCTGGCCGTGGTCAGCGCGTGTGGTGGTGCTGAGCGGGGTAAGGCGGGAACCTTCTTCGGTGCGCCGGGACAGCTGGGGAACGGGACGGTCAGGGCGTTTGTCACGACCGATGCCACAGGCCAGCCCAGCGATATCGGAATTCAGATGTCGGCGACGGCGTTGGACGGCCTGCCCACCCAGGACACGGTACCGCCGACGATGACGGTGCTGGACTTTCCCGAGCAGGCCAGCTCGACCGATTTCGACCATGTCATGCTCAACTGGAACAGCCATGGGCACCCACCGCTCGGAGTGTTTGACAAGCCGCATTTCGATTTCCATTTTTACATGACCAATATGGCTTCAGTCATGGCGATCGATCCACACGACCCGCACTTCGGGGCCGAGGCGGCGCACCTACCCGACGCCAAGTACGTCCCGGCCGGCTACGGCCCGGAGTTGGGTCCGCCGGCCGTCACCGCAGTGCCCGCGATGGGTCTGCATTGGGAGGACGATCCGGATGCGTTCATACCGCACCACTACAATTTCACTCAGGTCTTGATCAATGGCTCGTGGGACGGCAGGTATACCTTCATCGAGCCGATGATTACCAGGGACTGGCTGCTCACCAGGCCACCGGCAATCCAGGGTGAGGTCAATCAGCCGCGGGCCTATCAGCGCTCCGGCTACTTTCCGACGACCTACCGGATCCGGTACGACGGTGCAACGAACGCGTACGACGTCTCGCTGGGCGGACTGATGATGCATCCTGCCAGCTGAGGTGGAAGATCCGGAACGATGAATGGGTCTAGGTAGAGGGCCGACCTACCTCGGTGGGTGGGCACGCGCCGCCGGGTGTGTTGGGCAGCGAAGCCGCCGGAGGTTCGGGGAGTAGCCGCCCTACCAGCCGACCAGGCCCACGATGTCGCTTGGTTCCCGCTGTCGGATGAGCAGTTCGGCTACCCTGCCGTGGCCTACGGCACGGCGACAGCTCGTTCCGCTGCGGTCTGTGCGGGGACATGTGGCGGCGCGTCCGGTGCCGGGCGAGGTCGCCGACTCCTGTAGCGTGCCAAAATTCGATGTTGGTTGGGTGACCTGCTGCTTCGCCCCTGAAAGCGCCCTGTCATGATCAGCGGCCGTGTTGTTTCGCGTGATCTACTTGATCACGGCACGGTTGTTCGGCTGGCTGGGTTTGCTCCTCCGACGCTCCACCACCAAGGATGTCGAGATCCTGGTGCTACGCCACGAAATCGCAGTCCCTCACCGCCAGATTGGCACCCCACGTCCCTCGTGGCCAGATCGGGCGATCTTGTCCGCCCTGACGCGGATGCTGCCCCGCGACCTACGCCGACACAGCCTCGTGACACCAGCCACGCTGCTGGCCTGGCACCGCCGTCTCAGAACTGGACCTACCAGAACCGTGCCGGACGGCCGGCGCTCGATGACAAACTTCGCGAGCTGGTTCTACGACTTGCGCGGGAGAACCCACGTTGGGCATCACCGCGTCCAAGGCGAACTCACCCGACTTGGCCACCACATCGGCGCCGGCACCATCCGGCGCATCCTCACCAGGGCCCGCAGCCGCCCCGCACCTCTGCGAACCGACACCGGTTGGCGCACCTTCCTGCGCACCCAAGCAGCAGGCCTGCTGGCCACGGACTTCCAGTTGCACGGGATCACGAACTTCTGGATGCCGGGCGCCACTTCCAGCTCGCCCTGGCCGGCGAGGAATTCCAGCCCGGTGATGCCGGTGCGGCCGAGGAACTCCAGCAGCGGCGGCGCCTGCGGGTCCAGCGTGGCCAAAACGAAGCCCTTGTAGACCTCCAGCTGGGCGACCTCACGCAAACCGTTGGCCGAGACGTCCAGGTCGTTGTGATACAGCTCATCGAGCCCAGGACACCCACCAACTTCCCGGCGATGTCGTAGGCCCAGCCGTGGTAGGTACACATAAAGTTCTTGACGTCGAACCAGAACTGGTGCCCATTGTGAAAGTTCGACGACTTCCAAGTCCAGCGTTCAGCGATATTTCCTATTTCATACCCCTCCCTGCCTTCGTCGATCCTCTAAGGCTACGATCGTTTGAGCCGAAGAAGCCTGCTACGCTAAGCAGGCTGAGCTTCCTACTTTGGTGAACGGGAACGGATAAGACTGAGATAAGACTGAGATCGGTCATCTTATCACTGCATGTACGCTTGAGCATGGCGGCTTAGGCGCCCAAGATGTTCCTTCAACCGAGTACCACTCCCTCCAGACTAGAGCCCCATCATAAGCGCAGGTCAAAATGTATGACGGCGATCCACTGCTTCGTATCACCGCGCATAAACCTACCGAACGAAGGACGGACCCGGTTCGCCGTGAACTCCCTCCACGCGAGCAATTCCTGACCGTGGCGGAGGTTTCCAGGATGCTTCGGGTCTCCAAGATGACGATATACCGCCTGCTGCACGCCGGAGAAATCCAATACGCACAGGTAGGGCGCTCGTTTCGTATTCCGGCCGACGCCGTGAGCGTCATCCTCGAAAACCAAACCACGTTGGTCGCCCCCAAAGAGCGTGAACCCGGCCCGCCCGAAAGATCTGCATAGCCGCATTTGATCTGGCCACCTGAACCCGCGAACTCTAGCGAGACCCAGGCGGCATGCTCGATGAGCACCGACTGTGGGTACAGACCCACCGGCCCACCGGAGCTGGGCTTGGTCGGCCGGCCACTCGAGCACATCCGGCGGACTCAGAACCAACGAGCGAGCTGCTCCAGACACTCGTACCCGGCCTACTCGCCACCGTCCTCACCGCCAGACCCCGAGTCCCCATCCACGAGGGCGGCGTCTTCTGATCGTCCGCGGCACGTTGATCGGGTGTGCCTAGCGTGGCAGGGCCCGGTCCGATGGTGGGTCACGTCCTAGAAGGGCGTGGCCGTCGGCTCAACTCAATGCCCGTTTCTGGAGCGTGGAATGCCTGAAAAGCCGGCACAGGTCTTCGCCCGGCTCAGCCGCACAAGTACGCCCGAGCATCCCGCTCACCTGCTGGATACCGCCGTAGTGCTTGGCGGCAGCGTCGCCGGTTTGCTCTCGACTTCGCGCTCTTGGCGGCCATCCAGAGGCGCGGTTGCGCTTCGTCATTCATAAGGCGCGAGCTCGCGCCTGACCCGCTCCTGCGCACGGGAGCCACGGTTCCCGAGGCGAGGGACATATCAAGGTGCCGCTACCGTATCGGCCCGCCGGGGCGCCCCCGCCGTTGGAAGTGGTGGCCGTGCCACGCCCCGCAGGTAGCGGGCACCATCCAGCCAAAGCACTTCACCAGCGAAGAACGCGCCATCGTGCTGGCACTCGGCGATGACCCGGAAGCGGTCTGGGGCGCGGCGACGACTACCGACAAGGACCGCAAGCACCTGCTGCGAACCCTGGTGGAAGAAGTGAACATCACCGTCGAGCGTGACCACACCGGTGGACGGGCCGAGTTGATCTGCAGTGGAAGGGCGCTGCGATCAGCGACCTGGCTGTCCCGTCAAACGTAAGCCGCCCAAGATCCGCGCCGATGAGGACATCCGCACCCCCGTCCTCGGTGGCCTCATCAACGAATACCGATATGCAGCCTGACGTGCAGCGATGACTTTCCGAGCGGCACAGGGTTGGGCCGGCTCTGGTCCGCCCTTATATGCCTCGTTTATCCACGGTTGGGATGCTTGCTGGGTCATGACGATGGTGGAGCCCAACGTGCCGACTCGAAACTGCTTTGGGGCGAACTCGGCCTCAGTCGCGATGGCGCAAGATGGTGCTGTCGTCGAGGGTACCGGTCTTGGCGACCACTTTCCGAACGTCGCGCAGCTTCGGCTACTCGTCCTCGGGCATCGTTCCCGCCGTACTGGCCGTCCATGTCGTCTATCGGGCGGGAGACTTCGAGGGAGAACGTTCGTGGGTTTCCTAGACACCGGCGGCGCGCGTTTGTGCTACACCGACGTTGGCTCCGGGCCGCCGCTGGTACTGGTACACGGCTGGAGCTGTGACTCGGTCGACTGGACCTGGTTGATTCCCCATCTCGGGGACCAGTTCCGGGTGATCGCTTACGACCGCCGGGGACATGGGCGGTCTTCCGGCACCGTCAACGCTGTTCTGCGCAAGGACCTCGCGGACCTGATCGAGATGGTCGAGCGGGTGGCCGGCGAACCTGCGGTGCTAGTCGGGCATTCGCTGGGCGCCGCGCTGGTGTCGGTGCTGGCGGTGGAGCGCCCGGAGGTGGCTCTCGGCGTTGTCACGCTGGACCCGCCCTTCCCGGTCGACGCCTCTGCCCGAGCGGGTGTTGAGGGGTTGG
>DATHIT010000694.1:0-3626 GCA_035489915.1 Pseudonocardia sp. | reverse complement strand
TCGGGGTGGCTGAGTACTCGATTCCCTTCACTTGGTCCGTGTGGACGGGTGCCGCTATCGCGGCGCTGGGGAGAAGGAGCATGGCCGCGACCGCCGTCAGTGTCGGGAAGATCCATCGCAGTGCCTGCACTTGGGCTCCTTCATGTCCGGGCTGATGGGCGCGGACGTGGTCGACGGTGGAACTTCCACATCGGGGGCGTAGAGCGGCCTGTTACAAGTCGGTGGTCACCTGAGTAGGGCATGCTGCAGCGTAAGGACGTCGCGTTCACGTTGGCGTCGATCCTCGATGAGCTCACCCAGCAGCCGCAACCGCAAGATTGCGTCCATCACGGAAGCGAGTAGACCGGGTACGAGTGTCTGGAGCAGCTCGCTCGTTGGTCCTAAGTCCGCCGGATGTGCTCTAGGCCGGCCGACCAAGCCCAGCTCCGGTGGCCGGTGGGTCTGTAGCCACAGTCGGTGCTCATCGAGCATGCTGCCCGGGTCTCGCTAGAGTCGCGGGTTCAGGTGGCCAGATCAATGCGGCTAGGCAGATTTTTCGGGCGGGCCGGGTTCACGCGCTCTGGGGGCAGCCAACGTGGTTCGGTTTTCGAGGATGACGCTCACAGCGTCGGCCGGAATACGAAACGAGCGCCCTACCTGTGCGTATTGGATTTCTCCGGCGTGCAGCAGGCGGTATATCGTCATCTTGGAGACTCGAAGCATCCTGGAAACTTCCGCCACGGTCAGTAATTGCTCGCGTGGAGGGAGCTCACGGCGAACCGGGCCCGTCCCTCGTTCGGTAGGTTTCTGCGCGGTGATACGAAGCAGTGGATCGTCGTCATACATCTTGACCTGCGCTTATGGTGGGGATCTTGTGCAAAGGGAGTCGTACTCGGGGTTGAAACGAAATGAACATCCTTGGGCGCCTTAGCCGCCATGCTCGAGCGTGCATGCAGTGACAGCATGACCGATCTCAGTCTTATCCGTCCCCTGCGAAGCTTCACCAACGTAGGAAGCTCAGGTTGCTTAGCGTAGCAGGCTTCTTCGGCTCGACGATCGTAGCCTTAGAGGATCGACGAAGGCAGGGAGGGGCGTGGAATAGGATATCACTGAAGGCTGGACTTGGAAGTCGCCGAACTTTCACAAGGAGCGCCAGTTCTGGTTCGAAAGTAGCCGCTGGGCAGTGATTCGTCAGTCGTTATCAATTACTGACGTAGTAGCCGAGGGCCTTGGTGCGGAGCACGGCAGATCGTGGGGCCGGCGACCGTTAGATGTCGACGAGCACCTCGTCGTTCTGGACCTTGGTGGCGTCGAATGGCTTCCCCTGGTTTGAGGTCGGCCACGGCCCAGGCTCGCATCCAGGCCATATGTCCTCCGTTTCTTATCCACTCGAGGAAACACAAGTCGATTCAGCGGCGCGTGGGTACCGGTGTGTTCCGCGTGATGAAACCGCGCGGCCCCTAGCTTGGTGTCCCCACGTTCGGTTCCGTGGAGTGGAACGCGGCGCTGGGCCACGCCGTCGGTGCACTCGCAGGATGGCCCGGGCTGGCGATCGGGGTGACCGCGGGCCGCCCGCCTTCCACCACGTTTCTGACTCGCTCCGGCAAATGCGCCGATCGATCTCCCCTCGCTCCTCCTGAGCCGACCTCACCGGGTCGCCGGTGCCGCGCAGAGATGGCGAGCGACTTCCCGTCGCCGAACTTTTCGAAGCCCTGGAAGCACTGATGATCGGCTACCGGTGGTCTCCAGCGCTGGACGCGTTCAGCCTGTGGAGAGCGCCGACGCGGAACGGATCACCGGCGGACGAGGCGCGATCGTTGGTGTCGCTGGCATCGTGGCGCGCCGCCGCACCGGTAGTGAGAGGCTTAGTCACGTCTCTTTGCTACCGCGGCCGGCGCCGCGCGCGGGCGGACGGCTGGTCACCAGGAGATGAAACTTGCTCTACCCCACAAGTAGATGCCGGGCGGGCCGGTGCCGCGCGCGGTGGGCGAGTATCTAGTGGCCCAGTTCGGCGCGTACTGCACGCTCGACAAGGATGGGCACGTAGGTGCGTACTCGGGCGTCGGTGAAGCGGGCGCGTACTGCCTCGAAGGTCCGTCGTACACGGTCTTCGTTGGGTTCATCGCCCCGGGCGTACCGCTCGAGCAGCCGTGACTCAACGTCGCGCAACTGCTGGGACACATGCCGGTCCTCGTCGGTCTGGCGAACCGGTGAGGTGGAGCTGGGGGTCATCGAGTCCTCCCTGCTGAAGACATCGGTGACGAGTAAACAGCTCGCAGGTAAACGAACGATGAACGGTCTGGTGCGTCCGGACGACGGCCGCCACTGATTCAACGGAGTTGTCCGGTCGGCACCGCATCATCTGTCACTCAGGTAGCGCAGGGCGTCGATTCTGGCCCACCCGTCTCCACTTCCGGGGATCGAAACCGTGGCGGTGATTGGCCTGGTCTGAAGGCGGAGGTCATGGAGTTCCTGGCCGAGTTCGAGCTCACCGTTCCGGGAGGGGACACCGGAGTCCGATGTCAACCACCGCGAGCCCAGATGGCAGAGGGCGACGCCAACCTGCCGACGGACACGCGAAGATCCGGATGGGCGGACAGCTGGCTCCGGATGGGCGGACATGAGATCTCCGGGTCCGCGGACATGACTTCTCCGGGACACGCCTGAACAGCATGCGAGGCGGGGTCCCTCCTGCCGGGTTGGCTCTGGTTGTCGATCACAGCCAGCCCCGATCTGGAGGGACCCCTTGACCAAGTCTGGCAGGGAAGTCATGGAGATCTTGCAAGCGTTCGACCTGACGCGTTGTCCACACTCCGCCGCGGCGCTGGCCGGGGTGGATGAGAAGACCGTGGCCCGTTTTGTCGCGATCCGCGACTCCGGGCGCGACCCGTTCACCCCGCCGCGGCGGCCGCGAGCGATTGACCCGTTCTTGGACAAGATCGAGGAGTTGGTCGAGGCGTCCAAGGGGCGAGTTCGTGCCGATGTGGTGCACGCGCGGCTGGTCGCGATGGGGTTTACCGGCACCGATCGCAGCACGCGGCGCGCGGTGGCCGAGGTCAAGGCGGATTGGAATGCGGGGCACCGGCGCAAGTACCGGCCATGGGTGGCTGAGCCGGGGATGTGGCTGCAGCACGACTGGGGCGAAGGACCCCGTGTCGGTGGCAGGCGCACGCAGCTGTTCTGCGCGTGGTTGTCCTGGTCACGGTTTCGGGTGGTGCTCCCAGCCTGGGACCAGACGCTGGGCACCCTGGTGGGGTGTGTGGATGCCACGCTGCGGCGGCTCGGTGGGGCGCCCACCTATTTGCTGGCTGATAACCCGAAGACAGTGACGATCGACCGGGTCGCTGGGGTGCCGGTGCGCCATCCTGACATCGTCGCCGCGGGCCGGCATTACGGCTGCAAGGTGGAAACGTGTGAGCCCTTCGATCCCGAATCGAAGGGCGGCGCTGAGCACACGGTGAAGATCGCCAAAGCGGATCTGGTCCCGACCACGGCGAACCTGCTGCCCTGTAGCGTGCCAAAACTCTTGCCTAGGCGGGTGACCTGGGCTTTCGGTGCGGCTCAGGCGATTCGTCGGTACTCGTTGATCACGCCGCCAAGGACGCGGTGTCGGCGAATCGGCGCGTCGAGCGGGATAACGGTCGCAG
>DATHIT010000693.1:0-12699 GCA_035489915.1 Pseudonocardia sp. | reverse complement strand
GGTCTCCAGGTCAACCTCACCGGCCGAGGTGAGGACAATCGCGGCGCCGGTGTCGACCGGGTTGAACCGAAGGAGCCCGTCGTCACCTGCCTCAACGAGATCATCGCGCTCCATGCGGAACGACCCTACCTCGCCGGGGTTATCCACCCGCGACGTGACCGACCAGACCCCCGCCGACCAGCCCGCACGGGTGGCCCGCGGTTGACCTCCCAGCAGACAGGGTAGGCAGCGCCGAGTACGGGAGGTGGGCATGACCAACAGGACTGATTCCGACGCGGAGCGTCCCGGGCTGAACGAGCAGGCCCGGCAGCGGTTGGCCGATGAGCTGGAGATGCTGCGGGAGCAACGCCGCGACCTCGAGGGCGGGCAAGGCAACGAGGACAACGACTTCGGGGACAACGCCGAGACGCTGCGCCGCGCCGACGATGTGGCGCGAATCGACGATCGGATCAACGAGATCATCCGGTTGCTGGCCGTCGGCGCGTCGGTGCCCGGGGTGAATACCGACCAGGACACGCCCGGCGGGCTGGCCGATGGCACCACGGTCACGCTGCGTTTCGAGGACGGCAGCGTGCGGACCTTGTACGCGGTCGCGATCACCGAGGAAGTGCCCGAGCAGGAGCAGGACAGGTCGCTGAGCCTGGACAGCCCGCTGGGTAGGGCGCTCGCCGGACGCGCCGCGGGCGACACCATCCACTACGACACCCCGGACGGACCCCGCCAGGCCGAAGTAGTAAAGCTGGAACCCCCCAACTAGCCAGACAAACGACCCGCCGCACAGATGGCCCTTGACACGCATGTCCCGCGGGCTCAGTATTCAACTCATCGGTTAATTAACCGATAAGTTGAACAGGCAGGTGAGGTGGACCAGCTCAGCAATGTTTTCGCGGCGCTCGCCGACCC
Source organism: Pseudonocardia sp. (assembly GCA_035489915.1). Taxonomy (GTDB): domain Bacteria; phylum Actinomycetota; class Actinomycetes; order Mycobacteriales; family Pseudonocardiaceae; genus Pseudonocardia. The sequence goes on along the minus strand of DATHIT010000693.1, from coordinate 11,796 downwards.
GACGCGCCGGGCGATCCTGGCCCGGCTCGCCGAAGGTGAGGCGACCGTGAACGAACTGGCCGAGCCGTTCCCGATCAGCCTGCAAGCCGTGTCCAAGCACCTGAAGGTGCTCGAGCGAGCCGGGTTGATCACCCGGGGCCGCGCGGCTCAGTGGCGCCCGTGCCACCTCGAGGCGGGCCCGCTGCGTGACGTGGCCGAGTGGATGCGGCTCTACCGGCGCTTCTGGGACGAGCGCTACCAGCGCCTCGACGACTACCTCCGGGAACTGCGGGCGGAGGACACCGCGAAGGAGAAGCACGATGAGCGAGAAGACTGAAAAGCTCACCACGACGCTGCCGTCGGACCGGGAAATTGTCATGACCCGGGTCTTCGACGCCCCGCGCGAACTGGTGTTCAAGGCCATGTTCACCGTCGAGCACGTGGAGAAATGGTGGGGCTGGCGGGATAGCACCGTGGACTGCGAGCTGGACTTCCGCCCCGGCGGGCACTGGCGGTTCGTCCAACATACGGCGGACGGCCAGGAGCACGGGTTCCACGGCGAGTTCCGCGAGATCGTGCCCAACGAGCTGGTCGTGCAGACCTTCGAGTACGAGGGCATGCCCGGCCACGTGGTGGTGGACACGTTGCGATTGGAAGAGCACGAGGGCCGCACCACGGTGACCTCGACGAGCCTGTTCGACACCACCGAAGAGCGCGACGGCATGGTCGAGTCCGGCATGGAAACCGGTGCCGCGGAGTCCTACGACCGCCTCGCCGAACTGCTGGCGACCCTGGTATGAGGACGGCGTCCGCTCGGAAATGAGCTTGCCTCGGCGCGCCCCGTACCAGGCATGCTCTGCTGCGCGCCGCCGACGGAGGGACGCGCCGTGCCCGACGCCTATACCAAGCTCAGGAGTGACACGGCCGAGAGCCGGCTCGCCCGGCTGGCCGACGGATTCCTCGCCACCCAACTGCTCTACGTGGCCGCCGAGCTGCGACTGGCCGACGCGCTCGCCGATCAGCCGCGCACCGCCGCCGAGCTGGCCGAGAAGGTCGGCGCGGACCCGGGCGTACTTCGCCGGGTGCTGCGAGGGCTGGCCGCCGAGCAGGTGCTGGACGAGCTGCCGGACGGTCGGTTCGCGCTCGCCCCGAGCGGAGAGCTGCTGCGCGAGGGGGTCCCCGGCTCGCTGCGCGGCCCGGTACTGGCCAGGGGCGGCCTGTACTACGGCGCGATGGCCGGCCTGCTGCCCTCGGCCCTCGGCGGCGGCACGCCCTTCGACCTCGTGCACGGCATGACGTTCTTCGCCTACCTGGACGCGCACCCGGAACGGTCGGCCACCTTCCAGGCGTCCATGACCGCCCGGTCGGCCCGGGAAGCCGCCGCCGTGGTTGACGCCTACGACTTCCGGCCGTTCCGGACGATCGTGGATGTCGGCGGCGGCAAGGGGGGGCTGCTCGGCGCGGTGCTGGAGGCCGCGCCCGAGCTTGCCGGGGTGCTGTTCGACCGTCCCGAGGTGGTCCGCGACGCGGGGTTGCCGGCGGTCGGCGGGGACTTCTTCGTCGAGGTGCCCGCCGGGGCGGACGCCTACCTGCTGTCCCGGGTGATCCACGACTGGGACGACGCGGATGCGGTGGCCATCCTGCGGACCTGCCGGCGCGCCATGGCGGCGTGGGGAAGGCTGCTGCTCGTTGAGGCCGTGCTGCCGGATCGGGCGGCGGACCAGCCTGCGGCGGTGCGGATGGACCTGCACATGCTGACCCTGCTGCGCGGTCGGGAACGCACCACCGGCGAGTTCGCCGACCTGCTGGACGCGGCGGGCCTAGAGCTCACCGACGTCATCGCCGCCGACAAGTCGACCGGCCTGCACGTCCTCGAGGCGCGCTGTCCCGGTGCCGCGCTCCCGACTCCGGGGCATTGACCTCAAGCCAAGTTGAGGACCTACCTGCTCCGCCCTCATCGCCCATTCAGCGGCGGAATCTCCAGCGGCTCGACCGGCGCCGGCAGCGTGGTCACCGCACCCACCGCCCCGCCGGGGTGGGAGTAGTGGACCTTGTCCCAGCTGTACTGGCGCGCCCGCATGAGCACCACCGCGAGTGCGTCGAGCCAGGCGCTGTGGGCGAGTGTGCTGCCCATCGCGATGAGGCCTCCGGGATCCGCAGCGGTGAACGGCCGGAACGTCACGGCGATGTCGGCGTTCTCGGCGAGCGTGGACGAGGCGTTGAAGGTCAGCGCCACCACCCGCACGCCTTGGTGTTGCAGCCGGGCGGCGAGGTTGTTGACCTCCTCGCTCGACCCGCCTCTGGACAGCGCGATGAGCACGTCGTTGGGGCTCAGCGCGGCGAGCGAACCGTGCAGCCCGTCTGTCGGGTTGAGGAAGAACGCCGGCGTGCCGGATACCGCGAACAGATGCGCGGCGCGTCGGGCGACAAAACCGCTGGTGCCCGCTCCGGTCACCACGACCTTGCCGGTGCTGTGCAGCAGCAGGTCGGCGGCCCGCACGAACGACTCGTCGATCTGCTCGGAGATGTCCAGCACGGCCTGGGCTTCGGCGGTGACAAAGTCGCGGGCCGCTTCAAGCACGGCGGCGGTACCGGAGGCCAACCGGTCCTGGGTACTCACAGCTGGACCACCGCTTTCAACGAATCGGGTTTCAGGTCAGCGTTGAGTGCGTCCTCGGCGTGCTCCAGGTCGAAGCGGCCGGTGACCAGGGAAGCAAGATCGACCTGCTCGGTGGCGGCCAGGTGCGCCGCGGTGGGCCAGGTGTCGGTGTAGCGGAAGATGCCGGTCACATTGAGCTCGCGGCTCTGAATCACCGGGATCGGCAGTGCCACTTCGTCCGCGCCCATGCCGACCAGGACGACGGTGCCGGCGCCGCGCACCGCGGTGATGCCCGATTTCACCGCCGGTGCCGCCCCGGAGCAGTCGATGAAGGCGTCCACCCCGAGCTCGGCGACGGATTCGGTGATCGGGTCCATGGTGTGGGTGGCGCCGAAGCGTCGCGCCATCTCTCGGCGCTCCGGCACCGGGTCGGTGACGATCACCTCGGCGGCACCGAAGGCCCTCGCCGCCTGCGTCGCGATCACGCCGATCGGTCCCGCTCCGGCGACCAGGATCCGCGAGCCGGGAACGATCTTCGCTTTTCGGCTGGCCCAGATACCCACCGAGAGCGGCTCAAGCAGGGCCGCGACCTCATAGGAGACCGAGTCCGGGACCCGGTGCGCGAACGCCGACTGGATCGTCACGTAGTCGCAGAACGCACCGTCGATGGGCGGGGTGGCGTAGAACTTCATGTCCGGGCACAGGTTGTATCGCCCCGCCGAACATTGAGCGCAGACCCGGCAGGGTCGCTGTGGCTCGATTGCCACCCGCTCGCCGAGTCGGGAGTCCGGCACGGCCGAGCCGACGGCGACGATGTGGCCGGACACCTCGTGGCCGAGTACCAGCGGTCGGTCGACGACGAACTCGCCGATTCGACCTTCGCGGTAGTAGTGCACATCCGAGCCGCAGACACCCACCGCGACGACCTTGATGAGCACCTCATCGGGCTCGGGGGTCGGCACCGGCCGTTCCTCGATCCTTATCTCGCCCCGGCCGATCAGCACGCACGCGCGCATCGCGGCGGGGATGTCGGAGAGTTGTTGGTCAACGCTCATCGTCGCTCCTGTTGCGTGCCTGTGGTTGCTGGTCTTCTGGTTCTGTGGTCGGGGCGAGGAAGAGTTGGCGCCCGACGACCACGTAGCTGGCGCCGGCGGCGAGCACCTGGGCCACGTTGGCCTCGCCGACCCCGCCGTCCACTCCGACCGGGCGCTGCTTGCGGGCCGCGGCGACCTTTGCCAACAGCGTGAGGTCCGACCGACCAGGGTCGCCGGGCTCGAGCAGCATCACCAGCAGGCCGTCGACGTGGGCCAACGCGTCGGCGCACTGCGACAGCGTCGTTCCGGGAGAGATGGCCAACCAGGGGCGGGCACCCGAGACGCGGATCCTGGCGGCGGTGGCTTCGACATCGTCGAGGTTCTCGAACGGGAAGGTGACCCGGGTGATGCCGGGGCGGCAGACCACGTCAAGGGACGCCATGGCGCCGGCGGTGAGCAGGTGGACATCGATCGGTCCGACCCCGCCGCCGGCCAGCGCGACGATCAGATCGAGGCTCACGCCGTGGCGCTGGTCAGCGAATACATCCGCGTGCACCCAGGCCCGCCGCCGCGCCAGCAACCGCGCCATCGCCGGCCGCTCCGGCGCCGGGACCGCGTAGATGCTGCCCGCGAGGTCCACGCCGACCCCACGGTGCAGGCGGTTGGCCAGCACCGTATTGAAGTTGACGCCAGCGTCGACGCAGTCGGAGCTCACCGGCCGCCGCCGGGGGAGATAGCGTCGAAGGCGGTCCAGTCCGCGAGCGTGCGGTAGCGCCCGAGCAGTTCGGCGCGGACCTGTTCGGTGCCGGGACGGGGTTCGGCAACCGCCTGTGTGCGGGGAGCCCAGGTCCGCTGGAGCTCACGGATCGGCACACCGGTGGCCACCGCGGCAGCCTGCACAGCGGCCCCCCGCGCGGTCGCCTCATCGGCGTCCTTGGGATCGGCGACCAGGATCTCCCGGCCGGTCAGGTCGGCGAGGATCTGCCGGTAGGCCGGGGAGCGCGCTCCTCCTGCGGTGAGCAGGACCCTTCCGTCGGTGGCGATTCCGGCGGCGTTCAGGCAGGCCTCACCGCGCAGCAGGCCGAGTACTACGCCGTCGTGGGCGGCACGGGCCAGGTCTTCGCGGGTCGTGGCGGAGGTGAAGCCGGCCAGCAGCCCGGTGGCGGTGGGCCGGTCGGGCTTGCGCTCGCCGTCCAGGAATGCGGCCATTGTCGGCGCCCGGCCGGGGTCCGCCGAGAGAGCCATCTTGGCCAGCTGCGCCTGGTCGACACCGAGAATCCCGGCCATCCAGTCGGTCACCCGCGCGGCGTTCAGGGTGGAGACCAGCGGCAGGTAGCCGCCGGACATGTCGGCGACCCCGTCGACCATGCCGGTGAGGTCGAAGACCGGCTCGCGCGCCGCGGCGAACACGACCCCTGAGGTGCCGATCGCGTAGACGATGTCTCCCGGTTCCACCGCGAGCCCGAGCGCCGCGGCGTGCTGATCCCCGCCGCCGGCTCCGATCAGGACGCCCGCGCGGAGGCCGAGGCGTTCCGCCATCGGCGGGGTAATCGTGCCCGCCGCATCGTCCGGGCCGAGCACGTCCGGAACGGTGGCCGCCCAGTCACGGCGGCCCACCGCCAACGCGAGGAAATCTGTGCGGTAGCGGCCCTGCGCGCAGCTGTAGTAGCCGGTTCCGGACGCCTCGGACCGGTCGGTGACGTGACGCCCGGAAAGCCGCAGGGTGAGCCAGTCATGCGGTAGGCAGATCCGGCTGAGCCGGGCGAATCCGTCCGGCTCGTTCTCGGCGAACCAGGCCAGCTTGCTCAACGTGAACGCCGCGGTCGGCAGGGAGCCGACCGCCTTGATCCAGGTCTCCGGGCCGATCTGCTCGCGCAGTCGATCCAGCTGCGGAGCCGACGTGGTGTCGTTCCACAGCTTGGCCGGGCGGATCACCGTCCCCTCGGCGTCGAGTGGCACCAGCCCGTGACACTGGGCGGCGACGGAGATCGCGGCGATGTCGGTTCCGCGCACCCCCGCCGCCTCGATCGCGCGGGCGAACGCGAGTTCGAACGCCTCCCACCAGTCGGCCGGATGCTGTTCGCTGCGTGGGCCGAACGCGGGAGGGTGCGCGGCTGTGCCGGTGCCGAGCAACAGCGCGCCGTCTAGATCGCGCAGCTCGACCTTGCACGACTGGGTCGAGCTGTCGACACCGGCAACAACAGCCACGGCGTGGGTCCTCTCAGCAGGACTTGTAGATGTAGGGGGCGACGGCGGGCGAGTCCACGTTGTCCTTGGTGATGGCCATCAAGCCGGTGATCTTCTTGGCCGGGACAGCTTGGCCTTTGCCCAGGTCCACTGCGTAGTCGACAGCGAGAACACCCATGTCGAAGGGGTTCTGCGAGATGATCGCGTCGATGTCGCCGACCTTGAGCGCCTCCACCTGGCTGGGCTGGGCGTCGAAGGCGACGATCTTCACGCTCGCGCGGGCGTTGGCGTTGCGCACGCCGATCGGCGCGCCGTCCCCGGTGAAGTTGTCCACCGCGAAGACCCCCTTGAGGTCCGGGTTGGCGGCCAGGACCGACGCCACCTTCGACGCGGTGGCCTGAGCCGAGTGGTCCGCGAACTGCGTGTCGAGCACCGTGATGTCCGGATACTTCGCCTTCATCTGGTTGACGAAGCCCTCCACGCGTTGGTCGTCGGTGCTGCTGCCGGGCGGCTCGCTGATCGCCACGACCTTGCCCTTGCCCCCGATCAAACCGGCCATCGTGTCGGCGCCGAGCCCTCCGCCGGCGACGTTGTCGCTGTTCACCTCGCTGGACAGATCGGTGGTGCTGTCCAGCGCGGTGTCGACGGTGATCAGGTTGATGTTCGCCGCCTTGGCCTGGTGCATCGGCGCCTGCATCGCGACCCTGTCCGTGGGTGCGATGAGGATGGCCTGCGGACCGCTCGCGATCACCGAGCTGAGCACCGGCTGCTGCGCTGCCGGGTCGAAGGTGCCCGGGGCCGCGTAGGTGTACTGGATTCCCAGCTTCTTGGCCTCCGTCTTCGCGCCACAGTCGATCGCCGCGTAGAACGGGCTGTCCTTCACCCCGCCGACCAGAGCGACGCTCTGCACAGCTTGGTTGCTATTGCCACCCGCGGCAGGGCCAGCACTGTTGCTGCAGGCGGCCGACGCGAGGGCGAAGACGACGAGCGCCGAGGTGGCGATGATGGGGCGCCAGCGGTGGGACATGAGACTCTCCTTTGAATCAACCGCGCTGAAATACCGAAAAGTCAGAGGCGGTTTTGTGACCCGCGGCGGAGCTGGTCGACGTAGACCGCACCGACCAGGACGGCACCGACGGCGAAGGTCTGCCAGAACGGCTGCACACCCACGATGACAAAACCGGAAGCGAGGGTCACCGGCACCAGGATCCCGACCATGGTGCCGAACATCGTGGCGATGCCGCCGAAGAGGCTGGTCCCGCCCAGTACCGCCCCGGCAATGGTGGTCAGGTTGTCGCTGGTGTGCCCGCCGATCGTGGTGGTGGAGAACTCGGCCAAGCTCATCACTCCGGCGATGCCGGCCAGTGCCCCGCTGAGCACGTAGATGCTGATCAGGTGTCGGCGGACCGAGAGCCCGGCCCGAACCGCGCCCTCCGGGTTGGATCCGATCGCCTTGGTGTGGACGCCATAGCCGGTCTGCCACAGTACGAGCCCGCAAATGGCGGCGACGACGACCGCGATCACCACGAGCAGCGGTATGCCAGCAACGTTCTCATAACCGATTTGCTGGCTCATCACCAACGGGACCGTGCGGATGTCCAGGCCGGCGCTGATGATCTGGGCCGCGCCGAGGGCCATGCCCAGGGTGCCCAGGGTGGCGATCAGCGGCGGCACCCGCAGCACCGCCACGAGTAGCCCGCTCACCAGGCCCCACGCCGCGCTGGCCACGATGCACACCACGGTGCCGACCAGGACCGCGCCCCATCCGGCGGTAATGCCGCCCATCCCGCCCATCACCTTCGCCGAGACAACGGTGCCGAATACCAACACCGAACCGAGCGACAGGTCGATCCCACCGGTGGCCAGCACAAACGTCTGGCCGATGGCCATCACCCCGATCACCGAGGCGGAGAGAGCGATGCTGCGCAGGTTGTAGGAGCCGAGGAACGCACTGGGTTTCATGATCGAAAAGACCACGATCAGCAGGCACAAGATGACCAGCATGCCCAGGCTGGGTCGGCGGACCAGGCCCTGCACCAGCCACCACACGCGAGCGTGTCGACGGTTCCCGGTCACCCTGGTTATGGCGGAACCAACCGAGGCTTTGTTGACCATGGTCATGCCGTCACCTCCTCGAGAGTTCCACTGGTCATGGCCTGCACGAGGTCGGGCACGTCGCACTCGCCGCGGCTGAACGAGGCCACTCGCTGGCCCAGCCGCAACACCTGGATCGAGTCGGCCACCGAGAGGACGTCAGGCATGTTGTGGCTGATCAGCACGACACCAATGCCTTGATCCGCGACTCGCCGGATCAGGTCGAGCACGCCCTGGGTCTGCGCCACGCCCAAGGCGGCCGTCGGCTCGTCCATGATCACCAGGTTGGTCGCCCACATCGCGGCCCGGGCGATGGCCACGCTTTGCTGCTGACCGCCGGACAGCGCGGCCACCGAAGCGAGCTGGTCGCTGATCTTGACGCCCAGCCTGGCAAAGGTCTCTTCGACCTTGGTCCGCATCGCGCCGCGATCGACCAGCCGCAGCGGTGTGAGCACCCCGCCGCGATACACCTCCCGGCCCATGAAGATGTTCTCGTAGGGCGTCAGGTCGGTGGCCAGCGCAAGGTCTTGATAGACGGTCTCGATGCCGTGGCGGCGCAGGTCGCGTGGCGAGTTCAGCCGGGCCACCCGCCCGTCGATCATGAGCTCGCCGCTGTCCGGCGGGTAGACCCCGGACAGCACCTTGACCAGCGAGCTCTTGCCCGCCCCGTTGTCGCCGATCAATGCGGTGACCTTGCCTGCCTCGGCTTCGAAGTCAACGCCGCGCAACGCTTCGACGTGGCCGAACGCCTTGCGGATCTGCCGCGCCTTTACGACGTATCCGTCCACAGAACCCACCCGTCCTCCTTTGACACGCCCTGGGCCGACTCGCACCCGACGCCCGGTCGTCAAGGCGCGTGCTCGTCTCTCACATGAGAAGCCCCGGTCGCCCATCTGTCAAAGCCCCCGCCCATATGGGCGCCAGTAGGGATATGCTGTACCGGCCGCGCCCTCGTCCGAGGGCCGGCGCTCCGGAGAAGAGGTAACGATGGGTCCGGCGGAGCTCATCCAGGCGACAGCAATCGCCCGGCAGTACTACCTGCAGGGCATGGCCAAGATCGAGATCGCTGAGGCGCACGGGATATCGCGGTACAAAGTCGCCCGCATCCTGGACGCCTGCCTCGCCGAGGGCATCGTCAAGATCGAAATCAACCCCTCGGCCCTGGTCGATACCGAACTGTCCGAGCGGCTGCGCGCCCACTACGGGTTGCGCCATGCCGTTGTTGTGTCAGGCCCGTTTCCCGACATCGGCGAGCTACGCCAGGCACTCGGACGGGCAGCCGCCGGCCTGCTGGCCGAGAAGGTCAACGAGGACGATGTGCTCGGGGTGTCCTGGGGCCGGACGCTGGACACCATGGCCCAGCAGGCACAGGGCCTGCCGCCGTGCCAAATCGTGCAGATGACCGGAATTGCCGGAGCCGTGCAGGCGAGCTCGGTAGACCTGGTGCGGAAGCTGACCTCGGTCACCCGAGGCGGACACTTTCCCATCTACGCGCCGCTGGTCGTTTCGGACCCGGAAACCGCCGTGGCGTTGCGTCGCCAGCCCAGCATCCAGGCCGCCGTGTCGCGCTGGAAGACGATCACCATCGCCGCGGTCGCGGTGGGTAGCTGGGACGCCGCCGGCTCCCAGCTCTTCCCCATCCTCTCGGAGAAGGACCGGCGTGAACTGTCCGGCCTCGACGTCGTCTCCGAGATGTGCTCCATCCTGTTCGACGCCAACGGCGAACCGCTGAACTCGCCGCTGACCCGGCGCACGATGGCGATCCCGTACGCGGATCTAGCGAGCATCCCTGAGGTGATCGCGGTCGCGGGTGGCGAGGCCAAAACCGCCGCGATCCGCGCCGTGCTGCGTGGACAGGCGATTACCTCGCTGGTCACCGACGCCGACGTGGCCAGCAGCCTGCTGGCGCGGGACGCACCCGCCGACTCCTCCGGACGGTTGGGGAGCCGTCGCGGCGAGGCCTAGCCCGCGGCTTTCACCGCGGATCGGTCGGTGGGGTGTGTTGAATGGCTGAAAGGTGCCCCTGAGTAGCGAGGATGTGACTTGTCTAGGGTCATGTCCGCGCCAGAACTGGAGCACCTTTCAGGTGAGTAAGCGTAGTGGGTTCTATCCGTGCCCGGATGCCGATGCGGGCGGGTCGATGGTCGTGTCGCAGGCCGGCGGGTTGGTGCTGACCGAGGTCATCCGCACGGTCGGGCTGGACCGCGAGCTGTCCAGAGGGCTGCGTCGGTGGCGGCGCCCGCTGGCCATTCATGATCCGGGGAAGGTCGTGGCGGATCTGGCGGTGACGCTGGCGTTGGGTGGAGACTGCTTGGCCGACCTCGCGCTTCTCCGCGCCGAGCCCGGTGTCTATGGGCTGGTGGCCTCGGACCCGACGGTGTCACGCACCATCAATCGCCTGGCCCAGGACGCGCCGCGGGCGTTGGCCGCGATCGCGGCGGCTCGGGGCGCGGCCCGGGGGCGGGTTTGGCGGCTGGCCGGGCGGTACGCCCCTGACCACAACGTCGATCGGAACCGGCCGCTGATCATTGACGTTGACGCCACTCTGGTCACCGCTCACTCAGAGAAGGAAGGCGCCGCGGCGACGTTCAAGAAAGGCTTCGGGCACCATCCGATCTGGGTCTTCGTCGATCACGGCCCGGACGGCACCGGGGAGCCCCTGTCGGTGCTGCTACGCCCAGGAAACGCCGGCTCCAACACCGCCACCGATCACATCACCGTCATCCGCGCGGCTCTCGCGCAGCTGCCCACCCACCGACCCGGCACTCGGCCGGGTCGGCGGATCCTGGTGCGTTCCGACGCCGCCGGCGCGACCCACGACCTGCTGGACTGGCTGGTCAGCATGCGCTTGTCGTACTCGGTCGGGTTCGGTTTGCCCACCGACTTCGCCGAGCGGTTGGCGAAGATCCCCGCACGGGTGTGGACCCCGGCCTACAACAGCGACGGGGAGATCCGCGAGGGCGCCTGGGTCGCCGAGGTGACCGGCCTACTCAACCTGGACTCCTGGCCCACCGGGATGCGGGTCATCGCCCGCAAGGAACGACCCCACCCCGGAGCCCAGCTACGCATCACCGACGCCGACGGCATGCGAGTCACCGCGTTCGCCACCAACACCACCCCCGGCGGAGCGGGCCAACAATTGGCCGACCTGGAACTACGCCACCGCCGCCGGGCCCGCGCCGAGGACCGCATCAGGGTCGCCAAGGACACCGGACTGACCAACCTGCCGCTGCACGACCTCGACCAGAACCGCATCTGGTGCGCGCTGGTCGCGCTGGCCTGCGAGATCACCACCTGGACCCAGATGCTCGCCCTACCCACCCACCCCGCTCGACGATGGGAACCCAAACGCCTACGGCTACGCCTGTTCAGCATCGCCGGACGACTTGCCCGCTCCGGCCGCCGAACCCGCCTGCACCTGTCCGCGCACGCACCCTGGGCAGGCCTGCTCATCGCTGCCTTGACCACCCTTCGCGCGCTGGCTGAACCCGGCTGACCCTGACCAACCCCGACCCAACAAACCCATCCCGAGCCGGCCAGTGGAACCAGCCGTCCAACCGAACGACATCGGCCGAACCATCACACCCACCCACCAGAATCAACCCTCAACGCCGCCAACCAACCGGCGACGATCACTCCCGGGCTACCGGGGCGTGGCCCAAGCGCGTTTCCTTGCGTGCGGATCGTGGGTCTCGGGGAGTGCGGGACTCACGCGATTGTCTCCGCTGCGATCGGGACGTGGAGTACCGGCGAGCGCGCGCCGACTCGCGACCTGCTTGGTGATTTCGAACCAGAAATGCTGGTACTCGCCGACCGCGGCTTTTACAGCTATGACCTGTGGGAAGAGGCGCTGCGGACCGAGGCGGCGCTGGTGTTCCGAGTTCCAGCGAACATGAAGCTTCC
>DATHIT010000692.1:0-31046 GCA_035489915.1 Pseudonocardia sp. | reverse complement strand
GCGTGCTTGGCGACGTTGGTGAGAGCCTCAGAAACGACGTAGTACGCCGCGACCTCGAGCTGTTCGGGCAGTCGCGCCGGGACATCCACGTCGAGCTCCACCGGCACGGCCGAACGTCGGGCCAGGGCGGCAAGCGCGGGCCGTAGACCCCCTTCGGACAAGACTGCCGGGTGGATGCCGCGGGAAAGCACGCGCAGATCGTCGGTCGCGCTGGCCAGTTCGTCGGCGAGCTGGGCCAGCTGCCTCCTCGGCTCCGCCGGTTCAACCGGCAGGGCCGCCCCGGCGGCGCGCAGGTTGAGCACCAGCGACACCAGCCGCTGCTGGGTGCCATCGTGCAGGTCACGCTCGATGCGCCGCCTCGCCTGGTCAGCGGCGGCCACGATCCGGGCCCGGGAGCGGGTCAGCAGTTCGCGGCTCTCCCGCAACGAGCCGGCCATCGTGTTGAAGCTGTGCTCGAGCACACCCATCTCGCCGCGCCCGCTCTCCGGTAGCCGAACGCTCAAGTCGCCGTCGGCGAGCCGGCCGGCCATGGTGGCCGCCAGCCGGACCGGCCGGACGATCGCTCTGGTCAGATAGCCGGCGAACAGCACAATGAGCAGGATCGATCCCACCAGGCCACCGGCCGCCGCGGCTGCTGCCCGGTTCGTCACCGCCTCGGTCCGAGCCTGCCGCGCCGCGGCGAGGGCTTCCTCGGCCGCAATCAAGTAGTCGAACTCGGCCCGGATCGCGTCGAGGCGCCGCTTGCCCGCTTCGGTCACCGCAACAGTTCGCGCGGATGCGGGGTCTCGCTGGGCGGACTCGACCAACGGGACCGCGTAGTCCGCGTGGTAGGACTCGGCGGCCCGTCCGATTCGCTGTGCCCGGGCCAGCTGGTCGGGATTGTCCGCGACGAGTCGTTCCAGGTTCGTGGCCTGCTCGGGAAAGGCAGCGTAGGCGGCATGCCATGGCTCGAGGAAGTTCGGCTGCCCGGTGATGACGAACCCGCGCAGGCCCGTCTCCGCGTCGACGATCAGCCGCTCGAGCCGGTTGGCGACCACGAGCACCTCTTGGGACTGCCTCGCGCGCCGCTCGGCCTCGCGCATCTCGGCGACCGTGAAGAGCAGGGCCCCGAACGCGGCCCCGACGATCAGCGCGAGCAGGCCGCTTGCGACAACTGTCCGACGGGTCAGTCCGCCCTTCACGCCAGCCTCCGGTTGGTCGAGGCTTCCGAAGTGTCCTCGCAGCGAGGAACCTATCCAATGATGCTGGCACTAACGATGGAGTCGATGCCGCGCCGTCCCGCCCTAGAGCGACGGTGATGGCCAGGCTCCGGGCGGTCCTGGCCGAGGACGACGTCCTGCTCCGCGAGGGTCTGGCCAGCCTGCTCGAGCGCTCCGACTTGGAGGTGGTGGGGCAGGCCGGCGACGGCGCGCTGCTCCTTGCGCTGGTCCGGGAGAAGGCCCCCGACCTGGCGATAGTGGATATCCGGATGCCTCCGACCCACAACCTCGAGGGGTTGGAGGCGGCCCGGGTGATCCGTCAGGAGCTACCCCAGACCGGCATTCTGGTCCTGTCCGCCCACGCCGAGGTCGAGCACGCGATGGAGCTGCTGGCCAGCGGCCCGGGGATCGGCTACCTGCTCAAGAGCCGGGTCACCGATGTGGCGGAATTCATCGAGACGCTCGGGCGGATCGCCAGGGGCGGATCGGTGGTGGACCCCGCGCTGGTGCGGGAGCTGGTGGCCACCCGCCGGCGCAACGACCCGCTGGACGTACTCAGCCCGAGGGAGCGTGAGGTGCTGGAGCTGATGGCAGAGGGGCGGTCCAACGCCGGCATCGGCCGCCGGCTGTGGGTCACCGAGGGGACGGTGGAGAAGCACGTCCGCCATATCCTCGCCAAACTGACCCTCCCGGAGACCGACGACGATCACCGCCGGGTTCTCGCGGTGATCACTTATCTGGAGGCCCGGTGATTCACTCGCTGCGTTCGATGCGCTGGATGCGCGCCCGGATCTCGTCCGCCGAACAGGCGGCGATCTCACGCAGCTGTTCGAGGACGGCGACCTCGACAGCCGCGTGCACGGCTGCCGGGGAGACGTGTGGGTCGACCGCGCGAGCCGCGGCAAGCGACTGGTGCGACAAGTACAAGTTGATCATTGTCAAACACTCCCCTCGTTGGGAACGCTCACCGCATCGCCGCCGCTGATCATGCCACGGCCCGCTCATCCGCCGGCAGCGCGTCAACGATGTGCGCGACGACCAGCGGACTCAGCAACATTCCGACGTGGCCGACATCGTCGACCGTCACGCGCTGCACTTCGGCGTGGTGGGGTACCGACCGGCGGCCCGGCACGATCACGTCACGGGCGCCGGTGATGGCCAGCCACCGCACGCCGTCCGGCACCGGAGCCTCGGCCAGCCGGCACAACAGCGGCGAACCGTGCCGCAACGCCCGAACGGTCGCCCCGAGCGGACAGAGGTTCGCCCACGGCGAGCCGCCAAAGGGCGTCGCGATGGTCACGACCGTGTCCACCTGTCCGTCGAGGCGACCGTCGGCGAAAGCCTGCGCGATGACGATCCCGCCCAGGCTGTGTCCAATGAGGTGGACCTTGTCCGCGCCGGTCTCCGCCAGCAGCCGGTCCACCCTGGCCGCGAGCTGGTCGGCGAGCTGTTCCACCGAGTTTCCGAGCACCGAGTAATTGATCGCGTCCACGGTGATGCCGCGCTCGCGCAGCGCCCGCGCGAGGGCGAACCAGCATGACTTGGTGCCCGCGAAGCCGTGCACCAGCAGCACCGGGCGCGCTGAGGGGGAAATGTGCCCGGCGATCGGCAGCAGCGCATCGATTGCCCGCTCGACGCTGTCGCCCACGCGGCCCAGCGGGGCCATCGCCGCGAGTGCCGCCATCATCGCCACCTCACGTGCCTGGGCCGCCGCCGCGCGCCCGATCACCCGGGCCAGCGGCCGGGCGGCCGCCCCGAGCGGTCCGAGCAGCGACATCACGTCTGGTCCTCCCCTGGCGCACCCGAGGGTCGGATTCCGCGCGCCGATGCCCTTTGAGCGTCGCGGTCGGCGGGGCCGGTGTCATCGGGGCCACCAACCATCGGTGTTTCCGGCTGGCTGGCGTCGCGCGCTACCTGCTAGCCGGAATCGGGACCCGGCTCCCATCACGCGGTCACCAGCTCGTCCGGCTCGCCGATCAGCGGATGGTGACACTCGGCCCTGTGCCCGGGAGAGCCCGGGCCGACTTCGCATACCGGAGGCTCACTTCGCACAGTGCGTGCGGTATGCGAAGTGAGCCCTGGCTATGCGAAGTCGGCGGTCCCGGGCCGCGCGGCTGCGGCGGCTGGGGTGCGGCGGTGGGTTCGCGGGCTGCGGCGGTGGCGTTGACAGCGGGGCCGCGCGCAGTGTGCAATATGTTGCATGCCGGTGCCTGAGCGGCGGGGGTTGGTGGCCCGGTCGTTGTTGCGCGACGACGCCTACCGGGCGCTGCGCAACGCGATCGTGGACGGCACTCTCGCGCCCGGGGAACGGCTCAACGACGCCGAGTTGGTGAGCTGGCTCGGGGTCAGCCGCACGCCGATCCGGGAGGCGCTGGCCCGCCTGGAGTTATCCGGGCTGGTGCAGACCCGGCCGGGGCGGTTCACCATGGTCAGCCCGGTCGATTCCAGGGAGGCCAGGGGCGCCCAGTCGGTTGTCGCGGCCATGCACGAGCTGGCCGTCCGCGAGGCGGTTCCGTTGCTCGGCGAGCCGGAGCTGGACGCCATGCGCGCGGCGAACGCCCGGTTCCGCGACGCGCTGCGGGAGAACCGGGTGGACGACGCGCTGGCCGCCGACGACGCCTTCCACGCCGTCGCGGTGGACGCCTGCGCCAACCCGGTGATCCGCGCCGTGCTCGAGCAGCACAGCCCGGTGCTGCGCCGGGTGGAGCGGCTGCGGTTCTCCTCGCTGGCCGGCCGGGCCTCGGTCGCCCAGCACGACACGATCATCGCGCGGTGCGCCGAGGGCGACGCCGAAGGCGCTTCGCTCGCCGCGCGGGCCAACTGGCAGACCCTCGCGCCGCTGCTCGACGCGGCGCCCGGGCTAAGCCACCAGCAGTAAGGGACACCCGCCATGCCGCTCAGCGACTTTCCGCGCCATCCCCTGACGTTCGGCCCCAGCCCGATACACCCGCTGGAACGGCTGACCCACCACCTGGGCGGCGCGGCGATCTGGGCGAAGCGGGAGGACTGCAACTCCGGGCTCGCCTTCGGCGGCAACAAGACCCGCAAGCTGGAGTACCTGGTGCCCGACGCGCTCGCCCTGGGCGCCACCCACCTGGTCTCCATCGGCGGTGTGCAGTCCAACCACACCCGCCAGGTCGCCGCCGTGGCCGCCCGGCTCGGCCTCACAGCGGTGCTGGTGCAGGAAAGCTGGGTGGACTGGCCGGACCCGGTCAACGACCGGGTGGGCAACATCCTGCTCTCCAGGATCATGGGCGCCGAGGTCCGGCTGGTCGACGCCGGCTTCGGCATCGGCTTCAAATCCAGCTGGGAGCAGGCGCTCGAGCAGGTGCGCAGCGCCGGCGGCGTGCCCTACCCGATCCCGGCCGGCGCGTCGGACCATCGCCTCGGCGGGCTCGGGTTCGCCAACTGGGCCGACGAGGTGCGCATGCAGGAGCGGGAGCTCGGCGTCTTCTTCGACACCATCGTCGTCTGTAGCGTCACCGGGTCCACCCAGGCCGGCATGATCGCCGGCTTCGCCGGCCAGGACCGCCCGCGCCGGGTGCTCGGGATCGACGGGTCAGCCAAGATCGACGAGACGACCGCCCAGGTCAGCAAGATCGCCAGGAACACCGCCGAGCTGATCGGGCTGGACCGCGAGCTGGCCGACGAGGAGATCATCGTGCTGGCCGGCTGGGCCGGTGACCACTACGGCATCCCGGTCGAGTCCACCCTGGACGCGATCAAGCTGTCCGGCGGACTGGAAGGGATGATCATCGACCCGGTGTACGAGGGCAAGTCGATGGCTGGGCTGATCGACCTGGTGCGCTCCGGCGAGATCGGCAAGGACTCCACCGTGCTGTTCGCCCACCTCGGCGGGCAGCCCGCGCTGAACGCCTACAGCAGCCTGTTCCCGGGTTGAGCCGCGTCCGGACCTCGAAGCGGAGAGGTCATTCGCGCAGCGCGCCGTCCAGCATGCCCCGGATGAAGTGCCGCTGGAGGAACAGGTAGACGATCACCACGGGTGCCGCGACGATCACCGCGCCGGCCGCGAGCAGGGTGAACCCGGAGGTGTGCTGCCCCTGGAAGAACGCCAACCCGAGCGGCGCCGTGCGCAACCCCTCGTCGGTAGCCATGACCAGCGGGATCAGGAACTCGTTCCAGGTCCACATGAAGGTGAGCACCACCATGGTGACGATCGCCGGGCGGCCGGGTGGCACGAGCACCTGCCAGAGGATGCGCCAGGAGCCCGCCCCGTCCAGCCGCGCGGCCTCGATGAGCGACACCGGCCGGGACCGGAAGTAGGCGCGCATCCAGAACGTGCCGAACGCCAGCGACTGCGCGACCTGCGGCAGCGCGATCGCCCAGAACGTGTTGGTCAGCCCGAGGGTGCGCAGGTCGAAGTACAGCGGGACGACGATCACCTCGGTGGGCACCATCAGGCCGAGCAGGAACAGCGGGAACAGCACCCCCGCGCCGGGTACCCGCATGGTGCCGAAGGCATAGCCGGTGAGCAGCGACAGCACCCCGGCGGTGAGCACCACGAACCCGGACACCGCGACGCTGGTGACCATGGACGTGCCGAACCGGCCCTCCCGCCACGCGGCCGCGAAGTTGGCCAGGCCGCCACCGGAGCCACCGGAGCCACCGGAGCCACCGGAGCCGGCCGCGCTGTCCGGCGGCCCGAGCGCGGCGCCCAGAATCGTCAGGATCGGCCACAGCGCGAACACGGCGAAGACGAGCAGGATCGCGTAGTTCGCGGTGCGTTCGGCGCGGGATATCACCGGTTGCCCCGCTCGCCGATCCGGGCGATGGCCAGGTTGATCACGAAGATGACCAGCGTGAGGGTCACCCCGACGGCCGCCGCCGAGCCCACCTCGCCCAGCCGGAACGCCCGGTTGTACACCTCGAACGCGGGCACCGAGGTCCGGTCTCCCGGCCCGCCGCCGGTGGTGATGTAGATCAGGTCGAACGTCTTCAGCGCGGCGATCACGGTGAGGGTCAGCGCGACGGCGAGCTCACCGCGCACCGAGGGCAGCGTGATCGCGAAGAACTCCCGCACCGCGCCCGCGCCGTCCAGCCGGGCCGCCTCGTACAGGTCGTCGGGCACCCGGCTCATCCCGGCCATCAGCAGCAACGTCACCAGCCCGGTCTGCACCCAGGTTCCGACCACGCCGACGGCGGGCAACGCCAGGGTGGTGTCGCCGAGCCAGGCCCGGGCCAGCCCGCCGAGGCCGATGGCGTGCAGCACGTCGTTGACCGAACCGTCGGGCGCGTAGAGCCGCCGCCACGCGACCCCGACCACCACCATGGCCACCACCTGCGGCAGGAACACCACGGTGCGGAAGAACCCGAGTCCGCGCACCTTGGCCCGGTTCAGCACCGCCGCCAACGCCAACCCGATCACTGTGGGCAGGCCGGCGAAGAACACGATGAGCACCAGCGCGTGGCCGAACGCGGCGCGCAGCTTCTGGTCGGTGACCACCTCGAGGTAGTTGTCCAGGCCGACGAAGGTGGCCAGGGTCAAGCCGTCCCAGTCGAACAGCGACAGGTGCACCGCCCGGCCCAGCGGGTAGAGCAGGAACGCCGCGTAGACCACGAATCCCGGTGCCAGGTAGGCCAGCGGCACCCAGCCGGAGCCACCCGGCCGCCGCTGCGACCGCCCCCTGCCTCGCGCCGAGCCGCGCGCCGCCGTCCGGGGCGCGGAGGGAACCGGGGTGACGATCCGAGTGGCCGAGGGCCCGCCGTCAACCATTCTTCGCGACGAACGCGGCGTAGTCGGCCTGCACGGTGCTGAGGAACTGCTCCGGGGTCTTCGCGCCGCCGAGCAGGTCCTGCAGCGCCGCGCCCATCGTGTCGGACATGGTCGGCGTCGCGTAGTCCAGGTAGGGCAGCAGCGTGCCCTGGCCGGTCACCGACGCGAACGCGCTGAACAGGTCCCCCGACAACCGGTCCGGCGGTTGCTGGTTCGCGGTGTCCACCACCGGAAGGTTCCCGGTCGCGGTGAGCACCTTCATCGCGTCGGTGTTGGTGATGAAGTCCAGGTAGGCCGCGGCGGCGTCGGGTTGCGCGGCGCGACCGGTGATGGCGAACGGCAGCCCGGTTCCGCCGGTGGCCGAGACCGGGCGGCCGGCCCTCGGCGGCGGGGCCATGAAGTGGACCTTGTCCCCCATCGCGGCCCGCAGGTCGGGGGCGTACCAGGAGCCACCGATCAGGAAGACGGACTGGCCCTTGGAGAACGCCTGCCAGGCCTGGTCGTTGTCGATGCCGTTGACGCCGGCGTTGAAGTAGCCCGCCCGCACCCAGTCGGCGATCTTCTGGGCGGCCTGGAGGTTCTCCGGGGTGGTCCAGGACGCGCCGGAGCGGCCGAACGCCAGCGTGCTGACCTGGCCAGCCGGGGCCAGCTGGTCCTGCACGGTGCCGAACACGTGCAGGGCCGGCCACTTCTCCAGGTTGCCCAGCGTGACCGGGGTGGCCCCGGCCGCCTTGGCGGAGGCGAGCGCCGCTTCGAAGTCGTCCCAGGTACGCGGCACGGCGATGCGCAGCCGGTCCAGCTCGGCCTGGTTGTAGTAGATCCCGACGACCTCGCCGACCTGCGGCAGCCCGTAGAGGTTGCCCTGGCCGAACTGCTTGCCGTCCGGGCTGTAGCTGACGTACTGCTTCACCGACGCCGGGTAGCGCTGGTGCCAGCCGTACGCCTTGGCCCACGGCTCCAGGGACAGCAGCTGGTTCGCGCCGACAAAGGCACCCATCTCCGCGCGGCTGTTGTTGGCCTGCACCACGTCAGGCACCTCGTTGCCGCTGATCGCCAGCCGCAGCGTGGTGGCTAGATCGTCGAAGGAGCGGGAGACGCGTTTGACGGTGACGTTCGGGTAGCGCTGCTGGAAGGCCGCGTTGAGCCTCTCCATCTGCTCGTTCTGACCACCGCGGACCTCCTGGTCCCAGACCGTCAGGGTGATCGGCCCGAGCGCGGCGATGTCGGTGCGCACGGCCCGGTCGCCGGCCGCCGGTGCCTGGCCGGCGTTCTGCGAGCCGGGCGTGCAGGCGGCCACCAGCAGGGCGAGCACCACGGCGAGGACCCCGCCGAACGCCCGGGCGCGTGCGGCCGAGGCGGGTACGGGTGGTCCGGCCATCGGAGCTCCTCGGGGGTGGTGTCAGCGGGGGCGGGTCAGGTCGGACCGGCGGGCGATGGTGGCGGCCGCGCGCCGCACGCCGCAGACGTGGGTGCGGGGCACCAGGTCGTCCAGGAATCCGTAGTGGCGGCGTATCTCGGCGGCCACGCCGTGCCCGGTGGCCGCCGCGGCCACCACCCGGCGCCACCAGTCACCGATGTCTCCCCAGCCGGGCGCGGCCAGCGAACCGCCGAACTCGTGCACGGCCAGCGCCGCCGACACCCCGGCGAACTGCAACCTGTGCCGCAGCGGCCATCCGGCGATGGTGCCCAGTACCAGGCCGGCGCCGAATACGTCGCCCGCGCCGGTGGGGTCGAGCGCGTCCACCGGCAGCGCGGGGACCTCGGCCTCCTCGCCGGTGGTGGCGTCGACGGCGATCGCCCCGTCGCCGCCGCAGGTGACCACCGCCAGCGGGACGTGCTCGGCCAGCGCGTGCAGGGCGGCGCGCGGGGTGGCGGTGCGGGTGTAGCTCATCGCCTCCACCGCGTTGGGCATGAACGCGTCGCAGCCGGACAGCGCGGCGAGCACCGCGGGATCCCAGGCGCCGGTGGGGTCCCAGCCGGCGTCGGCGAACACCAACGCGCCACCTCGGCGGGCCTGGGCCGCCCACCCGGGCAGCAACGGGTCCGGGGCGCCCTCCCCCACGCTGGTGATCACCGCCCGGGCCGGGGGCGGGTTCCCGACCAGCTCATCCGCGCTGATCGGCAGGTTGTGCCCGTGGGTGACCATGCTCCGGTCGCGCTGCACCGCCATCGATACCGTCACCGGGGAGTGCCACTGGGCGAACCGCCGCGAGCGGGACAGATCCACCCCCTCCTGTCCGGCCAGGGTCTCCCAGCAGAAGTCCCCGTAGGCGTCGTCGCCGAAGCCGGCGGCCAGGCTGGTACGCAAACCGAGCCGGGCGGCCGCGATGGCCAGGTTGGCGATCCCGCCGGGGCAGGACGCCATCCCGGGTGCCCACACCTCGGTGCCCGCCGCCGGGAGCGTGGACAGGCCGGTGAACACGATGTCCAGAAACACCGTGCCGGACATGAACACGTCGATCGAGGGCTTGCCCGCGCCGCGCATGTCGGCCAGCGGGTCCCACCAGACCGTCTCGTGCGGAGCCGAGGGATCAAGGGCATCGACGCCAGAGACCAGGTCCGGCTCGGCGCCCGGAACCTGGTTCGTCTCCTGTACCGCGCTGGTCACCGCTGGCCTCGTCCCCCTCGCCGGCTGGTTCCTGATAGTGCCCCGGGACGGACGGAGATGGCAACCATTCCCGCGCATTCACGCGCAGTTCTGCTCGCAGTTGCTCGCTTCTGGTCTCAATGCTGCGTTACCGTGAGCGCGTGCTTCCGGCCAGTCGTCACGGGGAGATCATCCGTTTGGTGCGGTCGTCCGGGCTGGTGTCGGTCGAAGCGCTGGCCGCCAACCTCGGGGTGAGCCGGTCGACGATCCGGCGCGACCTGCAGTCCCTGGACGCCGACGGGATGCTGCGGCGGGTCCGAGGCGGCGCGGGCAGCGTGCCCGACGACGACCCGGTGCCGTTCCGCGAGGTCGCCGAGGTCGGCGCCGACGACAAGGAACAGGTGGCCCACCGCGCCGCCGAGCTGGTTGCCGACGGCGAGGTGGTGCTCATCGACATCGGCACCACCACCGCCAGGTTGGCCCGGCTCCTGCGCGGCCGGCGGATCACCGTGATCACCAGCAGCCTGGCCGTGGTGGACGAGCTGCGCGACGATCCGGCGGTGGAGCTGCTGGTGCTCGGCGGCATTCTGCGGCGCAACTACCTCTCCCTGGTCGGCATGCTCACCGAGCAGGCGCTGCGCGAGGTGCGCGCCCATCGGCTGTTCCTGGGCACCAGCGGGATCCGGCGGGACGGCCAGGTCATGGACACCACGCTGGTCGAGGTTCCGGTGAAGCGGGCGATGATCGCCTGCGCGGAGCAGACCCTTGTGCTGGCCGACCGGGCCAAGTTCCCCGGCACCGGGCTGCTGCCGGTGTGCGGGCCGGAGGACGTCGACGTCATCGTCACCAACGAGGGCGCGGACCCGGCCACGCTGGCCGCCTGTGCCCGCGCCGGCACCGAGATCGTGCTCGCGTGAAGCTCACCGTCCTCGGCGGCGGCGGCTTCCGGGTGCCGCTCGTCTACCAGGCGCTCACCGCCGGCTCGCCGGTCACCGAGGTCGTGCTGCACGACGTGTCCGACCCTCGGCTGGCCGCGATCCGTGCCGTGCTGGCCGAGATGGCCGACGCGCACCCGGGCGCGCCCGAAGTGCGGGTGGCCACCGACCTCGACGAAGCGTTGGCCGACGCGCGGTTCGTGTTCTCCGCGATAAGGGTGGACGGGCTCGCCGGCCGGACCGTGGACGAACGGGTGGCACTGGCGCACGGCGTGCTCGGGCAGGAGACCACCGGCCCCGGCGGGATCGCCTACGGACTGCGCAGCGTCCCGGTCGCGCGGCGGGTGGCGCGGCGGGTGGCCGCCGTCGCGCCGAGCGCCTGGGTGATCAACTTCACCAACCCGGCCGGGATGATCACCGAGGCGATGCAGGCCGTACTGGGTGAGCGGGTGATCGGCATCTGCGACTCCCCGGTCGGCCTGGTGCGGCGCGCCGCCGAGGCGCTGCGGGCCACCGGCGAGCTGGCCGTGGACTACGTGGGGCTCAACCACCTGGGTTGGCTGCGCGGGCTGCGGGTGGACGGGGTCGACCAGTTGCCCAGGCTGCTCGCCGATGACACCGCGCTGGCCGGGATCGAGGAGGTGCGGCTGATGGGCGCGGACTGGGTGCGCAGCATCGGCGCCCTGCCCAACGAGTACCTCTACTACTACTACAACACCCGGGAAGCGGTCGCCGCCATCCGCTGCGCCCCGTGCACCCGGGGTGAGTTCCTGCGCGGGCAGCAGGAGCGGTTCTACGCCGAGGTGGCCGCCGACCCAACCGATGCGTTGCGGCGCTGGAACACCGTCCGCGAGGAGCGGGACAGCAGCTACATGGCGGAGAGCCGGGAGGCCAGCGGCGCCGGGGAGCGCGCCGCCTCGGACATCGCCGTCGGGGGGTACCAGCAGGTCGCGTTGGAGCTGATGGCGGCGCTGTCCGGCGGCCCGGGGCGCACGATGATCCTCAACGTCCGCAACGGCTCCTCGGTACCCGGGCTACCGCCGGACGCGGTGGTCGAGGTGCCCTGCGTGGTGGGCGCACACGGCGTCACCCCACTGGCCACCGCCCCGCTACCCGGCTCCATGCTCGGCCTGCTGCAGCAGGTCAAGGCCGTCGAGCAGGACACCATCGAGGCGGCCGTCACCGGCTCCGCCACCCTCGCCCTGCGCGCGTTCGCCCAGCATCCCCTGGTCGACTCGGTCACCGTGGCCAAGGAACTGCTGGCCAGCTATCGGGCGCGGCAGCCCGCTCTGGCGGCGATCCTGCGCTGAGCCGGTTAACGGCACGCGGCCCGCGCACCGCCACGTTTGGCGTTGCCCCCGCCGGGATAACCAGCGGTACACCGCTGGAGTCCCTACCGGGGTCGGGGCCAGCGCCCGCTGACCGGCCGCCGCCAGAAAAGCGTGCATCGCGGACGCCCGAGAGCGGAGGGTGGGGTATGGCAGTCATCAGCGTTGATGCGGGCACCACGATGATCAAGGCGGTCGGGTACGACGGCGCGGGGATCGAATCCACCGTGGTCCGCCAGGAAACGTCCCTGCAACGGCGGGAGCCGGGCTGGGTCGAGCAGGACATGGCCGAGGTGTGGAACGCCGTCGTACACACGGTCCGGCTGGTGGCCAACGAGCTGCACGAGCCGGTCGAGTTCGTCGCGCTGACCGCGCAGGGCGACGGCTGCTGGCTGGTTGACCGGCAGGGCAGGCCGACCGGCCCGGCGATCCTGTGGAACGACGGCCGGGCCGGCGCGGTGATCGACGGGTGGCGGCGCGCTGGTGTGCTGGAGGCGGCTTTCCGGATCAACGGATCGATGGGCTTCGCCGGCCTGCCGCACGCGATCCTGCGCTGGCTGCAGCGGTACGACCCGGACCGGGTGGAGCGGTCGGCGACCGCGTTGACCTGCGGCGGGTGGCTTTACTCACAGCTCACCGGGCGGGTCGGGGTGGACAGCTCGGACGGCTCCGCGCCGTTCATGGACCTGGCCACCGGAGGGTATTCCGACAAGCTGCTCGCCCACTTCGAGCTGGGCTGGGCGCGCCGGCTGCTGCCCACGTTGCTGGATGGGGATCGCCGGGTCGCCGAGCTGACCCCGGGCGCGGCCACCCAGCTGGGGCTGCGCGCCGGCACCCCGGTGGTGCTCTCCGCGTATGACATCGCCTCCACCGCCATCGGCTGCGGCGTCGTGGAACCGGGCCAGGCCTGCAGCATCCTGGGCACCACGCTGTGCACCGAGGTCGTCACCGATGCCCCGGACCTGGGTGGCACCCCCGCCGGGCTGACGGTGCGGCTGGGCATTCCGGGCCGGCTGCTGCGCGCCCTGCCCACCCTGGCCGGCGGTGAGGTGATCTCCTGGTGCTGCCGCCTGCTCGACCTGGACACACCCGAGGAGCTCGGCGAGCTCGCCCAGCAGGTGGAGCCGGGCGCCGGCGGGCTGTCCTTCCTGCCCTACCTGTCCCCGGCCGGCGAGCGCGTGCCGTTCCTGGATGAGCACGCCCGTGGTTCGCTGATGGGACTGTCCTTCGAGCACACTCGGGGGCACGTGGCGCGGGCGGCGTTGGAAGGATTGACCCTGGTGATCCGCGACTGTCTGGCCGCGTCCGGGACCTCCCCGACGCAGCTGCGGGTCTGCGGTGGCGGGGCGGCCAGCGCGGTCTGGTGTCAGCTCATCGCCGATGTCACCGGGGTGCCTACCGCCCGCTCCGAGGATCACGAGGTCGGCGCGCGAGGGGCGATGGTGATGGGCGCGGCGCATGCCGGCCTCACCGAGGACGTGCCCAGCGCGGTGAACCGGTACGTCAGGCTGCGCGACAGCTTCCAGCCCGACCCGTCCCGGCACCAGGCCTATCGGCTGCTCTATGAAGACTTCCGCGCCCTGCGTGAGGTCGCGGAGGCGGGCTGGCCGCGGCTTTCGGTGATGCGCGAGCGGGCGCCGGCCGGCCAGCACACCGTCACCCACCCCAGTCGAACCCCGAGGAGGCCACGGTGACCAGCAGCAGGTCCGAGAACGGCGACATCCTGGTCGGCATCGACCTGGGCACCCAGAGCGTGCGCGCGCTGGCCGTGTCGCGTACCGGCGAGGTGTTGGGCACCGGCACCAGCGGCCTGGCCAGCATCCGCCACGGGTCCCGCCACGAGCAGGACCCGGCCACCTGGTGGCGCGCGGTCCAGGCCGCCTGCCACGGCGCCCTCGCCCAGCTGGACCGCCCCTCGGTCGCCGGGGTCTCGGTGGACGGCACGTCCGGCACCGTGCTGTTGGTCGACGCCGCCGACGGCAGCCCGCTGTCGCCGGGGCTGATGTATGACGACACCCGCGCGGCCGAGTTCGTGGACCGGGTGAACGAGGCCGGCGAGGAGGTCTGGACGAGCCTGGGCTACCGGCGGATGCAGCCGGCGTGGGCGCTCCCGAAGCTGCTCTGGCTGATGGCCGAGTACCCCGAGCTGGCCGGACGCGCCAGGCTCGCGCACCAGGCCGACGTGATCAACCGCGCGCTGGTCGGCGCCGAGGTACCCAGCGACCTGTCCAATGCGCTCAAGACCGGCGCGGACCTGATCAACGAAACCTGGCCGGAGAAGGTCTTCGACGTGCTGGACCTGCCGAGCACCCTGCTGCCCGGCCTGGTCCGGCCCGGCACCCCGATCGGCGCGGTGTGCACCGAAGCCGCGGCGTTGACCGGGCTGCCCGAGGGAACCCCGGTGGTCGCCGGCTGCACCGACGGCTGCGCGGCCCAGCTGGGTGCCGGCGCGCTGGCGGTGGGCAGCTGGAACTCGGTGCTGGGTACCACGTTGGTGCTCAAGGGCGTCACGGTGGAGCTGCTGCAGGATCCGCTCGGCGCGGTCTATTCGCACAAGTCACCGGACGGGCACTGGTTGCCCGGCGGCGCGTCCAGCACCGGCGCCGGGGCGATCGCCCGCCAGTTCCGGGGGCGTGACCTGGACGAACTGGGCAGCCGGGCCACCGAGTACGAGCCGGCAGGCGTGCTGGCCTACCCGCTGGCCTCGGCCAAGGGCGAGCGGTTCCCGTTCGTCGCACCGCAAGCCGAGGCGTTTGTGCTGGGCACCGCGCGCGACGACTACGAGCTCTATGCGGCGATGCTGCAGGGGATCAGCTACGTGGAGCGGCTGTGCTTCGACTACCTGGCCTACCTCGGCGCGCCGGTGGACGGTGACCTGCTGCTCACCGGCGGCGGCACCCG
The DNA here is from genome assembly GCA_035489915.1 of Pseudonocardia sp. Taxonomy (GTDB): domain Bacteria; phylum Actinomycetota; class Actinomycetes; order Mycobacteriales; family Pseudonocardiaceae; genus Pseudonocardia. Next base: position 16,362 of record DATHIT010000692.1, on the reverse strand, counting down.
CAGCCGGTACTGGTGCCAGCTGCGCGCGGACGTGCTCGCCCGCCCGGTGAAGCTGCCGGCGAGCGCCGAGCCAGCGCTGGGCATGGCGCTGTTGGCTGCTACCCCGGGCCGGGTGCCGGCCGAGGTGGCCGGCGAGATGGTGCGCATCAAGGAGGTCATCGAGCCCCGCGCCGAGGTGGTCGGCCGGTTCGACGAACCGTACCTGCGGCTGGTCGGCGAGCTGGAGGGGCGCGGCTGGGTGCCCCCCGAGATGGCCCGGCAGGTCACCCGGAGGGCCGGGCGATGACCCGGCTGGTCCTGGTGCGGCACGGGGAAACGCTGTGGCACGGCGAGAACCGCTACGCGGGCAGCAGCGACGTCGAGCTCACCGAGCACGGGTTGCGGCAAGCACAACAGCTGGCCGGGTGGGCCAAGGCCGCGGGACTCTCCGCCATCTGGTGTTCCCCACTGCGGCGGGCCCGGTGGACAGCGGAGGCCTGCGCCTCGGTCACCGGGCTGGAGCCGCAAGTCGACGAGCGGCTGCGCGAGCTGGACTTCGGGTACGCGGAGGGCCTCACCACGGCGGAGATGCGGCAGCGCTTCCCGGACGAGCTGGCGGCGTTCCAAGCCAACCCGATCACCCACCACCTGCCCGGCGGCGAGCAGCCGACGACCGCGCTGGCACGGTTCCTGGCGTGCCTGGACGACATCGTCGTGCTGCACCCCGAGGGACGCGTGCTGGTGGTGGCCCACACCACGGCGATCCGGCTCGCCCTGTGCTCGCTGATCGGCGTGCCGCTGAGCGAGTACCGGCGGCTCTTCCCGGCCGTGCGCAACTGCGGCATCACCGAGATCCGCCGCAACCCGGCCGGCGGCGAGGCCACCGCCCTCCTCGAGTTCAACACGCCCCTCGAGCCCGAAGTCGCCCGGGCGCGCCCTGACATGTCCCGATCACCCAGTCCAACCCAGCGAAGGAACAGGCCATGACCCTTCGAATTCTGGCCGCCGGCGACCACTTCGTGCTCAACCGGTTGTTGATCGACGCGGTCCGCGCCGAGCTGCCCGACTCCGTCGCCGCCGATGTCGAGTTCCGCGAGCTGACGTTGCCATGGCCGCTCGAGCCCTTCGGCAGCATCGGCGAGGTTGACGAGGCGTCCGGCGGCGAGGACGAACTGATCGCGGCACTGGACGGCGTGGAGATCTGCGTGACCCAGCTGGCCGGGCTCACCGAGCGCGTGCTGGACGCCTCGCCGAGCCTGCGGCTGTTCGGTGTCAGCCGGGGCGGGCCGGTGAACGCCAACCTGAAGGCGGCCACCGAACACCAGGTGGCGGTCACCTTCGCGCCCGGCCGAAACGCGGTAGCCACCGCCGAGCACACCATGGCATTGACGCTCGCGGCGATGCGGCGCGTCCCGGCCACCCACGCGGAGCTGCGCGGCGGAGTCTGGCGCGGCGACCTCTACCAGTACGAAGAGGTCGGCCCGGAGCTGGACAATGCCACGGTCGGCCTGATCGGCTATGGCGCGATCGGCAGCCGGGTGGCCAGGATGCTCAACGGATTCGGGGCGAGCGTGCTGGTGCACGACCCCTACCTCAAGCCCGACCAGCTGGACGGCGTCGCCGAACTGGTCGGGCTGGACGAGCTGCTGCACCGCTCCCGGGTGGTCTCCCTGCACGCCAGGGTCACCGAGGAAACCACCGGCATGATCGGCCGCGAGCAGATCGCCGCGATGCCACCCGGCTCGGTCCTGATCAACTGCGCCAGGGGGGCGCTGCTGGACTACGGCGCGGTCTGCGACGCGCTGGACTCCGGGCACCTGTTCGGCGCCGGCTTCGACGTCTTCCCCGAGGAGCCCATTCCCGCCGACTCCCGGCTGCTGCGCACGCCCAACATCGTGATGACCCCCCACCTGGCCGGCGCCAGCAAGGAGACGGCGGCGAAGGCCGCGCGGATCCTGGCCGCCGACGTAGGCCGGTACCTGCGCGGTGAACCCCTCGCCCACTGCGCAAACCCGGACGCGCTGCCTAGCCCAGCACGTTGAGTTCGTGGGCTCGCAGCAGCTCGGCCTGGGCTCCGGCGATCAGGTCAGCGGCGCGCTCGGCGACCGCGGTCACCGCAACCAGGGTATTCGCGCTGCCCAGCGTCGGTATGACGGATGCGTCGGCCACGCGTAGGTTGCTGAGCCCGCGAACGGTGAGGTCGGGATTGACGACCGCCTCCGCCCCCATGCCGATGGCGCAGGTGCCGACCGGGTGGCCGGAGGCACCGCTGGTGACCCTGGTGAGCGCGGCGAGCTCGGAAAACCCAGTCCACTCAGCACCGGGGACGAACTCCTCACCGCGCCATTCGTCGAACGGCGCGCGGTGCGCAAGATCGCGCGCCTCGTCGATACCGTCCAGCAGTCGCCTCAGGTCACCCTCGTCAGCCAGATAGTTCGGGTCGATCAGCGGCATGGAGGTCACCTCCGCATCCCGCAGCCGCACCGTTCCCCGGCTGCGCGGCGCGGTCATCACGCCGAAACTGAACCCGTCGGCCGAGGCCACCGGGCCTGACGCGAGGACCGGCGCGTGCACGAACATGATCTGCATGTCCGGGCCGGCCAGTGACGCGTCAGTCCGCCACAGCACGCAGGCTTCGGCATAGTTGTTCCCCGCCGGCGGCACCGGCTTCCGCGCCGAATAGACCACGTAGGCGGCCGGGTGGTCGCGCAGGTTACGTCCGACGCCGGGCAGATCGTGCGTTACCTCGACGCCGAGAGAACGCAGCTCGTCGGCCGGTCCGATGCCGGACAGCAGGAGCAGCCGGGGCGAGTCGATCGCGCCGGCGCAGAGGATCACCTCGCCGGCGGTGACCTCGGCCAGCTGCCCGTCGCGGAGGTAACGCACGCCGGCGCAGCGGTCCCGGTCGAGCAGCAGCCGAACCACCCGCGAGTCCGGCAGCACGGTCAGGTTCGCCCGGGACAGCGCGGGACGCAGGTAGGCATCCGCGGCGCTCTGCCGCCGGCCGTCCACAATGGCCAGGTCGGGCCAGCCGGCCCCTTCGGCCCGCTCCCCGTTCAGGTCCACGGAGATCGGGTGACCAGCCTCGCTGGCCGCGGCCAGGAACACCGAGGAGAGCGGATTGCCGACCCGTGCCGGAGCTGGACGCATCGGCCCGTGCTGACCGCGCAGTTCCGGATCCGCACCCGGCACCGACTCCATCCGCCGCAGGTAGGGCAGCATCTGCCGGTACGACCACCCGGCCGCGCCGGCCCGGTCCCAGCTGTCGTAGTCGCTTCGGTGCCCGCGCAGGTAGACCATTCCGTTGGTAGAACTGCCGCCGCCGAGGATGCGGCCCCTCGGAAACGGCAGCGTCCGGCCAGCCAACCCGGCTTGCGGTGTGGTGACATAGCCAAAATCGACCTGTCGGCCACGCAGCGACGGGTGTCGGGAAGGCACCGCGATATCCGCTTGGGTGTCGGGCGGACCCGCCTCCAACACCAACACCCGCGCGGCCGCCTGCTCGGACAACCGAGCCCCGAGCACACAGCCGGCCGCCCCCGCCCCGATCACGATGTAGTCGTAGTGCGGAAAAGTGGCGGGCCTCATCACTTCATTTCAGCACGCCCCCGTCGACATCCTGTGAACAACGCAGTACGACCTGCCGTACCGCCGTTCACGTCACAGACCGGCCGTCCACGGCACAGAGGGTGCGGGCCCCGCGGCGTGGACGAGGGCTCTGCGGCGTGCAGGATCTGGCCTGGGTGGTTAGCGATCGCCGGGTTCGGGAACCTTCACAGGGGTGGGTTGGGGAACCTCGAGGGGTCGGCAGTTCGGAGGTTCTGCTGTGGAGAGAACGTTGCATCAGTGTCTGCCGGCGGATGATCGCGCACCGTCCTGTGCACGCCGGCGGCTCAAACAATGGCTGGCGAGCTACGGCTGGCCCGCCGACAACGTGGATGACCTGGTCATAGCCACGAACGAGGCGGTGGCCAACGCGGTCGAGCACGCCTACCCCGGCGGCCCCGACCGGCTGCGACGTGCCGGTGAACGCACCGACGAAGCCGACGCAGCGGCGATCAGTCTCGACGCCTGTGTCGAACAGGCCGACGAGGGTGCGCACCGGGTGGTCATCACCGTCCGCGACGGCGGCAGGTGGCAGCCGCCCAAGTGCGACCGGGGTCTCCGTGGGCGTGGCTTGATCATGATGCGGGTGCTGACCGAATCAGTCGCGTTCAGCATGTCCTCCGCCGGCACACAGGTGACCATGGTGGGCCGGCCGGCCCGGCTACGGTCGGGGTCATCGCCCTGGCGGTGAGGCTAGTGCGGCGCGTCGTAAGTAGCGTGACAGTCTGTTGCTGGCCGCGGCCCACTAGAACACCGACGAAGTGTCCATGATCTCGGCTTTGTAGTAGGTGGCGAGGTACCTGAGGGCATCGCTCTGTACCTCGGGGGTGCCCTGGCCGTACATGGGTTCGAAGACACAGGTGGCGTCGGAGACGACGGCGACGTCGATCCCGCGTAGGAATGCGTCGTAGGTGGTGTGGCGGCAGCAGCAGTTAGTGTGCTGGCCGACGATAACCATGCGGTCGATGCGCTGAGTGCGGCAGGTGGCGTCGAGGTCGGTCTCAGTGAAGGCGGAGTAATAGCGCTTCGGCACCACGAGGTCCTTCGTCGCTGGGGTGAGGTTGGGGATGACCTCGGCGCCGGCGGATCCGGCAAGGGCGTGCTCGCCGAAGACCTTGAACTCGAAGTCGCCGTCCTTGTGGGCGTCATTGGCATAGACGACGACCCAGTCATCGTGCTCGCGGGCTTTCTTCGCGAGCTCGGCGATGGGGTCGATGGTCGGCTGCGCCGCGGGGTTTGCGAGGGTGCCGTCCACGAAGTCGTTGAGCATGTCGAGTACGACGAGCGCGGTCTTGGCCATTAGAGCTCCGTAGTGTCCGAGTAGGGGCCCGCAGGAGGTAATCCGAGCACTGACTATCTCCTCATGGCAAGGCTCTCACCCGGATGCAGCACAACCCGTACGCCGTCGCCGCCTTTAACATTGCCACCGGCAAGGTCACCCAAGCCATCCACCGAGGCAGCTTCCGCAGCGTCCGCGAGCTGACCGGCAAGATCCGCGACGTCATCGACGGCTGGAACGACCGAGCTCACCCCTTCGTCTGGACCAAGACCGCCGACGAGATCCTCACCAAAGCCAACCGTCAGAAGACTTCAGACGCGGCCCACTAGTGCGCGGCCAGCGCGGCGACGGCCTCTTCGGATGTCGGATAGCTATCAAACATCGCCAGCAGACCGGTGGCTTCCAAGGCCCGCAGCACGACGTGCGGCATAGCCGTCAACGCCACTCTGGCGCCATCCGCGTTAGCCTGGTCGCGAGCCGCCACCAGCGTCGCGAGGCCGGCGGATCCGATGAAGTCACAGCCGGCGAAATCCAGCAGCAGAACCCGGGCACCAGCGGTGAGCTCCTGCGTCAGCAACTGCCCTAGACAGGGCGTGGTCAGCATGTCCAGTTCGCACCCGATGCTGACCAGGCACACGCCGTCCGCCGGATTGGACACGGAGAACTCCGGCCGCTCGTTCGCACTCACCCGGCCAGAATAGGGCGCCCCCGATGTGTCCCCACGCCGGTCGCCGTCAGGACCCGTTCTCGCGCAACACCGCCGCCGCGTCGCGCACCGTGGTGCGGATGCGATAGAGGCTGGTCGTCGCCGTGATGTACAGCGTCCGCCCGTCGTCCCCGCCGAAGCAGAGGTTGGCGATCGTCTCGGGTACCGGGATCCGCTCCACCGGTTGCCCCTGAGGGTCGAAAACCTGGACGGAGTCGGCGCTGGAGGTCCACACGTTGCCCGTCTCGTCCACCCGGAATCCGTCCGGCAGCCCGGGGTTCACCTCGACGAACTCGCGCCCGTTCTTGCACTTCCGGCCGTCGAACACGTCGTAGCAGTGGATCGAGTGCCCGCCGGGGCGGCCGGGATCCCGCACGCCGTCCGGCGCCACGATGCCGGAGTCGGCGACGTAGAGCAGCGACTCGTCGGGTGAGAAGGCCAGCCCGTTGGGCATCTCCACATCGATGACCACGGGCCGCACGGAGCCGTCTCGAGGGTCGAAGCGGAACACGTAGTGATCGTCGTACTCCAGCTCACCGGGGTAACCCTCGCCGGCCTTCTGGATTCCGTACGACGGGTCGGAGAACCAGATCGTCCCGTCGCTCTTGACCACGACGTCGTTCGGAGAGTTCAACCGGGCACCCGACCAGCGGGCAACGAGCTCCTCGACAACCCCGCCCCGGTCGCGCTCGATGCGCCGAAAGCCGTGCGAACACTGCACCACGGACCCGTCCAGGTCCAGGGTGCGGCCGTTGGTGAAGCCGACTCCCTCGCGGTACGTGGTGAGCTCGCCGGTGTCCTCGGAGTACTGCAGGATCCGGTCGCCGGGGATGTCGCTATACCGGCAGGTGCGCGTCTCGGGCACCCACACCGGGCCCTCCGCCCACACCGCCCCGCTCCCGACCTTCTCCAGGGTGGAACCCGGCTCGATCAGCCCCGCCATCGCCTCGTCCTCCTCGTCCCGCGACTGCCCCGTCGCCCTTACCGTTCCACCAGATCACAACGCCGGCACGACCAGCGCAAGGCCGGTGATCAGCGGCGCGGTGACAACCATGGCACCACACCAGCGCAGCAGCGCGCCCTGCACCTCGTTGCGGTCGCTTTCCCGCGCGTTGCTCAGTGCCAGCGCGCCGATGGAGGAGAACGGCGACGCGTCGACGACGGTGACGCAGATGGCCAGCGCGGTGATGATGGCGACCGGGCTGCCACCGGAGGACACGATGAGCGGCACCATGATCGGCACCATGGCGCCGAGAATTCCGGCGCTGGAGGCGAACGCGCTGGACAGCGCACCGACCGCGAGGACCAGCAGGATGGCCAGCAGCGGCCAACCGATGGCGATGAGCGAGCGCCCGAGCATGTCCAGCGTGCCGGTCCGCTCCAGCATCTCGACGTAGGTGACGATGCCGCAGATCAACAGGATGACGTTCCAACTTACGTACTTGGTCGCGCCCTCGCTGGACCGGGGAAACAGCAGGTTGAGCCCGACCGCCGCGCCGAGCGCGCACACCCCCACGTCGAGCCGGAACCCGAGCGCCAGCACCGCCACGCCGAGCAGGCACAGCAGCGTCACGACCTGGCACAGGTTCGCCGCCGGTGCGCCGGAGCCGGGCCCGCCCGAGCCGGAACCGGTGTCCGGGGCATCGTCCGGCGGGGCTGCCGGCCCGGGCGCGACGGAGCTCCCGGTGCCCACCGAAGAGCCGACCGCCGCGGGAATCGCGGCGCTGACCAGATAGCCCTGCCGCGCCTCACGCAGCAGCACCAGACCGCCGCCCAGGCAGAAGATCAATGCTCCGATGCCCACGTTGTAGAGGAAGCTGACCAGGTACAGGAACACTGGATCGGTGGGCAGACCGACGCGCACCATCGTCCCGTTGACGATGGCGCCGAGCGGGTTGAGCGGGGAGAAGTTCCCGGCCGTGGAGCCGTACAGGACCATCAGCGCGGCAAGCTTCGCCGACACCTGGTAGCGGTGAGCCAGCCGCAGCGCGACCGGGGCGAGCATGGCGACCGAGGCGGGCGCCAGAGCGCCGAGACTGGTCGGCACGGCGGAGACGACAAAGAGCATCACCGGCAGCAGTGCCCGTCTGCCGTCCACCAGCCTGGCGCATCTCTCCACCAGCCGCTCAATGGTGCCGTTCACCGTGGCGATGGAGAACAGGTAGGTCACCCCGAAGATCAGCACAAAGAGGTCGGCCGGAAACCCACCGAGCACGTCCTTGACGCTCTGGCCGAGCACGGCCGGACCAACCAGGATCGCCGCGATGAGCGCCAGGGCACCGAGGTTGACCGGCAGTACGGTCCCGATGACGAACACCGCGAGCAGGACGAGCGTGGCTAACAGTGGGGACGACATCGGCCCTCCGTGGTGAAGCGGTGCGCGGCCAGGTGGGCTGGCAGGTGCCGCTGCGCCGGGTGCCGAAAGGGTAAGCGCATTCCGCGGCGCCCAGATCTCCATTCTGTTCAGAAGAATGGCTTTCCCCGCCTGGAGCCTCGGTGGAGCAGGTCAGCGGGCAAGCACCGCCAGGTCGAGCCAGCGGAGGCGCCCGGGCTCGGCAATCACCTCGAACTCGGTGATCCTGTCGTCCTTGACGGTGAAGGTGAGCACCAGGATCAGCTGGCCACCGGGGGCCACCAGCGCTCCCAGGGCGCCGTTCACCAGCGCCGGCTCGGCGTATCGCGCGTGCCGCGAGAAGGCGGGCGCTTCGCGGAGTACGTGGTGCGCACCGCGCACCTCTGTTGCCGCACCCGGGGGCAGCACGACGGGGTCGGTCCGGCGCACCACGTCGGGGTCGAGCACCGCCAGGAGCGCGTCCATGTCACCGCCGCGCACCGCGGCGAGGAAGGCGTCCACCACGCGGCGGTGCCTGGCGAGGTCGGCATCCGGCACCTCGGCGGGGCCGTGCACCCTGCGCCGGGCGCGGCTGGCCAGCTTCTTGGCCGCGGCCGGCGAGCGCGCCAGGATGGGAGCGATCTCGTCGAAGGGCACCGCGAACGTGTCGTGCAGCACGAAGGCGATCCGCTCGGCGGGAGCCAGCGTCTCCAGCACCACCAGCAGCGCCCGGCCCACCGAGTCGGCCAGTACCGCCTCGTCCACCGGGTCGATCCCACCCTCGCCGTTCCCCAGTGGCTCGGGCAGCTCCAAGCCGATGGTGTCCTCTACGGGAACGCAGCATGTCCAGGCAGACGCGGGCGACAACCGTGGTCAGCCAGCCGGCCAGGTTGTGCACACCGCCGGTGTCCGAGCGGCTGAGCCGCAGCCAGGCCTCCTGTACCGCGTCCTCCGCCTCGGCGGGTGAGCCGAGCATCCGGTAGGCGACCGCCCGCAGGTGGGCGCGGTGGGTCTCGAATCGCTGCGCCAGCCGGTCGCCCTCGTCCATCTGTCCCCTCTGCTCGTCGAGCTCCGTCATAAGACTGACGAACCGAACGCGACCGAGGTGACAGGGAGCCCATCTTGACCATCGACCACGCCGCCCTACTGCATCTGGATTCCAGCTCCTCCGATCATTCGGTCAGCCGGCGCCTGACCACATTGTTCGCCGACACCTGGCGCGGGCTGCACGGCCCGGCCGGCTACCGGTACCGGGACCTGGTCGCCGATCCGGTGCCCGTGGTGGGCCGCGCCTTCGTCAATCTCGGCGAGCGGGTGGAGTCCCGAGGGGTGATTCCGTGTGCCGAGGTGGCGGCGCTGACCGACGGTGCCGAGCAGCGGCGGGAATGGGCGCTGACCCGACCGCTGGTGGAGGAGCTGCTGGCCGCGGACACGGTGCTGCTCGGCGTTCCGATGTACAACTTCTCGGTGCCCGCCTCGCTCAAGGCGTGGATCGACCGGGTGACCTTTCCGGGGATGTTCACCGACCCGGTCACCGGCGACAGCCTGCTGCGCGGCACCCGGGTGGTGGTGGTCACCGCGCGGGGCGGCGGCTACCGGCCAGGCACGCCGAGGGCGAGCTTCGACTTCCAGGAGCCCTACCTGCGCGCCTACCTCGGCAATCTCGGGGTGGCCGAGGCGAACCTGCATTTTGTGCACGCGGAGTGGACCCGCTCGGGCGAGGTGCCTGCGCTGGCCCGCTTCGGTGAGCTGACCGCGAGATCGCTGGCGGCGGCCCGGGCCGCGGTGACCGAGCTGGCCGAGGTGTCCTCCGCAATGCAGACCACAGATCTGGACAGCAGACAGGCTGTTCCCTAAGGTCGGAGCGGCCGGTCCCGGGTCCCGGGAGGAGGGCGGAGCTGGATGAGCACACCGATGCGGCAGCTGGTCTCGCTCGCCTCGCGCGCCCTCGCCGCGCAGGGTCATGACGACCTGATCTGGGGGCACGCCTCGGTGCGGGACCCGGACGGGCGCGGGGTGTGGATCAAGGCGGCCGAGTGGGGCCTCGGCGAGGTGACTCCGGACCGGGTGCACCTGGTGGACGATGCCGGCCAGGTGCTGTCCGGCGCCGGCGCTCGGCACAGTGAGTACCCCATCCACACCGAGATCATGGCCGCCCGACCGGACGTGGGCGCGGTGGTGCACACGCACCCTCCGTACGCCGTCGCGCTGGCCGCCACCGGTCAGCCGCTGCGCCCGGTCAGCCACGCGGCGAACATGTTCGTGCCGCCCGAGGTACCTCGGTTCACCCTCACCGCCGACCTGATCACCACCCCGGAGCTGGGTAAACAGGTGGCCGCGGAGCTCGGCGACCACCGGGCGCTGTTCCTGGTCAACCACGGCATCGTCACCGTCGGCCCGGACCTGCGCGCCGCCACGGTCGCCGCGATCGTGCTGGAGCGCGCCTGTCACCAGCAGCTGCTGACCCATTCCTTCGGCGGCTGGCCGAGCTGGTCCGACCCGGCCGAGTCGCTGGCCAAGCGGGCCAACATCTACTCCGAGCGCGCGGTGAACGCGGTGTGGGACCACCTGGTCCGCCAACTGGACAACGCGGCCGGCTGAACCGAAGGGGGCCGAGCGGATGCTGGGCGCGGACATCCTGGTCGAGGCGCTGCACCGGGAAGGCATCACCCACGTGTTCGGCCTGCCCGGTACGACGATCATGAACATTCTGGATGCGCTGGCCCGCCGGGACGACCTGCGCTACATCTCCACCCGGCACGAGCAGGTCGCCGGGTTCATGGCCGACGGCTACGCCCGGGCCAGCGGGCTGCCCTCGGTCGCGCTGGCCTCCCGGGGCCCTGGCGCGGCCAACCTGACCATCGCGGTACACAACGCGCACGCCGAGTCGATCCCGCTGGTCGCCGTGGTCGGTCAGGTCCCCGACGACATCGTGCACCGTGACTCGTTCGAGGAGACCGACCTGGTCGCCCAGTTCAAGCCGATCACCAAGTGGGCGGTCGAGGTGCACGACCCGGCGCGCATCCCCGAGCTGGTGCAGCGCGCCGTGCGGATGGCCACCAGCGGCCGCCCGGGGCCGGTGCTCGTCTCGGTGCCGATGGACGCCCAGACCCGCGACACCGAGCCCGCCTTCCAGCCCTACTTCCGGCCCGCGCCGCCGGCCCCCGACCCCGCCGCGCTGCACCGGGCCGCCGCCCTGCTGCGCTCGGCAACCCGGCCAGTGATCATCACCGGCGGCGGCATGCCGCGCGGCGGCTATCACCCGGGGCTGCATGAGCTGGCCACCGGGCTCCGCGCCCCGGTGGTCACCACCTGGCTGCGCAAGAACACGGTGCCCAACGACGCCGACTACTTCTGTGGCTCGCTGGGCTACGGGGCTCCCGCGATCACCGAGGACCTGGTCCGGGACGCGGACGTCATCCTGGCGCTGGGCTGCCGGTTCTCCGAGTTCACCACCAAGCGCTACACCCTGATCAGCCCGGCCAGCCAGCTCATCCACGTCGACATCGACGCCGGCGAGCTGGGGCACATCTACCTGCCCGAGATCGGCCTGCACGCCGACGCCGGCAGCACCGCCGCCGCGCTGGCCGCCCTGCTGAGCACGGACGCCGGGGAGGCGTCCGCCGCGCGCGGCACCCGGTTGACCGAGCTGCGCCGGGCCTACCTGGCCGCCACCCAGCCCCCTCCGCCCGAGGTGGCCAGTTCGCCGGTGCCCTCGGCGGCCATCGTCGCCGCGCTGCGCCCACTGGCCCGTCGCGCGGACATCGTGCTGGCCCAGGACGTGCACACCTTCGGCCCGTGGATCCAGCGGTTCGTTGAGTTCACCCACCCCGACAGCTACTACGCGGCGGCCGGCGGCTCGATGGGCTGGGGCTTCCCGGCCGCGCTGGGCATCGCACTGGCCAGGCCGGACAAACGCGTCGTCGCGGTGCACGGGGACGGCAGCTTCTTCATGGTCGCGCAAGACCTGGAAACCGCCGTCCGGGAGAACATCCCGGTGGTCAACGTGATCGTCAACAACTACGCCTACGGCAATACCCGGGACCGCCAGCGCTTCGCCTTCGACCAGCGCTACCTGGGTGTCTTCCTGGGCAATCCGGACTTCGCCCGGTACGCCGAGCTGCTCGGCGCATACGGCGAGCGGGTGGACAAACCCGAGCAGCTCGGCCCCGCTCTGGACCGCGCGCTGGACTCCGGGCGCCCGGCTGTGCTCGACGTCATCCAGGACTCCTTCGAGGGGCTCCCGGACGACCTGCGCCCGCCCGGGACCCGGTGATGACTAGGGTCGCGCCCGTGGCCGCCTTCGAGCCGTCCGGCGAGCGGCCGCAGTACCCGATCGAATCGGTGGGGAACGCGCTGCGGCTGCTGATGATGTTCCAGAAGACCCCGAGGGTCCGGCTGTCCGCCGCCCGCGACGAGCTCGGCGTGGCGCAATCCACCGCCCACCGGCTGATGGCGATGCTGGTCTACTACGGCTTCGTCCGCCAGGACCCGCTCTCCCGCACCTACCTGGCCGGGCCCGCGCTGCTGGACATCGGGCTGTCCGTGGTGCGCTCCATGGACATCCGCACGGTGGCCCGCGAGGTGCTCGAGTCGCTCTGCCGGACCACCGGCGAGACCGCCCACCTGGCCCAGCTGGAAGGCCCCAACGTCCGTTTCCTGGACGGTGTGGAGAGCGAGCACGCCCTGCGCGTCGCCGGCCGCACCGGCCGCACCCTGCCCGCCTACGCGACCAGCATCGGCAAGGCGCTGCTCGCCGAGCTGGACCCCGCCCAGCTGCGGGCGCTCTACCCCGACGAGCGGCTTCTGGACCGACCCACCACGAAAACCCTCAGCACCCGCACCGCGCTGGAGGCGGAGCTGGAGAAGGTCCGCCGACGCGGCTACGCCACCAACTCCGGGGAGAGCGAGGACGGCGTGAGTTCGGTCGGCGTCGCGGTGGTCCACCCCGAGCGGGGCCCGGTCGCCGCGCTCAGCCTGGCCGCCCCGCTCGCCCGGATGCCCGCGCCGATGGTCCGGGTCGCGGCCGGGCACCTGCGCAACGCCGCCGCCGAGCTGAGCCGCCGGCTAACCTGAGCCCAGTGCATGGTTCCGGCGCCGGCGGGCGTGCGACTCCAGCGTGCCCCCAGGATCGGGGTCGTGCTCGCGGCAGTAGGCCCGCAGCGTCTCCAGCAGCCGGTAGCGGGTCGGGTTCGCCGTGGTGTCCGCCACCACCACGGACCGGGCCACCAATGAGGACAGCGACTCGAGCACCCGGACCTCGCTCGGGCACACCGCCTCAGCCGCCGCCAACGTGAAGCCCCGGTCGAACGGCCACAGCCGCACCAGCAACGCGCGATCGGCCTCCGGCAGCTTCTCCACGCTCCAGCCGATCGCCGCTTGCAGCGAGGCGTGCGGGGACAACGAACCCCTGGGCACCGTCCCCAGCACCCCGAGATGACCATTCAGGCGTTCGGCGATCTCGTCCAGTCCCAACAGCCGAGCCCGCGCGGCGGCCAATTCCAAGGCCAGCGGCAATCCATCCAATGCCTGGGCCACCCGCCGGGCCGACACCTCCTCGTGCGCGGAGGGAACCCAGTCGGGGCGCATCGCGCGCACGCGATCCAGCAGGAGCGCCACCGCCGGCCCGGTCGAACCGTCATCGGCCACCACCGGCAAGGGGCTCACCGGCACCACCATCTCGCCGTCCACCCCCAGGTGCACCCTGCTGGTGGTCAGCACGCGCAGGTCCGGGCAGGTTTCCAGCAGGTCGATGACCAGTTCAGCCACCGAGTCCACCAGATGCTCGCAGTTGTCGAGTACCAACAGGCCGGGGCGGGCGGCCAGCGCGTGGACCACCGCGCCCCGCACGTCCCCGTCCTGCTCGGCCACGCCCATCACGTCGGCGATCGCCGACGTGATCCCACCGGGATGGCTCACCTCGGCCAGACGCACCAGCCACGGGCCATCGCCCTCGAACCGGTCCGCGAGGTACTCGATTGCCAACCGGCTCTTGCCGACGCCCGCGGGCCCGGTCACGGTCACCAGCCGGCACCCGGCCAGAGCCGCCGCGACCGCGTCCAGCTCCGCTTCCCGACCCAAGAACGACGACAACCGGCGACCCCTCCCCTCCCCGGTCCCGCGACCCCGCGCAGCCAACCGCACCTCGACCGCCGCTTCCCGTAACTCGGTCAACCGCGATCGGGCGCCGTCGATGAACTCGGAGGCCGGCAGGTCCTCGAAGGCCGCACCGCGCCACAGATCCAGCGCATCGGTCAGTACCCGTACCGCCAACTCGGGCTGGCCCTGAGTAAGTAGCCGGCGCCCCTCATCGAATTCCCGGGAAAAGCGGGCGACGTCAGTTGTGCCGGGCGCCAGCCTCAACCGATATCCGGAGGCGGTGCGCTCCAACAATTCTCGTGCGCGCGGGCCAAACGCCCGCCGCAACCGCGAAACATAGACGTGCAGAGCGGCGGACCGCCGTTCCGGCTCGTCCGATCCCCACACTGCTTCGATCAAGCGTCTATCCGATACCGGCTGCTCCCCGGCGGCCACCAACGCGGTCACCAACCGCCGGGACAATGGGCCACCGAGCTCCACCCCAACGCCATCGACGACTACCTCGGCCGGACCCAGAACACGGCACTCCAAGACCCACGAGTACATTCAAAGCACCAGGTCAGCGCTCGTCTTGCCGAACACCTCCGGAGCGGCCGCCCGCTCTGTCGCGGAGACACCGAATCTTGATCGTCCCTGATCGCATAACGACGCAATCCCTCCAGCTTGCCGAGCGGCACCGACGCGCGGCACATCATGGCAAGCCGGCATTTATATAACCTTTCAGACCGCTAACACCCCATCAGTTAGCGAAGGTTCGTCTCCCTTTTCAGTGGTCAACACAACGTGGTTCGTTTTCGATCATGGAAAAAGCCGGATCACGTTGTGTTGACCATGGAGATGGGGTGCCGCGCGGCCAGTCCGGTCGGCCGCGGTGAGCTAGCGCCCGCGCAGCTGTGCCGCGACCGGGCCGTACACCTCGACGATCTTGTCCAGCATGGCGCGGAACTCGGTCGCCCCGATGAACCGCTCCGGGACGTACTCCTCGCCCAGCCGGGTGCGGACGGCCGGATCCGCGTGGCCGGCGCGCAATCCCTCCTCCAGCTTTCCGAGGATGTCCGGGGGCGTGCCCTTGGGCGCGGCCAGCCCGAACACCGAGGTGCTGTAGGTGAGGTTCGGGAAGCCCAGCTCGGACAGCGTGGGCGTGGACGGCAGGTACTCGACCCGCTTGGCCGGGCTGACCGCGAGCGGCCGGAACTCCCCGGCGTCGAAGTGGGCGCGGATGTCCCGCGAGGCGTTCACCAGGATCGCGTCCACCGAGCCGTTCAGCAGGGCCGGGATGATCTCGGCGTTGCCGTTGAACGGCACCGCGGTGACCGTGATGCCGTACTCGCCGGCCAGCCGCCGCAGCTCAATGGCCTGCGACGTGGTGGCGCCCGGGGTACCCACGGTGAGCTTGCCCGGTTGGCCGCGAGCGGCGTCGAAGAAACCGGCCGCGTCGGCGAACCGCGAGCCGGTGGCCACCGCCAGCACCGACGGCACCTGGCTGATCACCCCGACGGGTTGGTAGTCCGTCGGGCCGTAGCCGACGTCCTGGATCATCGGGGTGACCACGGTGGCCGGCACCGCGAGCAGCGTGAGGCTGTATCCGTCCGGATCGCTCTTGGCGAGCTCGGTCATGGCCAACGAGCCGGCGGCGCCGGGCTTGTTCTCCACGATCACCGGATGGCCGAACCGGCGTTCCAGGAACTCCCCCATAGCCCGGGCGGCCACGTCGGTCGGCCCGCCGGCGGTGTAGGGCACGCTCAGCCTGATCTCGTGTGACGGGTACCCGCTGGCCTGTTCAGGCGCCTGACTCGAGGCCGAGCACGAGACGGTCAACGCCGCCAGGGTTCCCGCCGCCACCAGGTGAACGGCTGTGCGCTGCCACATGAGCTTCCCTCCGCCGGGTTACTTCGCCAGGATCGGCTGGTAGACCGCCCGGGTGCGGTCCAGGATCGCGCGCAGCTGGTTCGCGTCGAGGAAGCGCGGCCCGAGGTAGCGCTCCCCGATCTTCGCCACCACACCGGGGTCGGTGTGCCCTCGCCGCAGCGCCTCCTCCAGTCGCGCCGTGACGGGCGCGGGCAGGCCGGCCGGCCCGGCCAGCCCGTACGTCGAGCCGGACAGGGTCAAGCCGGTAAAGCCGGCCTCGACCAGCGTCGGGGTAGCCGGCAGCCAGTCGAGGCGCTGTTCGGTGGACACCGCGAGCGGTCGGAACCGGCCGGCGTCGATGTTCTCCGTCACGTCCCGGGAGGCGTTGATGAGCACCGCGTCGACGTTGCCGCCGAGCAGCGCCGTGGTCATCTCCGCGTTGCCGTTGAACGGCACGGCGGTGACCTCCACCCGGTGCTGCTCGCGCAGCCGTCGCAGCTCGATGCCCTGCGG
>DATHIT010000691.1:0-2982 GCA_035489915.1 Pseudonocardia sp. | reverse complement strand
CCGCCCCTCGATGCTCACCGCGCCGTCCACCCCGGCGGCCATCGCGTCGTAGCGCAGCCGGGTGCTCACCTGGTAGATCACCGAGGTGTACTGGTTGCGCTCATCCTCGGCGTCGGCGAAGGCGAAGCGCAGCAGCTCCTCAGCGCAGAACTCCCGCAGGGTCCACCAGAACGGACTGATTCCGCTGGTCCGCCCGGTCACGTAGGGCCGGCCGGACGGGTCGTCCGGGGTGGGCGGGGCGAAGAAGCCGGCCGAGGCGAACGGCTCGGCGGGCAGCCCCAGCCGCGCATAACGGTCGACCAGGTCAGGCCCACTCGCCGGGTCGGCCAGCCGCCGATTTGTGTGGTCCAGGAACAGCAGGTCCTCGCCCTTGACGCTGAAGATCAGTGCCTTGGCGTTCACCGCACGGTTGCCCAGCACACCACTGCGGAAGATCGAGTAGAGCAGGAACAGCGCGAAGCTGGTCTTCGTCGCGACGCCGGAGATACCGCTGATCGAGACGTGGCCGCCCCGCGTGCCGTCCAGGAACTCCAGGTTCAGGTAGATCGGCTCGCCGTCCCGGCCCATGCCGACCGGCACCTTGCGCTCCATCCGGTCGAAGTACAGCGCCTGGGCCCGCTCGTCGCCGGTGGCCCGGTGCACCGGCTCGCCGGGCCGAGGCGGCACGTAGCACTCCGGATCGACCCGGGTGGTGGTGATCTCGGCGATCTCCTGCACGTGCGCCGGCAGCACGCCGTCCCTGATCAGGAACACGTCCGAGCCGAAGCTGGCGCCCTCGTGCCTGGCCCGCACCTGGGTGACCACGCCGGAGGTGAGCACCGGACCGACCCCGGGAACCGCGCGCACGGTGACCACCACGTCGTCCAGCTGCAGGTATGCCTCCGGCGCCAGCGCCACGCTGAACAGCAGCGGGGTGGAGTCCTCCGTGCCCGCTACCAGCCCGACCGGAGCGGCCCTCGCCTGGGAAACCTCAACCACGGCCCCTCCTGAGCACCCGACGCACACTGAGGCGGCATTGCTACCACGCGCGCGCACACATGCCGGCGGCGGGAGCCAGCCGAGGGTCCGAACAGCTCAGCCGCAGGGCGGGAGCTCCGCGACGACCGAGAACTGCAGTGCCTCCGCCTCGGCGAGGTAGATGCGCTGCGCGGTGTGCCGATCGCGCAGGTGCAACCGACCGCGGGCGCCTTCGTAGGTAACGGTGTCGGCGACCGCGGTGAGCTCCCGCACCTTCGGCGACCGCGCCCGGGCGATGAGCGCGTCCAGCAGGCGCACGCCCTCGTAACAGGACTGGCCGAGGTTGCCGGCCATCGGCGCGTCGAGCCCGAACCGGCGGGCGTAGCGGCTGGCGAAGTCCAGCTGTTCCGGGGTGGCCAGGGTGTCGAAGTAGCCGGCCGCCACGAACAGTCCGATCGTCGACTCCGCGCCGGTGGCCAGCAACATGTTCTCGTCCATCAGCGGCGTCAGCCGGACGGCGGTGTGGTGCAGCCGGCGCTGCGCGAACGCGCGATGGAAGTGGACCGCGTCCTGCCCGACCAACAGCACCAGCACACCGTCCATGGCGGACCGCTCAAGTTGGTCGATCACCGCACTGAAGTCGGTGGTACCGAGCGGGACATAGCTCTCGCCGACGATCCGCCCCCCGTTGGCTCTGGCGTAGCCGCGCGCCATCGCCGCGGTCTTGCGGGGCCAGACGTAGTCGTCGCCGACGATGTACCAACGCCGCACATGGCGTTCCTGGGCGAGCAGCCGCATCCCCGGCAGCAGCTGTAACCGCGGGGTTTCGCCGGTCATGAACACGCTGGGATTGCGTTCCCCGCCTTCGTAGAGCGAGGTGTAGACGTACGGCACGCGGTCGGCGATCCGCGGCACGATGGCCCGGCGCACGGCCGAGGTGTGCGCGCCGATCACCGCGTCGACCTCGCCGGCGGCCACCAGGGCGCCCACCTCCCGAGCCGCGGCTGAAGGTGCGGCACCGCCGTCCACGGTAATGAGGCGGATCTCCCGGCCCAGGATTCCGCCGGCGTCGTTGATCTCTTCGGCGGCCAGCTGCGCGCACAGTTCACTCGCCGGCCCGATCAGGCCGAGCGGCCCCTGCAGCGGGATGACGAGCGCAACGTTGAGCCCTGGGTCGGATGTCCTCGAAAGCATGAGGCCACCTCTGGCAGGTCTGGGCTTAGAGTGGGCCGAACGTAACCGCCGCAAGGATGGCCAGGCAATGAACGATTCGTGGCGATCCCGTGACCTTGCCCACCTTTTGAGCACGCTGGAACGCCACGTCGTGGAGCGCCAGCGCGCCGCGCTCGGAGTCGAGGGCTGCGGTGTCGAGGAGTGGCGGGTGATCGATTTCCTGGCCGAGGGTGGCCGCACCATGAGCGAGGCGGCCAAGTACGCGGGACTGGCCTCACCGGCGCTGACCAAGCTGGTCGACCGGCTGGCCACGAACAACATCGTGTACCGCCGAATCGACCTCGAGGACCGGCGCAAGGTACGCGTCTTCCTGACCAGGCGGGGCAAGAGCCTGCACCGGCGGCTCGCCGAAATCGTCGATCAGTGCCAGGCGGAGCTACTCGCCGAAACCGCCGACGGCGAGTTGATCGAAGAGTTGCTGCAGCGCCTCGGCACGACGACAGTTCTTCGAGGAATAGTTTCCACAAACTAATAACCGCTGATCAAAGGCATTTCATTAACCTGACCGCAACATATCCGGTCGACCCGTAACAAAGTTGAGCGGTGTACGACAACGCTCGCAACATCGCGTGCTTAGCGTTCCAGCCGCAGGTTTGCTTCGACGAGCAACGGCGGTGTCATGGTGTTGTCCGGCAAGAGACTCCGGCAATTGTCCGCGGTGGTGATCGCCCTCGCACTGCTCGCCGCGTGTGGCGGACCAAGTGCGAGCTCGGGTGCCTCCGGCACGCCGCACAGCGGCGGCACACTGGCCATCGGCATCGAGTCGGAGGTCGACGTCCTCGACCCGCAGCG
>DATHIT010000690.1:0-11094 GCA_035489915.1 Pseudonocardia sp. | reverse complement strand
GGTGGTCAGCGACATTGAGAACCCGTACTTCGCCCGCGCGGTACGGGGCATCTCCGACGTGGCCAGGAAGGCCGAGTTCGACGTCATCCTGGCCAACACCGACGAGAAGATCGACGCCGAGCGGGCGGCGGTGGAGGTGTTCCTGAACAAGCGGGTGGACGGGCTGATCGTGGCGCCCTCCTCGGGGACGGAGTCCGAGCACCTGCGCGCGGTGCAGACGATGGCCCGGCCGCTCGTCCTGCTGGACCGTTCGCTGCCCGATCTGGACTGCGACTGGGTCGGCACCGACAGCTACCGCGCGGCCGTCGATGTGCTGTCCTACCTGGCCAAACGCGGCCACCAGCGGATCGCCTTCGTGACCGCCACGAGCAGGTCGGCGATGGAGATCGAGACCGGCCGCCGACGGCCGCTGTCCACCATCGCGGACCGGTCCCGAGGGATCAGGGACGCCTCCACCGAGCACGGGGTCAGCTACCAGTTGCTCCCCGGGGCGATGTCCTGGCAGCGCACGCTCGAGATCGTGGCGGCCGCACTGAGCCAGCCGCAGCGGCCAACCGCGCTGATCGCCTCGTCCAGCGGCATCGCCCTGGCCACCTTTCACACCCTGCGCGACGCCGGCCTGCGCATCCCGGACGATGTCGCCCTGGTCAGCCTGGACGACGCGCAGTGGATGGACGTGAGCGCCCCCCGGATCACCGCGGTGACCCAGCCGACCTACGACCTCGGCACCCGGGCGGCCGAGATCCTCATCGCCCGGATCGCCGGCGACGGACCCGCCGAGACCAACCACATACTCCCGGTGACATTCACCGAAAGGGCGTCCGTCGCGGTTCGGCGGTAACTCGGAAGTTACCCTCGCGGCTTTTCCCAGATACCGGTCTCATGCTAACTTCCGGGGAGCCAGAGACCGGTATCTCAGATCATCGGAAGAATCCGAATGTCAATGCAGGGCGCCCTGTGGGGCGGGCGTTTCGCGACTGGGCCGAGCCCGGAGCTGACCCGGTTCTCCCGGTCTGACCCGCGCTACTTCGCCATGGCGCCCTACGACCTGCATGGCTCCCGGGCCCACGTGCGCGAGCTGCACCGCGCCGGCCTGCTCGACGACGGCGAGCTGGCCGAGTTCCTGCGCACCCTGGACGAACTCGCCGCCGAGGTGGCCGCCGGGACGCTGCTTCCCTCCCCCGCCGACGAGGACGTGCACACCTTCCTCGAGCGCGTGCTCGTCGAGCGGATGGGCCCGGCCGGCGGCAAGATCCGCGCCGGCCGGTCGCGCAACGACCAGGCGGCCAACGACCTGCGGCTCTACATGCGCGACAAGGTGCGCGGCGTGAGCGCGCTGCTGGTGGAGCTGGCCTCGGCGCTGGCCGACCAGGCGGAGAAGCACCTGCACACCCCGGCGCCCGGCTTCACCCACCTGCAGGCCGCGCAGCCGGTGGTGTTCGGCCACCAGCTGCTCGCGCACGCCCAGCCGTTGCTGCGGGACCTGCACCGATTCCAGCACTGGGACCTGCGCGCCGACGCCTCACCGCTGGGTGCCGCCGCGCTGGCCGGCTCCACCTTCGCGCTGCGCCCCGAGCTCGCCGCCGCCGACCAGGGCTATTCGCGCTCCGCCGAGAACTCCATCGACGCGGTCGGCAGCCGGGACGTGGCGATCGAGTTCCTGTTCATCTGCTCGCTCACGCTGATCGACGTGTCCCGACTCTGCGAGGAGATCATCTCCTGGGCCTCGCACCAGTTCGGCTGGATCCGCCTGGACGACGCGTGGTGCACCGGTAGTTCGATCATGCCGCAGAAGAAGAACCCGGACATCGCCGAGCTGACCCGGGGCAAGGCGGGGCGGGTGCTCGGCAACCTGATGGGGCTGATGGCGGCGGTCAAGGCGCTGCCGCTGGCCTACAACCGGGATCTGGCCGAGGACAAGCACGCCGTGCTCGACGCGGTGGACACCATCGAGGTGGCCTTCCCGGCGCTGACCGGGCTGGTGCGCACGTTCACCGTGGACGTCCACGCGCTGGCGGCCCAGTCCACCGCCGGGTTCACCCTGGCCACCGAGGTGGCCGACTGGCTGGCGCGACGCGGCACCCCGTTCGGCCAGGCACACGAGGTGGCCGGGCGGCTGGTGCGGTTCTGCGAGGAGCACGGCATCGGGTTCGCCGAGCTCACCGACGACCAACTGCGCGCGGTGGACGAGGGTCTCACCGCCGACATCCGGCCGCTGCTCACCGTCGACGCCGCGCTGGCCGCCCATTCCGGCGCCGGTGGCACCGCGCCGGAGCGGGTGACCGAGCAGCTGGCCCGACTGCGCGCCGCACTGGACAAGGCCTCGGCGTGGACCCGCGACTACGGCGGGCTCACCGTGCCGAGCGCCTGATCACCCGCACGAGCGCCCGAAACGTACGGCTGCACCGGACCGGAGGATCAGCCCATGACGAGTGCAACCAGCACCAGCGTGACGACCGACGGCTTTGTCGTGGTGCCGCGCCGACATTTGGGCCGCTGGATCGGCGCCGCGGTGGTGGTGGTTTTCCTGGTCTGGCTCGGCGTCTCGGTGAGCCGCGCGGCGCTGGACTGGGGCGTGGTCCGCTCGTACCTGACGTTCCCGGTCATCCTCACCGGGCTGGGCATCGCCATCGTGCTGACCATCGCGGCAATGGTGATCGGGCTGCTGATGGGCGTGGTCACCGCGGTGATGCGGATGTCCAAGAACCCGGTGACGGCCGGCGTGGCGTGGCTCTACGTCTGGGTGTTCCGCGGCACGCCGGTGTACCTGCAGCTGCTGATCTGGTTCAACCTGGCGATCATCTTCCCGGTCATCGGCTTCCCGGGGCTCGCCCCCACCCGCACCATCGACCTGCTCACCCCGTTCGTCGCCGCGGCGATCGGGCTCGGGCTGAACCAGGGCTCCTACACCTCGGAGGTGGTGCGCTCCGGCATCCTCTCGGTGGACGAGGGCCAGACCGAGGCCGCCCAGGCGATCGGCATGCCCAGGCTGATGATCCTGCGCCGGATCGTGCTGCCGCAGGCCATGCGCGTGATCATCCCGCCGGTCGGGAACGAGGTGATCGGCATGCTGAAGACCACCTCGCTGGCCTCGGCGATCGGCGTCAGCGAGATCCTCTCCCAGGCCCAGCACATCTACTTCGTGAACAGCCGGATCATGGAGCTGCTGATCGTCTGCGCGATCTGGTACCTGGCGACCGTCTCGGTGCTCTCGATCGGCCAGTTCTACCTGGAACGCCACTACGCCAAGGGCGCGACCAGCAAGGCACTGGCCCCCACCCCGCTGCAGCGGCTGCGCGCCGTCTTCGGCACCGCGAGGAGCTACCGATGAGCGCCGACCTGCTGGTGCGCGCCGAGTCCGTGCACAAGAACTTCGGCAGCAACCAGGTGCTGCGCGGCATCAACCTGGAGGTCCACCGCGGCGAGGTGCTGTGCCTGCTGGGCGCCTCCGGGTCCGGCAAGAGCACGCTGCTGCGCTGCATCAACCACCTGGAGGCGGTGAGCAACGGCCGGATCTGGGTGGGCGACGAGGTGATCGGCTACCGGCAGGACGGCAACCGGCTGACCGAGCTGTCCGACACCCAGGTGGCCCGGCAGCGCCGCTCCATCGGCATGGTGTTTCAGAGGTTCAACCTGTTCCCGCACATGACCGTGCTGGAGAACGTCATCGAGGGCCCGACCCGGGTCCAGCGGATCGACGCCGGGCAAGCCAGGCAGGAGGCGGCTGAGCTGCTCGACCGGGTCGGCCTGGCCGGGCGGGAGGAGTCCTATCCCCGTCAGCTGTCCGGCGGGCAGCAGCAGCGGGTGGCCATTGCCAGGGCGCTGGCCATGAAGCCGGTGCTGATGCTGTTCGACGAGCCCACCTCGGCGCTGGATCCCGAGCTGGTCGGCGAGGTGCTCGACGTGATGAAAGATCTGGCCCGCTCCGGCCTGACCATGATCGTGGTGACGCACGAGATCGGCTTCGCCAAGGAGGTGGCCGACCGCGTCGCGTTCATGGCCGACGGGCAGATCGTCGAGCTGGGCCCGCCCGAGGAGGTGCTGGTCAACCCACAGCACGAGCGCACCCGCCAGTTCCTCTCCCGGGTGATGTGATGCGGCGCGTTGTACGGGTTGTGGTGCTCGGCGCTGCCGTGGTGCTGGGTCTGTCGGGCTGCGTCAGCGGCACCACCGACTCGGCCTCCGCCGATGGCTCGGCCACCGGTCTGCCGTCGGTGATCACCGCGTCCGGCAGCCTGCGGATCGGGGTGTCCCCCGACTTCCCGCCGATGGAGTACAAGGCGCCGGACACACAGCAGACCATCGGGCTGGACATCGAGCTGCAGGACGCGCTGGGCCAGGTGCTCGGGATCCGGATCGAGCGGGTGGAGTCCCCGTTCGACCAGCTGATCAACTCCTCCCGGACCGGGCGGGTCGACCTGGTGATGTCCGGCCTCTCCGACACCAAGGTCAGGCAGGAGACCTCCGACTTCGTGGACTACTTCATGTCCCGCGGCCGGATCTACACCCTGGCCAGCAAGGCCGCCGGGTTCACCAAGGCCACCGACATCTGCGGCAAGACCATCGCGGTCAGCGCGAAGACCGACTACTACAACCAGGTCAAGGACCTCGCCGACCGGACCTGCACCAGCGCGGGGCTGCCGGCGGTGAACATCCTGCCGACCGACTCGGGCGCGGCCGCCCGGCTGCAGATCGAACAGGGCCGCGCCGACCTGGCCGCGCAGGGCGCGGAGAACCTCATCTACATCAACACCAAGGAGCAGGGGAAATACCAAGCCGTGCTCGACCCACTGCCGGCCAGCCCGTTCGGCATCATGATCAAAAAGGGTGGCACCCAGCTCACCAACGCGGTGCTCGCCGCGATGAAACAGCTGGTCGCGTCGGGCCGGTACCAGCAGATCCTGGACAAGTACGGCGTCGGCTACGGCGCCACCACGCCGGTGGTGAACGGAGGGTGACCTGGCCCGATTCCGCTCGGAGCGCGGTAGCGCTGGCCTTCGACCTGGACGGCCCCACCGGCGACGCGATGCTCTCGGGAGCGATCTGGGACCGGCCGGCCTACTTCAGCCTCGGCGGCTACGGCCCGTGGCGCGGCCTGGACCGGATCCTGCGGCTGCTGGCCGAGCGCGCCGTGCCGGCCACGTTTTTCGTGCCGGCCTGGGTGGTCGAGCACTGGCCGGCGCAGTGCCGGCGGATCGTCGAGGCGGGCCATGAGGTCGGCCATCATGGGTACCGGCACGAGCGGTACTGGGACCTGAGCACGTCGGCTCAGCGCGCGGTGATCGAGCGCAGCCAGGAAATCTTCGACCGTGAGCTCGGCGGCGCCGCCGTGGGCTTCCGCACCCCGTCCGGCGACTGGCGGCCGGAGACCCCGGACCTGTTGTCGGCTATGGGGTTCAGCTACTCCAGCTCGATGCGCGGCGACGACCGGCCCTACCTGCATCGCTGCGGGCTGGTGGAGATCCCGGCCCGGTCCGAGCTGGACGACTACGCCAGCTTCGCCTACACCCGCAACCCGGACTGGCCCACGGGCAGCAGCCGGATCGCCAGCTACCGGGCCACGCTGGACAGCTGGACCCGCGAGTTCGACGGCTACCACGCCGAGGGTCTCTGCCTCACCACGATCTTCCACCCGAAGGTGATCGGGACGCCCGGCCGCGCGGCGCTGCTGGCCCGCTGGATCGACCACATGACCGCCGCCGGTGGGGTCTGGTTCGCCACCTGCGGCGACGTAGCGCGGTGGTGGCGCCGATGACGATCGCCTGGCCGGACGGCCGTGCCGCGGCGATGGTGATCACCGTGGCGTTCGAGGCGGAGCTCGCCATCCTGGCCGTTGCGCCCGACGCCACCGACCGGGCCAAGTCGCTGTCGGTCGGCACCTACGGCGCCACCCGCGGCGTGCCGAGGCTGCTCGCCGAGCTGGCCCGACGGGGCACGCCCAGCACCTGGTTCGTGCCGTCGGCCCTGCTCGAGCGCTACCCCGAGCAGGTCGGGGCGATCCGCGACGCCGGGCATGAGCTGGCCAACTGCGGCGTGGCGCTGGAGGACTTCGGCGCTCTGGACACCGCCGCGCAGCTCGCCCTGGTGCGGCGCGCCCAGGAGGCGTTCCGGCACACCCTCGGTGTGCTGCCGACCGGATTCCGGGTGGGCCGGGGCGAGATGAGCCCCGGGCTGCCCGGCGCGCTGGAGGCCGAGGGGTTCGCCTGGACGTCCTCGCTGCGCGGCGACGACCGGCCGCATTTCCACGCCGCGCCGGCCGAGCGGCTCGTGGAGATCCCGCAACATCACCAACTCGACGACGTGGCGTACTTCGCCTTCAACCTGGACCCGCCGATCCCGCCGGGCAGCCCACGGATCGCGCCCACCGGCGACGTGCTGGACAACTGGATCACCGAGTTCGACGCCTACCACGCCGAGGGGCTCTGCTTCGTGCTCACCCTGCACCCCGAACTGATCGCCACGCCCGGCCGGATCGGGATGCTCGCCCAGTTCCTCGACCACGTGCACAACCAGGACGTCTGGCTGGCCACCGCCGGCGAGGTGGCCAAGTTCTGGAGCGAGCACGGCCCGGCCAACCCGCCGGACCACCCGGTGGAGGTGTTCCACCGGATCATCGGCGAAACGACGGTATGAGCACCCTCTCCCAGCGCTTCGCGGCGTTCGCCGCCGCGACCAGCTACGCCGACATTCCCGCGAGCGCCCGCGACCGCGCCCGCATCCACCTGCTCGACACTCTCGGCGCCGCCATCGCCGGATCCGCCTCCCGGGAAGCGGCGATCAGCCGGGAAGTGGCCGCCGGGTCACCCGGCGGCGCGGCGCTGTGGGGCACGCCGGCCACCTCGGCGCCGCTGGCCGCCGCGTTCGGCAACGGCGTGGCCGCGCACGCCTTCGAGCTGGACGACTCCGGCGGCTGCGACCACTCCGGCGCCGTCGTGGTGCCCGCGCTGTTCGCCGCGGCGGCGTTGAGCGATACCCCGGTCGACGGCCGTACCGCGATCGAGGCCGTCGTGCTCGGCTACGAGATCGCCCGGCGGGTGCAGAGCGCGCTCGGCGGCTACGACGAACTCAACGCGAAGGGCTGGCACTCCACCGGCGTGTGCGGCACGTTCGGGGCCGCGGTCGCCGCCGGACGTGTCCTCGGGCTCGACGCCGACCAGCTCATGCACGCAATCGGCCTGGCCGGCTCGTTCACCGGCGGTACCTGGGCGTTCCTCGGCAACGGCGCCATGTCCAAACGGATGCACGTGGGCCGCGCCGCCGAGACCGGGCTGCACTGTGCTCTGCTCGCCCGGTCGGGTTTCACCGGGCCCAGCGAACTGTTCGAAGCGCGGTGGGGTGGGTTCCTGGGGCTCTACGGCGGCGACGGCGCCGACCCCGGCGCGCTGGTGACTGACCTGGGCGCGGGCTGGCAGGTGGAACGCGCGTCGATCAAGCCGTACGCGTCGTGCCGCAGTACCCACGCCGCCATCGACGCGCTGCTCGACGTGCTGGCCGAGCACACCCTCCAGGCCGAGCAGCTGGCCGGCATCGAGGTGCGGACCAGCCCGCTGATCGCCGACATGTGCGGCGGCCGGGACCTGGAGTCACTCGTCACGGCACAGCTGAGCATGCCGTTCGCCCTGGCCACCGCGGCGCTCCGAGGCACCGTCGCGCTGGAGGACGTGGCTGCGCCTGGCCGATCCGACCCGAGCGTCCAGGACCTGATGGACCGCGTCGCGATCACCGTGGATCCGGCCCAGTCCGGCGGATCCGCCGCCCCACTGCTGCGCATCCAGCTGCGCGACGGCGGCCTCATCCAGCGGCGAGCCGGCATCCCGCTGGGCGCCTGGACGAACCGCCTGCCGGAGGCGGCCACCCTCGACAAGTTCCGGGCGCTCGCCGGCACCCGGATGGCCGGGGAGCGGGTCGAGCGGCTCGCCAAGCTGGTGCTCGGCATCGAGGAAGTCGATCTGGCGGCAATCGCCCTCACACTGACCACCCGCACCGACCCGGAGATCATCTCCTGAGGATGTCGCTGTCAGGCGGGCCGAACCGGGCGTACGACGCACCCTGGCGCTGAGGTACTGCTTTGGCAGCTCGTGGAGTTGCACGAAGTGCGTATGGCTGGGGCCCCGACGCCGGGTGTTGGGTTGCTACCGGTGTCGCCGTCGGCGACCAGGGCGCCGACCCTCGGCCGTTGGAGGCTTGCGATGCGGACGAGCTTGTTCACCTTCCTCGGCGACAGTGTTCGGGCCTCGGCGATCGATGACTACGTGCACGATCTGCGCTCCCTGCGGGACGAGGGGTTCGACTCCGCGTGGACCGTGCAGCTGCCGTGGGAACACGACGCGCTCACCACGCTGGCGGTCGCGCTGCGCGAGGTAGACGGGATGACCTTGGGCACCGGCGTACAGCCGATCCAGATACGCCAGCCGATGGCGCTGGCGCAGGCCGCCCTCACCCTGAACCTGATCGGCGCCGGCCGCTTCCGGCTCGGCATCGGCCTGACCCACGCGCTGATCTGCGACGGCATGTGGGGGATCCCGTGGGATCGCCCGGCCCGCCGGCTCAACGAGTACCTCGACGGGTTGCTTCCGTTGCTGGCTGGCCGGGAGGCGGACGCGACCGGTGAGCTCTACACCACCCGAGGCCGGGTGGGGGTGCCCGGTGCGACCGCGCCACCGGTATACGTCGCGGCGATGGGGCCCCAGATGCTGCGCATCGCCGGACGCCGGACGGCCGGCACCATTACCTGGATGACCGGCCCGCGCACGCTGGCCCAACACATCGTGCCCACTATCCGCGCCGCCGCCGCCGAAGTGGACCGCCAGGCCGAGATCGTGGCCGCGCTGCCGGTCTGCGTGACCGACGACGTAGCGAAGGTTCGGGAGATCGCCACCGAGGCCTACGCGCACTTCGGCACGTTGCCCTCGTACCGGGCGATGCTGGATCGCGAGGGCGTGAAAGGCCCCGAGGACGTCGCCCTCATCGGTAACGAGAACGCGCTCGCCGAACGGGTCGCCGAGATCCGCGCGGCAGGAGTGACCGAGTTCGCCGCGCACGTGTTCGGACCCGGTGACGAGGAACGCGCCCGCACCCGGGCGTTCCTCCGTGATCCGGGCTCACGTGACTGAAGGAGAGAAGTCATGATCGGAAAACAGCTGGGGCACGCGGACGGTCAGGTGACCGGCACCAGGGTGTTGGGCGCGGAAGGCGACGCGCCGCGCGTGGAGGTGTCGTTCCAGGCCAGCGGGCAGCTCTGCGATGTCGACGTCACCGATTTGGGCACCTATATCTCGGTGGTGCGCCCGGACGGTTCGCTGTTCGGGCAGGGCCACGGCGTGGTGATGACCGCGAGCGGCGGTCGGACAAGCTGGACGGGCCAGGGCGCGGGGAAGTTCCTCGGGCGTGGCGCGGTGTCGTGGCGGGGAGCGATCTACTACCAGACCGACGTTCCCGAGCTGGCCCCGCTCAACGGGATTGCGGTGATCTACGAGTTCCAGTCCGACGAATCCGGGAAGACCCAGGCGACCTATTTCGAGTGGAAGTAGATTCGTCGCGGTCAGGCGTCGCTTCCGCCGGCGGTGTCGCGACGGCCGGCGCTCCAGCCGTAGGGCAACGGGTCGCCGTTGAGCACGTAGGCCCCGATCGCCCGCTGCTTGTAGATGAGCGGGTTGTGCACCGCGACGGTCCGCGCGTTGCGCCAATGCCGGTCCAGCCGCCGCTGTTCGGACACGATCGAGGCACCGCCGACCTCGAACAACTGGCTGGTGGCGTCGAGTACCTGATCGATGACCGTCGCCTGGGCCTTGGCCGAGGCCAGTTCCGCCTGGTCGACGAGGTCCTCGTTGGTGTCGCCGCCGCGGCTCAGCGCGTCATCCAGCACGGTGTCCAGGACGTCGGCGACGGCCAGCACGGTCGCCCGGGCGGAGAAGGCGGTGGCGGAAAGGCGCCCGATCACCTGCTGCACGAGCGGGTCGTGTCGGGGCAGGTCGGCGGCGGCGTGGGTGTAGCTGCGGGTGCGTTCCCGGACGTAGCTGGCGGCGTCGTCGGCGGCGCGCTGGGCGATGCCGGCGAGTACGGACAGCTGGACGAGCTGCAGGTACGAGGTCCCGTAACCCTTCCCGGCAACCCCGTAGCCGGGTCCAAGGATCCGGTCGGCCGGAACCCGGACACCCTTGAAGTGCGTCGTGCCACTGGCGGTGGTCCGTTGACCGAAGCCGTCCCAGTCGTCGTGCTGGGTGACCCCTGGCGCGTTCGCGTCGACCAGCACCGAAACACGCGCCCCGTCCTGGTCGGCGGCCACCACGATGTGGTCGGCGAACAGACTGCCGGTGCTGTAGTACTTGGTGCCATCCAGCAGGTGGTCCTGGCCGTCGGCGGTGAGCACGGTGCGGTAGCGGTCCACCGCGCCGATCCCTGGCTCGGTGATCGCGTTGCCGACCAGTGCGCCGTCCGCGACCGCGCGCAGCCACCGCTCACGCTGGCCCGGATCCGAGGCGAGTCGCTGGTCCTCGACGAACCACCAGTGCACCCGCAGGGCCTGCGGCAGGTTCGACTCCGCGGCGGCCAGGTCGATCAGCAGCCGGAACTGCTGGCGCACGGTGACGCCGAGCCCGCCGAGCTCGGTCGGCACCCGCAGCGCGGTGAAGCCCGCCTCGCGCAGCCAGCCCACCTCGGTGTGCGCCAGCCGGCGATCGACCTCCCGCTCGACCGCGCCCTCGGCGATCCGTTCGAAGATCGGGCCGAACCGGGCGTCCAGGTCCGCGTCCGTGATCGTCGAGCTGTTGGAGGCGATGGTCACCGCTGTCCCCATTCCAGAGCCGGTTAATTCCCACCAAAGTAGACAACTTTCCGGTGTGCGTCGACGTGCCGAGCCTGGCCGCGACCGGGTCCGCCGGGGCCTCCCGCCCGCGAGTTGTCGACCAGGCCAGTAAGGGTGTGACGAAGGCCATAACTAGTCAACACCCGCCGCTGAATCGGATCTTCGTCAGGGACCCGACCGCCGATGAGGGAACTCGGCGGCCGGCGGCCCGCGGCTACGGGTCCCTTCAGCCGTTCGGGTCGCCCGGCCGATCGCTACAGTTCGCCGTTAATGCAGGTCAGATGGAGGAG
>DATHIT010000689.1:0-6377 GCA_035489915.1 Pseudonocardia sp. | reverse complement strand
TGCCCGAGCCAGCACCCGCCGACCTCGCCTCCGAGCTATCTCGCGAGCTGACCCTGAACAACGGCGTCACCCTGCCCAACCGGATCGCCAAGCCCGCCACCAGCGAGCACCTGGCCACCCGGCACGGCGCCCCCACCCGCCAGCTGATCGAGCTCTACCGCCAGCTCGCCAGGTCCGGCGCCGGCCTGCTGATCAGCGGCAACGTCATGGTGGACGGGTCAGCTCTGGAAGCGCACCGCAACGTGGTGATCGAGGACGAGCGCTTCCTGCCCACACTGCGCAACTTGGCCGCCGCCACCACAGGCACCGACACCAAGTTCATCCTCCAGCTCTCCCATCCCGGGCGGCAGAGCATGCGCGGCATGTCGGTGGCCGGCCGGCGCCAGGACGTCGTGTCCGCCTCGGCGGTGTCGCTGGCCATCAGCGGGGCGGGCAGCCGGATGTTCACCCCGCCGAGGGCGCTCACCGAGGCGGAGATCCTCGCCCTGATCGACCGCTTCGCCACCGCGGCCCGGATTGCCGCAAGCGCCGGGTTCGACGGCGTCCAGCTGCACGCCGCGCACGGCTACCTGTTCAGCCAGTTCCTCTCGCCGCTGGTCAACCAACGGCAGGATCGGTGGGGCGGCTCGCTGGAGAATCGCATGCGGCTGCTGGTGGATGCGGTGCGCGCGGTGCGGGCGGCCACCCCGGAGTCGTTCCTGCTCGCGGTCAAGCTGAACTCGGCCGACTTCCAGCGCGGCGGGTTCGACGCCGACGATGCGCTCACCGTGGCCAGGGCGCTGCAGGCCGAGGGCGTGCAGCTGATCGAGGTGTCCGGCGGCACCTACGAGAACGCCGCGATGATGAGCGGGACGCCGAAGCGGGCATCCACCGCGGCACGCGAGGCCTACTTCCTGGAGTTCGCCGAGCGGTTCGCCCGCGAGCTCACCGTGCCGATCATGCTCAGCGGCGGTTTCCGCACCCGCCAGGGCATGCTCGAGGCGCTGCGCGGCGGTGCCGTCGACCTGATCGGCCTGGCCCGTCCGCTGGCGCACGAGCCCGACCTGGCCCGACGGTTGCTCGCCGGCACCGCAGAAGCCAGCCTGGTCAGGCGGCACACCGTCGGCCACCGGGTGATCGACGACCTGCTCGACGGTCTGTGGCACCAGCAGCAGATGGCTCGACTGGGTCGGGGCAAACCGGTGCGACCGGAGCGCTCGGCGGCCGTCGCGCTGGTCATCGCGCTGCTCACCGGCGCTCGGGACGCGCTGCTGCACCGCCTGCCGGCGTAGCAACTCGTCCGGAGCCGGAGCCGGAGCCGGCGTCGCGGACGGAGCCGGGACGGGCTAGCGGTAGTGGACGGTGACCGGCGCGTGGTCGGACCAGCGCAGGGCGTGCTCGGCGGCCCGCTCGACCCGCGCCGCCACCGCCCGCTCGGCCAGCCCTGGAGTCGCCACCTGGTAGTCGATGCGCCATCCGGTGTCGTTGTCGAACGCCCGGCCCCGGTACGACCACCAGGTGTACGGCCCGTCCACACCGGGGTGCAGGGCGCGCAGCACGTCGGTGTAGCCGGCGTCGAACACCGACCCCAACCACTCCCGCTCGTGCGGCAGGAACCCGGAGTTCTTCACGTTGCCCCGCCAGTTGCGGATGTCCGCCGCGGTGTGCGCGATATTCCAATCTCCGCAGACCAGCACCTCACGGTCCTCGGCGGCGGCCTTGTCGCGGCGCTCGGCCAGGTAGGGCGCGAACTCGAGCAGGAAGCGGTCCTTCTCGTCCTGCGCGGGCGTGCCTACCGTGCCGTTGGGCAGGTACAGCGATGCCACCGTGACGCCGGGCAGGTCCACCTCCAGGTAACGACCCGCGCCGTCGAACTCCGCGGAGCCGAAGCCCACCCGGATCCCCTCCGGCTCCTCCCTGGTGAGCAGACCGACCCCGTTGCGGCCGCGCGCCGACCCGTTCGGGGCGTAGTGCAGCCGCCACGGCGCGGGGAGCTCGGGGAACTCCTCGGCCAGCGCGCGACACTCCTGCAGGCACACCACGTCGGCGTCGGTAGCGCGCAGCCAGACCAGAAAGCCCTTCCGGGCCGCCGCCCTGATGCCGTTCACGTTGACCGTGCTGACGGTCAGACCGGTCACTGGGCCGCCGGTCACTGGGCCGCGCACTTGCTGCCGGGCAACGGCCGCAGGAAGTCGTCAAGGGCCCATCCGCCCCCGGTCATCTGCCGGTAGCCGTTCTGCACCGTGGTCTCCGCGCCGTGCAGGTCGCCCCGGCGCAGCACGCTGGTCGATGGGGCGCCCGGGTCCGGCCTGCTCCGCACGTTGAGGGTGTCCGCCGTCACCTCGACCCGGCAGGCCGCGCTCAGCCCGGAGCTAGGTGTCACCGAGCCGGCATCGATCAGCACGAGGATGCCGAGCACCACGGCCACGATCGCGGCGAAAGCCCAGCTCCTGGCCTTCGGCATGGAAAGGTTGATCTTCATAGGCTGGACACCCCGCACGGACCGACTCGACCCCTTGACGCTACCGCGTCCGGCCGGTCAGACCGGGCATTCAAGACCACTCGCCGCGCTCCGCCTCCGGGCGCGCCACCGGCGACGACAAGGGATAGCGTGTCAGCCAGGGGCGCCGCACTCCCCGGTCCACGTCCGATCACGAGCCACAGGCAGGCGAGAGCAACGATGAAGGTCATCTACACCTACACCGACGAGGCACCCGCGCTGGCCACGCACTCGCTCCTGCCGGTGCTCGAGGCGTTCGCCGGCAAGGCCGGGGTCGATGTCGAAACGCGGGACATCTCGTTGGCCGGCCGTATCCTGGCCCACTTTCCGGACCGGCTGACCGAGGCACAGCGGGTGCCGGACGCGCTGGCAGAGCTGGGCGAGCTGGCCAAGACGCCCGAGGCCAACATCATCAAGCTGCCCAACATCAGCGCCTCGATCCCGCAGCTCAAGGCCGCGATCAAGGAGCTGCAGGACGCCGGCTACGCGGTCCCGGACTACCCGGAGGACCCGAAGACCGACGACGAGCGCGCCGCCCTCGCCGCCTATGACGCGGTGAAGGGCAGCGCGGTCAACCCGGTGCTGCGGGAGGGCAACTCGGACCGCCGCGCCCCCGCCTCGGTGAAGAACTACGCGAAGAAGCACCCGCACTCGATGGGCGCGTGGTCGGCGGAAACGGCCTCGCACGTGTCGACCATGGGCGATGGCGACTTCCGCCACTCGGAGGCCTCGGTCACTTTTCCGGAGGCCGCCGAGCTGAAGATCGAGCACGTGGCCGAGGACGGCTCGGTGACCGTGCTCAAGCCGTCGCTGAAGGTCCAGGCCGGGGAGATCGTGGACGCCTCGGTGATGCGCAAGGAGACGCTGGACGCCTTCCTCGCCGAGCAGGTCGCCGACGCGAAGGCCAAGGGCGTGCTGTTCTCGGTGCACCTCAAGGCCACCATGATGAAGGTCTCCGACCCGATCATCTTCGGGCACGCGGTGACGCAGTACTTCGCGGACGTGTTCGCCCAGTACGGCGAGGACCTCGCGTCGGTGGGCGCCGACCCCAACGACGGGCTGGCCAGCGTGCTCACCGCGCTGTCCGCGCTGCCCGAGGAGAAGCGCGAGGCGATCGAGAAGGCGATCACTTCCGCCTACGACAGCGGCCCCGCCCTGGCCATGGTCGACTCCGACCGGGGCATCACCAACCTGCACGTGCCCAGCGACGTGATCGTCGACGCGTCCATGCCGGCGGCGATCCGCTCCTCCGGGAAGATGTGGAACGCCAAGGGCGAGCTGCAGGACACCAAGTTCGTCATCCCGGACTCTTCCTACGCCGCGCTCTACGCCGAGACGGTCGACTTCTGCCGGGAGCACGGCGCGTTCGACCCGGCCACCATGGGCACCACCCCGAACGTGGGCCTGATGGCGCAAAAGGCCGAGGAGTACGGCAGCCACGACAAGACCTTCGAGATCACCGCGCCGGGCACGGTGCGGGTGGTGGACAGCTCCGGCGCCGTGCTGCTGTCGCACGCGGTCGGCGCCGGCGACATCTGGCGCGCCTGTCAGACCAAGGACGCCCCGATCCGCAACTGGGTGGAGCTGGCTGTGTCGCGCGCTCGAGCCACCGGCGTACCAGCGGTGTTCTGGCTGGACGAGACCCGGGGGCACGACGCCGAGGTGCTGAAGAAGGTGCGCGGCTACCTGGCCGAGCAGGACACCGACGGCCTGACCATCGAGATCCTCCCGGTCGCCGAGGCCACCCGCTACACCCTGGCCAGGGCGAAGGCCGGCGAGGACACCATCTCGGTGACCGGGAACGTGCTGCGCGACTACCTCACCGACCTGTTCCCGATCATGGAGCTGGGTACCAGCGCGAAGATGCTCTCCATCGTGCCGCTGATGAACGGCGGCGGACTGTTCGAGACCGGGGCCGGCGGCTCGGCGCCCAAGCACGTGCAGCAGCTGGTCAAGGAGAACCACCTGCGTTGGGACTCCCTGGGCGAGTTCCTCGCGCTGGCCGTGTCGCTGGAGTTCCTGGCCGACAAGGACGGCAACCCGAGGGCCGCGCTGCTCGGCAAGGCCTTGGATGAGGCCACCGGGAAGCTGCTGGAGATCGGGAAGAACCCGTCCCGGCGGGTGGGCGAGCTGGACAACCGGGGCAGCCACTTCTACCTGACGCTGTACTGGTCGCAGGCGCTGGCCGCACAGGATGAGGACGCCGAGCTGGCCAAGATCTTCAGCCCGCTGGCGGACCGGTTGGCAGCCGACGAGGAGAAAATCGTGGCTGAGCTCAACGGCGTGCAGGGCCGGCCGGTGGACCTGGGTGGCTACTACTACGTGGACCGGGCGAAGACCGACGAGGTCATGCGCCCGAGCCCGACGTTGAACGCCGCGATCGCCGAGTTCTGAGCACCGAGCTCTGAGCACCGAGTTCTGAGCGCTGAGCGCTGAGCGCTGAGCGCTGAACCTGCCGAGTGGCCGGCGACCCTGGCGGCTCGCCGGCCCACCGGTTACCGCTTAGCCTGAGCGCATGCCCGAGTGCAGCGCGGCCCGGGTGGTCGCTGACCGAATGATCGACACCGCCGAGGCCGTCCTCGCCAGTCTGGACGGTACGCAGCGTGACCAGGCAGCGTGGCCCTGGTCGGAGGCCACCGAGGACGAACGGCGCCGGTGGTTCTACACACCCACCGATCACGGCGGCCTGCCCGTCGCGGCGATGACTCCCCGGCAGTACCAACGCACCATGGCACTGGTGGCCAGCGGGCTGTCCGAGGCGGCGTACACCACGGTCACCACGGTCATGGGCTTGGAGAACCTGCTCGACCGCACGGAGGGCTTCGCCGGGTTCGACTTCGCCCGGGAACGCGGCCGCGACCCCGGCCAGTACCGGCTGCGCATCTTCGGCGAGCCGGGCGCGCCGGTATGGGGATGGCGGTTCGGCGGGCATCACGTGTCGCTGAACAACCTGGTGATGGGCGGCGAGTTGGTGTCGGCCACGCCCTGCTTCCTCGGCGCCGACCCGGCTGGCTCACCGCTGCTCGGGGCGACGACGCTGCGGCCGCTGGGCGGGGTGGAAGATCTGGGTCGCGCGCTGGTCCGCTCGTTGGATGAAGAGCAGCGGTCGAAGGCGGTACTAGGGACGCGCGCGCCGGTGGACATAGTCGGTGGCAACCGGACGCGGGTGGGCCCCGGCGACCGGGTGGTCCCGCTGGGGGACATTTTCCGGGGTCGGTTCGCCGACCCCGAGCGCCAGGCGCGGATGGACGACTCGTACGTGGCGATCAAGCGGTACTACGGAATCACCGAGGCCGACAACGCCGCCGTCGAGCTGACCGCCGAGCCCCGAGGTGTGCCGGCCTCGTCGTTGAACTCTGACCAGCGCGGGCAGCTGCTCGCGCTGCTGGGCTGCTACACCGGCCGAGTCCCCGAGGAACTGATCGAGCGGGAGGCGGCGCGCTACGCCGGGCCGCTGCTCGACCAGGTGCACTTCGCCTGGGCGGGCTCGATCGAACCGGGCGGCGCGTGCTACTACCGGCTACAGGGGCCTCGGCTGCTGGTCGAATACGACAACGCGCCGCGGCAGGCCAACCACGCGCACTCGGTGTGGCGGGACCCGGAGAACGACTTCGGCGCGGACGTGCTCGGCGCGCACCTGGCCGCACACCACGCCTGAGTCGCCAGGTCGCTGGTTCAGGTCGCTGGGTCAGGCGTGCACGAACGGGGTGCGCGGGATGGTCGCGGCCAGCACCACCATGAGCAGGCCGAAGCCGAGGTAGCACAGTACGTCGACCGCCTGACTGCGCACCGCGAGCAACCCGACCCGATCGTCCGGCAGAATTACCCGAGACACCGCCGCAACCAGCAGCGCGCCGCCGATCAGCCCGGTGCCCTCCCGCCAGTGCTCGGCGAGTAC
>DATHIT010000688.1:0-4047 GCA_035489915.1 Pseudonocardia sp. | reverse complement strand
TCAGCGCCGCGTGGGGAGCGGTCGAGCGCCAAAACCTGCCTTGTTTCGTACTCTTGACTGGTCGCGGCGGTGTGGTCGGGGGAACCTCTCGAACCAATTCGGGGGCGGCTCGAGACGACCGTCGTGATCAGTCCGTGATACGGACCTCAGGAACCTAGCCGCCTTGCTCGGGCAGTGCAAATCCGCTGGCGGCGTGTCTCAGGCCGGTCTCGATCGGGGTATCGCCGCGCTCCGAAGCCCGGTCCTCGGCGAGATCGTCCAGCCGGGCCAGCGAGGAGGCCACCCAGTGCACCGCTCTGGGATGAATGGACAGCGACATGTGGCCCACGTCACGTAGTTCCAGGGTGCGCACGTCCAGGTCCGGATGCACCAGGCGGGCGTTGCGCTGCGGAACGATCAGCTGGTCCAGCCGGCTCCACACCACCAGGAACCGGGTGCGGCACCTCGGCGCCGGCTCGGCCAGCTCGGTGAGCAGGTCGGAGCCGGGCATGAGCTGGCGGGTGAGCGACGTGGGCATCAGGTATGCGGCCACCGAACCGCCGTGCGGGCTGCCCAGGGTGACCACGGTGTGCACCGCGTCGTCGCCGCCCAGCCGCTGCACGTAGTAGCGGGCGATCAGCCCGCCGAGCGAGTGGCCCACCACGTGCACATGGTCGGAACCGGTGCGCTCACGCAGCCGTTCGACGTGCTCGCGCAGCTGGAGGGCGGCCACCCGGATGTCGCCGGTGAGCGCGGTGAGCAAGCTGTAGTTCACCGCGTGCACCACGCCGAAGCCGCGGCGGCGCAGCGCGCGGCGAAACACGGTGAACACCGAGCGGTTGTCCATGAACCCGTGCACCAGCAGGATCGGCGTGCCGGCGGCGGCCATGTCGGTGACCATCAGGCTGCGCTGCACCGGGCTGAGCGAGTCGGTGCGGTGGTGCGCGTAACTGCCGTCCGTCCGCAGCGGCTCGCGCACCAGACCCCACGGGTAGGCGGCCAGGTGGGCGGTGCACCAGGCAGCCTCCACCGCCAGGCCACGCAGCCCGGGTGGGGTGAGGAAGGTGCGTGCCGTGTAGCCAGCCGCGCTGGCCAGAGTGTCGAACATCGTCGATCGGGGGCGGGCCGGGGAGCAGGCCACCGGGTTGGGTGATTCGGGGGTGGCCTCGGGGGCCGAGGGGGAGCTCAGGGCCGATTGATTCGACCCGCTGTAGCGCGTTCGGTCGACTGGGCCGACCGGGTGGCCCACAATGCTGTCGACCACTCCGCCCTCGTCATCGGGGACAGACATGTACCGACGGTACGTCATACACGTATCAAATACACCAGATGCGCAAATCGGCGCCGCGAGCAGTGTCTCCGGCCGCTTTGAGCTGCGCTTTCAGCGGGATTGAGCTAGCTTCCGGCGATGCGATCGAGGTTACCGGTCGGTGCGTTGACCCCGGTCGCGATAGGTGGAGTGGCGATCGGCGCGGTGCTGATCGCGGCCGGGCCCAGATACCCCGTCGCGGTGACGCTCGACGGGGCCGGTGCCGGTACCCCGGTTGGGCCCGCGTTCGGGGTGTGGCCGCTGATCGCGGTGCTCAGCGTGGTGCCCGCGGTGGTCGCGGTGATGCTGCTCCTGGTGCGCCAGCGGGGACCCGCGTTGGCGCTGATCGCGTCGCTCGGCGTGGTGGCCATCGGCCAGGTCCTGCTGAACGTGCAGCTGCTGCTCGACCCGATCCGGGCCGCGCGTGCCGAGCTGGTCGCCCCGCTCGGCCTCGGCCAGCTGCGACCAGAGCTGGGCGCGTGGCTGCTGTTGGCCGGGCAGCTGCTCACCGTGATCGCCGGGTTGGCCGCGGCACGGGAAGCCGGAGCCCTGCGCGGGGAGCGGAGCATGGACGAGCCGGCGATCGGCCCACGCACCCCGCCCGGTGCCATGGTGGCCGGCGTCGGCTGCGCGGTGCTGGCCGGATTCGGTGTGCTGACCGCGCCGTACGCGTCCAGTGATCCGTGGCTGGTGCCGCGCTCGGTGCTGGACTCCCCGGCGTGGTCGTCCGCCGGCGGGTTCGCGTTGGCCGTCGGGATCGCGCTGGCCGTGGTGCTGGCCTGCTCGGCCCCGGACCCCCGGGTCGCGGTGGGCGGCCTGGTCGGCGCCTCGATCGGGGTGCTCGGCGTGGTCGTGCCCAAGCTCGCGGTCGCCGCGCTGGCCGACCCGCTGCGCATCACCATCGGCCCGGTGCTTGCCACCCTCGGCGGTCTCGGGTTGGCACTGCTGGCCGCCTGGGTCGGCCACCGGGGCCGTCGCGACCTGGTGTTCGGGAGCGCGGCCGGGCTGGACCGACTGGCTGGTCCACCGGCATCGGTGCTCGCGGTGCGCTGCCGGCTGGCCGGCGCCGCGCTCGCCGTGCTGACCGGCGGTGCCACGATCGCGGCGGCGCTGACCGATCCGCTGCGGCTGGCCGCCGACCTGCCGCATCCTGAGCTGCCGACCCGGTGGCTGCTGGTTGCCGCCGGCGCCGTACTGGTCCCGCTCGGGGTGGCTACCGCGCCCCGCCGGATGGGCCCGGCGGTCCGGCCCGCGCTGGCCGTCGCGCTGGTCGTCGTGCCGACGGTGGCCGGTGAGCCGCTCGGTGAGTTGCTCGGGGTGCTCGGGCTGGACGGCGTGGACGGCGGGCCGGGTCTCTGGCTGCTGCTGCTCGCGGTGGCCCTCGCGGGCGCCTCGGCGTTGGCGCTGGTGCTCGCCGGCGGCTTCGAGCGCGACGAGATCGACCTGGTCCCGACGCCGTACGAGGGGCCGGTCGCCGCCGCGTCCGCCGCCGCCGCGGTGCTCGCCGTCCCCGCGTTCTGGTTGCCGTTGGTGGACGGCGCCGGGTGGGCGCCGACGGGCGTGCTGCAGCCGCCGTTCGGACTGGCCTCCTGGGGACTCCTGGCCGGGTTCGCGGTGACCGCCGGAGCACTGTTGATCGCGCCGAGGTGCCGGCCGGGGCAGGCCGTCGCGCTGTTCGGCGGGGTGGTCGTCGTGCTGGTGCTGCGGCTGGGGCGGCTGGCCGTGGCGGCGGGTCAGTTGCCGCCGGACGGGCTGGGCGAGGGCGCCTGGGCTACCGGGCTGTGTCTGCTGCTCGTTCTGGTGGCTGCACCGATCGCACTGCGTGCTCGCCCGAAACTAGTTCTAAGCTCCGTTGCGGAGTCGGGTGCCGAGCGGGAGCGCGAGGAGGTGCGGCCGTGACCGAGCGGATTCGGGTAGTGGTGGCGAAGCCGGGACTGGATGGGCACGACCGGGGGGCCAAGGTGGTCGCCAGGGCGTTGCGGGACGCGGGCATGGAGGTCATCTACACCGGGCTGCATCAGACGCCGGAGCAGATCGTGGAGACCGCGGTGCAGGAGGACGCCGACATGGTCGGCCTTTCCATCCTGTCCGGCGCGCACATGACGCTGTTTCCTCGGGTGGTCGAGCTGCTCAAGGAGCGCGACGCCGATGACGTGATGGTCTTCGGCGGGGGGATCATCCCCCCGGAGGACATCGCCAAGCTGGCTGAGTTGGGCGTGGCCAAGGTCTTCACCCCGGGCGCCACCACGACTGAGATCGTGGAGTGGGTCCGGGAGAACGTGCCCAAGCCCGAGCCGGCCGGGGCCTGAGGGCCCAATCGGGCTCCCTCTTCTGGATCGCCAGCTCTCTCAACCGGATCATCGGCGGTGTTTGCCCTGCGTGACCGGGTGGTCACTGCGTAGGATCCAGGGCGGCCGCGGCTGGCGACGGTGCCAACCGCGGGAGACGAGGAGTCTGACCCGTGAGCGATGCCAACACGCTGGAGGCCGTGCGTGCCGCCGGTGGTCCGATCGAGGAGATCGGCGCCCTGTTCATGCTGCATCCGGAGACATTCGCGCAGAGCACGGCGCACGGCTACCCGCACCCGTTCGCCGGGTACTTCGCCGGCCGGGGCGGAGTCCTGGGTGATGCGGACGCCAGCACCGTCGACGCGATCTTCGCGGTGTTCGAGCCGAACGCGGTCAAGACGTTCTGGGAGCAGGGTGTCGCGGTACACGGTGCGGCCGGCGGGGCCAGGCTCTACTCCGAGCAGGTCGCCG
>DATHIT010000687.1:0-6765 GCA_035489915.1 Pseudonocardia sp. | reverse complement strand
GAACAGCTCGCGGGCCACCTCGATCAGCTGCTCACGCCGCTCGGAGCCGGTCATCCGGACCCGGTGCGCGGTGCTCGCCGGGGTGCGCCCGGCAGAGCTCGAGGAGGGTGCCCCCGCACCCGACCACGATGTCGTCGCAGTGCGCGGCGATCAGCACGACGGTGTCCAGCCGCTCCGGCAGCAGGGTCAGCACGTCGTGATCCACCTCGTCACGCAAGGCCGGCGGCCGATCCGCCGAGTCCGGCGCGCAGTATCTCACCCTCGCGGGGGACGCCCACACGGGCCGGTCCTCACATATTCCAGCAGTGGCAGAGAAGCTGCCGCCATTTGGGGTCACCCAAGCGAGGGTCGGCCGCTGGATCCGTAGCCAAACCAGTCGCCGTCGAGTTGATCGAGGCCGGACAGGCCGTGCCAGGCGAGATTCACCAGGTGGGTGGCCACCGCGTCCCGATCGGGATGACGCGCGTCCAGCCACCACTGCCCGGTCAGCGCCACCATGCCGACCAGCGCCTGGCTGTACAGCGCGGCCAGCGTGCCGTCTACCCCTCGCCGGTCGAACTCGCGGCTGAGTACGTGCTCCACCTGTCCGGCGATGTCCCCGAGCAGGCTGGAGAACATTCCCGACCCGCCGGACGCGGGCGAATCGCGCACCAGCACCCGGAACCCGCCGGCGTTCTCCTCGATGTAGCCGAGGAACGCCTCCGCCGCTTGACGCAGCAGCTCGCGAGGGTCCCCGCCGGACAGCGCGGAAACGATCCGGTCCAACAGCCGGCGCATCTCCCGGTCCACCACCACGGCGTAGAGGCCCTCTTTGCCGCCGAAATGCTCGTAGACCACCGGCTTGCTGACCTGGCCGCGCTGCGCCACCTCCTCGATCGAGGCGGCGGTGTAGCCCTTCTCCGCGAACAGCTCGCGGGCCACCTCGATCAGCTGCTCACGCCGCTCGGAGCCGGTCATCCGGACCCGGTGCGCGGTGCTCGCCGGGGTGCTCGCGGCCGGGTGCGCCACGGCTGACCTGGTGCGGTTGTCCGACCCGCCAACCACCGGCGCGTCGGCGCCCTCGGGGACGCCGAGTCCGGTGGCGTCGTCGCCACGCGGGCCGGACAACACCATCAGCGGAGACCGCGGCTCGAGCTAGGGGGCTGGTGATTCATCGGCCTGGGTGCTCAGCTTGGCCAGCCGAGCCGGGGTGGGCCAACGCACGTCGCGGGCCCAGCCGAACTTCTCG
Organism: Pseudonocardia sp.; assembly: GCA_035489915.1. Lineage (GTDB taxonomy): Bacteria > Actinomycetota > Actinomycetes > Mycobacteriales > Pseudonocardiaceae > Pseudonocardia. The sequence goes on along the minus strand of DATHIT010000687.1, from coordinate 5,537 downwards.
AACATCCAGATCAGCCGCGCGGAGATGTCGATCTGACCGCGCAGCACGCCGTGCCGGGCGCAGGTGGGATCCGCGTGGTGCAGGTTGTGCCAGGACTCGCCCATGCTCAGGATAGCCAGCGGCCAGAAGTTCCGGGACCTGTCCCGGGAGGCGAACGGCCGCCGCCCGATCATGTGACAGATCGAGTTGATCGACCAGGTGACGTGGTGCAGGACGCCCATCCGGACCAGGCCGGCCCAGAAGAACCCGGTCAGCGCGCCCCACCAGGACCAGGTCACCAGGCCGCCGATGATCGCCGGCAGCGCCAGGCTGGCCACCACCAGCCAGGGGAAGCTCTTGCTCACCCGCATGATCGCGCGGTCGGCGAGCAGATCCGGCACGAACCGGCGTTCGTTGGTCTCTCCCCGGTCGAACAGCCAGCCGAAGTGCGCGTGGATGAAGCCCTTCACCACAGCGGCCGGCGAGGTGCCGAACAGCCATGGCGAGTGCGGGTCACCCTCTTTGTCGGAGAAGGCGTGGTGCCGCCGGTGGTCGGCCACCCAGCGGATCACCGAGCCCTGGACCGCCAGCGAGCCGGCGATGCCCAGCACGACGCGCAGCCAGGTCTGGGCCTTGAAGGATTTGTGGGTGAAGTGCCGGTGGTAGCCCACGGTGATGCCGAGGCAGCCGATCACGTAGAACGCGACCATCATCCCCAGGTCGTGCCAGTGGACACCCCAGCCCCAGGCGATCGGGACGGCGGCAAAAAACGCCACCATCGGCACGATCACGAAGGCGTAGATCAGGACGTGCTGCCATGCTGGTCGCTCGCCCGACACGATCGATTGGGGGCCGGCGAGGGCCTCGACGGTGTTGGCCAAAGGATGGTCACCTCAGAGGTCGAAGACGTCGGTACGCAACCGGTTACGCTACCGTAACCTACGCCAGCGTAGGTTAGCTCGGCGTGTGCCTCCACCTTTATCTCGATGAACTTCCGGCGTGTCGGGAGAATCCGGGGTGTCGCCGAGGCGGCGCGGAGCCCGGGCCGGGCGTCGTGCCACCATGTGACGGTGGGAGGATCAGCTGGTCCTCGCGACAATCCGCCGTGGTGTAAAGGCAGCACCTCGGATTTTGGTTCCGATGGTCCAGGTTCGAATCCTGGCGGCGGAGCGCCGAGAAACGGCTGTAAAAAGCCGGCGGCTCGGCACACCGGGCGAACTCCGAAGGGGGAGAGTTCAACCCGCTGTGCCGAGCACCTGGGGCGCAGACTATGACAGTGCGTGGCCTGTTGGCTACTGTCTGTCGAGAACTTCCCTCAAACAAGTGCCGCGACCGGCTTGCTCACCATGCACACCCTGGTACCGGACGCGCTGCCCCGGATATCCACCGACTCCGTGCACGCGCGCATCAGCGGCACTCCACGCCGGCGGTTCTCGTGCCAGGCCGGCGGTGGGCGCCACGAGCCATGATCGAGCACGGTGATGACCACCTGGCGGCCGCCGTTGGAGTCCGATACACACTCCGCGTCGACCACCACCTCGCCGGTCCGCCCCGACGGGTAGGCGTGATCGGCGGCGTTGGATACCGCTTCGCTGATCGCGAGTAGCAGGTCGTCGGCGTCGATCTCGGGCCAGCCCAGCTCGATCAGCCATCGACGAACTCGGCGGCGCACGATCGACGGCGCCACCGCGTCGGCCGGCAGTACCTGGCGCACCGCCTCACTCATCCATGCAGCCTTCCACGGGAAACCCCCGGCCCTGGCAGGGCCCTGAACGGTGCGCGCTCCGCCAACGCATCCGACTCCGATCACCGCTCGCAACCGAAAGGCGGAAATTCAGGACCTCCTAGAGGCTGACGGCGCACCACCACAGCGGGAGTACCCAGTGTGGCGACAATCAGTCCCCGGCTATCGCCGCTCGGGCGTTTCGCCTCACCACGGCGCCCCTACCAGGGCCGGCCGGCGCTGGCCCGGCCCAGCTTGGGCGGCCGGCGGTCCGGCTGGCCGGGCTGGTCCGGCGGCAACGTCCAGTCCGCCGCTCTGGGGACCGGTATCGAACCAGCGCGTGGGCGGTCCTCCTCGGCGGTCGGGTTGAGCACCGCGCTGAGCTCCGCGGTGGTCACCGTGCTCGGTTCGTCCGGGCGGCCCGGCAACCCGGTGCGCGGCAACCCGGCGCCACGGGACACCGGCCGGCGGCGCGTCCGCCCCAGCGCCGAGGCCAATCTGGCCCACTGGCCGGTCCGGTCCGGCCGCCCCGCGACGCCAGGACGGGAGCGGCCCAGCCCGCGCAGCAACGCCGCCGAGACCAGCACCGCGAGGACAAAAAGCACCAGGGTGATCGGCACGTTGTACCCGCCGATCGAGGTCAGCCGGGCGGCCGGCGCGGTGGACGGCGGGAACAGCGCATAGTCCACCAGGCCGGTGCTCTCCAGGTAGCCCATGTGCCGGCCGATGAACTGGCCGCCCTCGATGGCGACCTGGCGGATCAGCTCGTTCTGGGTGCCCGAGCGGACGCCCTCCACCAACGGCATCACCTCGCCGTGGGCGGAGCGCACCACGTTGATGAAGGTGGTGTCGTACTTCGCCTGGGGCGCGCCGGTGATCTCGGCCATCCAGACCTTCTGCTGGTCACTGGGCTGGCTGGGCAACGGGACGTCCAGCTTGTTGGCCACCGCGAGCAGGTCGGCGTCCAGCTGGGCGTGCTCGACGCCAAGCTTGCGACCGACCTCGCGGACCGCCGGGCTGCTGGCCCGCTGGGCGGCCTGCTCACCGATCGGGCCCTCCCAGAGGTTGGCCTGCCGAACCTTGATCAACATGTCCCGGTCGGACGCGCTGAGCGGACCCCACGGGGTGTCCACCGTGCCGCCGCCGAACAGCGCGGACAGCGACTGCGGGGACGACGGGGACGACCCGGCCAGCACCACCGACACCAGGATCGCCACCAGCACCGAGGCTAGGACCGTCCAACGAACGAAGCGGACAGCGGGGAGCACTACCAACAACCTCTCGTCTTGCGTCTGTCCAGGGAGTCCCCGGTCAGACCATGTCGAACTGTTCGGTATGGATGTGCGCGGGATCGATGCGCAGCTCCTGCAGCGCCAACAGCACGTCGGTGACCATCGGGGAAGGGCCGCAGACGAAGTACTCGATCTTGTGCCGACCGGAGCGCTCGGGCAGCACCTGGCGCAGCAGCACCCGGTCGATCCGACCGGAGCGCCCGGTCCAGTCCGCCGGCGGCCGGCTGAGCACCTCCACCACGGTGAGGTCCAGCTGATCGCCGAGCTCCCGCAGTTCGTCGCGGAAGAGCAGCTCGTCGACGGCGCGCGCACCGGACAGCAGCAGCACCGGGCGGCCGTCGCCCCGGAACGCCAGGGTGCGCAGCATGCTGATCATCGGGGTGATGCCGACCCCGGCCGCGATCAGCACCAGCGCCCGGCGGTAGGCCCGGTCGTCCCAGGTGAACGCACCGTGCGGGCCGTCGATCCAGACCGGGTCACCGGGTTTGAGGGTGGCCACCGAGGAGGTGAAGTCGCCGGCGTTGCGGATGGTGAACTCCACCGCCGCCGACTCCCGAGGGCAGGAGGTGATGGTGAACGGGTGTTCCTCGGCGGTCACCGATCGCTTCACCCGCAGCCAGGCGAACTGCCCCGGCTCGAAGGCCAGGGTGGAGGTGTCGAAGCCGTGCCGGGGACGCCGGGGACCGATCACCAGCGTGTGCACGTTCTCCGTTTCCGCCCGCACCTCGAGCACCTCGTACGCACTGCGCTTGTCGAAGCACGGCCGCCACAGCCAGCGGTAGCTGAGCACGCCGAGCACGCCGGCCAGCAGCAGCCCGAACGCGGCCCGCAGCACCGGGTCGTTGACCAGGTGCTGCAGCCAATAGATGTGCAGCGCGCTGAGCACCAGCACCGATCCGGCCAGCACCAGGTGCACCCACCGCCACAGCGCGTAGCGCCGCCGGACCCGGTGCCGCAGCACGGCCAGCCCGATCAGCCCGATCAGCCCGACGGTGGCACCCACGGCGGCCCGGGACGCCATCGTCCACTGCCGGGGATCGAACAGGGTGACCGAGTTCGGGTTCGCGGCCAGCACCAGCATCACGTGCAGAATCACCATCAGGGTGGCCAGCAGCCCCACCACCCGGTGCACCCCCAGCACACCCTCGATGCCCAGCGCGCGGGTCAGCGACCGCAGCCGGGACGGCGCGATCACCGCGCAGACCAGCAGCCCGGTGGCCAGCAGCCCGGTCTGTACCGCCAGCTGCGAGGGGAGCGGGTTGTCGCTACCGGTCACCAGGCTGAGCAGAACCGGGCCCAGCAGGGTCACCAGGAACGCGGCAGCCCAGAGAACACGGGCCTGGCTGGGGAGCATGCCGCGACTGTATGACCGCACCGGTGGCCCACCGGCCGAGCTGAGTGCCGGTCGCCCCGGTTGTCGTTCACGGGGTCGACATCCGCGCCCAGCGCCGATGGATTACGCCGAATGACAGCACCCGTTGGGCCGAATGGCCGGCTTCCCGCTCAGATTCCCCCGCCGACCGCGGCCACGCCCACCGACCCGCACCGCTCGCCGATCCACCCCGCGCGGCCACCGAGCCACAGCTCCCCCACACCCGTGAGTGGCATTGGCTGCTATAGCGACCAATCCCACTCACGGCTCCTGACCTGCGCCAACAGGGTCGTGAGTGGCGATGGTCGCTATAGCGACCATCGCCACTCACGACGTCTGACCTGGGGCGACTTAGCTGACCAGGGCGCGGACTCGGCGGATCACCTCGTCGGCGCCGAGGGCGCCGGCTACCGCGTGCAGGTCCGGGCTGCGGGTGGAGCCGGTGAGCGCAACCCGGATGACGTTCGCCGCGTCGCGCAGCATGCCGGGGTAGGCGTCCGGGTCCTGCTTGTAGGCCTTCGGGTTCGGCGCGAACCCGTGCCGGGCGGCCAGCTCGCGGATCTGGGCGAACCAGGTCGGCTGGTCGGGATCCCACCGGTAGTTGTCCGCGAAGTCGGCGGCCAGCTTGCGCACCAGGCTCGGGTCCAGCCCGCCGAGGCGCTCGTCGGACGGATCGGTCACCGGGGTGAACAGGCTGGGGAAGAAGAACCCGTAGAGCGGGCGGAAGTCCGACCAGCGCACCAGGTCCTTACGCGGGTTCTCCACCCCGACCCGCTCCACGTCGACGGCCCGCTCGGCCAGCGCGCGGTTGGTCGTGATCACGTCAACCAGCTCGGGGTCCCGGTCGCGGGCCCAGTCCGCCACCGCGTCCAGCACCACCGGGCCGGGCAGGGTGGCGATGTGGTCGCCGCTGATGTCGGCCAGCTTGACCATGTCCAGCAGCGGGCCGGCCACGCCGCACTCCTCCAGCCGGATCGGCTCCTCGAGGGCCTGCTCCAGCGGCAGCTCGGCCAGCCGGCCGTTGGCCAGCCCGCGCAGGTAGTACAGCACCGCCGGGGCCGGGTAGCCGGCCTCGAGGTAGAAGTCCACCGAGGCTTCCGGGTCCTTGCGCTTGGACAGCTTCCGCTTGGACCCGCCGTCCTGGACCATCAGCGGCGCCACGTGCGCGTAG
>DATHIT010000686.1:0-10575 GCA_035489915.1 Pseudonocardia sp. | reverse complement strand
TCCCAGGCGCGGCCCCCGGCGGGCGCGCCCGCCCAGTCCGCCACCACGCCGCACAGGGTGTCCGCCAACGCCGGGTGCACCTGCCAGAACGCACCGGGCGGGGCGTGCCAGACCCGGTCCCCCACCCGCCGACGCACCGGCGCGCCGTCCGGCCCGGTGCCGGTGCCCACGTGCACCTCGCCGGCCCAGTCGCGCTCCACCCGCACCTCGTCGCTGGGCGGCCACTCCCGCTCCAGCACCGGCGGCAGCATCCCGGACGGGGCCAGCAGACAGTCCGCGATCGGGATCACGTCGTGCGCCCGGTACGCGCGCAGCCCGGCCTGCCCGTCCGGCCCGACCGCCAGCCGCACCTGGTGCCGCCAGCCCAGCGGGCCGCCGGGTAGCTCCTCCACCTCGACCGCGCGTTCCACCCCGGCCAGCCGGCGCAGCTGCTCGGCCAGTACGTCCGCCTTCAGCCGCCGCTGGGCGGCCGGGCTGGCGTGCTGGTAGTCGCAGCCCCCGCAGCCCCCGGCCCGGGCCCACACGCACGGCGCCTCGACCCGGTCCGCCGACGCCTGGAGCACCGCGATCACGTCGGCCCGGCAGAACGCGCCGTGCCGATCCTCGGTCACCACCGCGCGGACCCGCTCGCCGGGCAGCGCGTGCCGGACGAACACCACCCGCCCTTCCACCCTGGCCACACAGTGCCCGCCGTGCGCGACCGGGCCCACTTCGAACTCCAGTACCCGGTCCAGCCAGGTCGGCGCCTTCTCGGCGGGCTGGTCACCGGGCGCCTTGGCGTGGGCGACGTCCATCTGGCCGGTCACTGCGGCGGCGCCGAGGCCCGGTCGGACCGGGCAGCCGGCCCGCTCCCGTCACCAGAGGCCGAGCCACCAGCCCCCGAACCACCAGATCCCGAACGGCCAGCCCCCGAACCGCCAGAGGCCGAACCGCTCGGAGCCGAGTGGCCGTCCCTGCCGCCCCAGCCGTCCTGCCCGGGCACCCGGCCCGGACCAACGCCCGGATAACCCCGCCGAACCTCCCCGGGCGCGCTCTCCCTGCGATTGCGTGCCATGGCCCGCTGCTTGGCCCGCTCGGAGGACTCCAGCTGCCAGGGCACGCTGGTGACCATCACACCCGGCTGGAACAGCAGCCGGCCCTTCAGCCGCAGCGCGCTCTGGTTGTGCAGCAACTGCTCCCACCACCGGCCGACCACGTACTCCGGGATGAACACCGTCACCACGTCCCGTGGGTTATCGGTGCGGATCCGCTTGACGTACTCCAGCACCGGCCGGGTGATTTCCCGGTACGGCGACTCGATCACTTTCAGCGGCACCGGCACGCCCCGGTCCTCCCAGGCCTTGGTGAGCCCCCGGGTGTCCTTGTCGTCCACGTTGACAGTGACCGCCTCGAGCACGTCCGGGCGGGTCGCCCTGGCGTAGCCCAGTGCCCGCACGGCGGCCCGGTTCAGCCCGGAGACCAGCACGATGGCGTGGTTGCGGGCCGGCAGCACGGGCATCTCGTCGCCGAGCAGGAGCTCCGAGGAGACCGTCGAGTAGTGCCGGTGGATGGCCAGCATCAGCGCGTACGCCCCGGCCATCGCGGCCAGTGCGATCCAGGCGCCCTGGGTGAACTTGGTCACCAGGACCAGCACCAACACGGTGCCGGTCATGGTCAGGCCGAAGCCGTTGATGCCCTGGGAGCGGCGCATCCGACGCCGCACGGCCGGATCTGTCTCGGTGGCCAGCAGCCGGTTCCAGTGCCGCAGCATGCCGGTCTGGGACAACGTGAACGAGACGAACACGCCGACGGTGTAGAGCGGGATCAGCCGGGTCACCTCGGCCTGGAAGCCGACCACCAGGACGATCGCGAAGCCGGCCAGGAACACGATGCCGTTGGAGAAGGCCAGCCGGTCGCCCCGGGTGTGCAGCTGGCGGGGCAGGTAGCGGTCCTGCGCCAGGATCGAGCCGAGCACCGGGAATCCGTTGAACGCCGTGTTCGCGGCCAGCACCAAGATCAGCGCGGTGAAGATCACCACGAAGAAGAAGCCGATCCGGAACTCGCCGAACACCGCGTCGGCGAGCTGGGCGACCATGGTCTGCTGCTCGTACCCGGGGGGCGCGCCGATCAGCTGGTGGGCCGGGTCCTCAGCGACCTTGATCCCGGTCATTCGGGCCAGCGCGATCATGCCCATGACCAGGCTCACCGCGATCAGACCCAACATCAACAGAGTGCTCGCGGCGTTCTTCGACTTGGGCTTCTTGAAGGCCGGCACCCCGTTGCTGATCGCCTCCACGCCGGTCAGCGCGGCGCAGCCCTGGGTGAACGAGCGCAGCACCAGGAAGACCAGGGCGAAGCCGGTCAGGTGGTCACCCTCCTCGACCAGCTGCAGGTTCGCGCTGGCCGCATGCACCGGGTCGTGGAAGATCAGAATCCGGGTGAGCCCCCAGATGATCATGGCCGCCATGCCGAACATGAAGGCATAGGTGGGGATCGCGAAGGCGGTGCCGGACTCCCGGATGCCGCGCAGATTTATCGCGGTCAGCACCACGATGGCGAGCACCGCGAACACCACTTTGTGCGTGCCCACGAAGGGCAGCACGGCGCCGATGTTGGCCGCCGCCGAGGAGATCGACACGGCCACCGTGAGGGTGTAGTCGACCAGCAGCGCGCTGGCCACGGTGAGCCCGGCGTGGCGCCCCAGGTTGACCGTGGCCACCTCGTAGTCGCCGCCGCCGGAGGGGTAGGCATGCACGTTCTGCCGGTAGCTGGTGACCACGGTGAGCATCACCACGACCACGGCAAGGCCGATCCATGGGGAGAACGTGTATGCCGAAATGCCCGCGATGGACAGCGTGATGAAAATTTCCTCGGGCGCGTAGGCAACCGAGGACAGGGCGTCGGAGGCAAACACCGGTAGGGCCAGCCGCTTGGGCAGCAACGTGTCGCCGAGCTTGTCGCTGCGCTGCGGGCGGCCCACCAGGATCCGTTTGAGGGCGGTGGCTACCTTCGGCACGCGCGAAAGCCTATGCGTAGCGTGCACATGTCACCGGTGCTGGGCAGCTTTTCAGACGTTAGGGTTCGGCCGGACACGCACCGAGGGGAGACTCGTTCCGTGCGAGTAGTGATCATGGGCTGCGGCCGGGTTGGTTCCTCCCTCGCGGGCGGCCTCGAGCGGCAGGGCCACGAGGTGGCGGTGATCGATCGCGACCCCAAGGCGTTCCGCCGCCTCAGCGCGGACTTCCGGGGAGAGCAGGTCTGCGGAATCGGTTTCCACCGCGACGTCTTGCGCCGCGCCGGGGTGGAGCAGGCGTCCGCGTTCGCGGCGGTATCCAGCGGCGACAACTCGAACATCATCTCGGCCCGGGTGGCCAGGGAGACCTTCGGCATCGAGCGGGTGGTAGCGCGCATCTATGACGCCCGGCGCGCGGAGGTCTACGAGCGGTTGGGCATTCCCACCGTGGCCACCGTGCCGTGGACCACCGACCGGCTGATGCGGATGCTGCTCCCGGACGGGGTGAGCAGCGCGTGGCGGGACCCGTCGGGCACCGTGGCAGTACTCGCCCTGCCGGTGCACGAGGGGTGGGCCGGCCGATCGGTCGCCGAGCTGGAGCAGACCACAGGATGCCGGGTGGCGTTCATCCTGCGCTTCGGGAACGGTCTGCTGCCCAACCCGAAAACGGTGATCCAGGCCGAGGACAGCATCTACGTGGCGGCGGTGTCCGGCACCATCGGTGATGTCACCACCACGGCGGCACGTGAACCCGAGGGGAGCTGAGCCGACGATGCGGGTCGCCATTGCCGGCGCCGGAGCGGTTGGCCGCTCGATCGCCATGGAGCTGATCGAGAACGAGCACGAGGTGATGCTCATCGAGCGGGACCTCGCCGCGATCGAGCCGGAGAGCGTCGAGCGGGCCGAGTGGGTCAACGCGGACGCCTGCGAGCTGAGTTCCCTGGAGGAGGCCGGCCTGCAGGGTTGTGACGTGGTGATCGCGGCTACCGGGGACGACAAGGTCAACCTGGTGGTCTCGCTGCTGGCCAAAATGGAGTTCGCGGTGCGCCGGGTGGTGGCCAGGGTGAACGATCCGCGCAACGAGTGGCTGTTCGACGAAAACTGGGGTGTGGACGTCGCGGTGTCCACCCCGCGCATCCTGGCCGCGGTGGTCGAGGAAGCGGTCAGCGTGGGCGACCTGGTCCGGCTGATGACACTGCGCCAGGGCCAGGCGAACCTGGTCGAGGTGACCCTGCCGGAGACCACCCCGCTCGCCGGCAAGGCGGTCCGTGACCTGCGGCTGCCCACCGACTCCGCGCTGGTGGCGATCCTGCGGGGCGGCCGGGTGATCGTGCCGCAGCCGGACGATTCGCTGGAGGGCCTGGACGAGCTGCTCCTGGTAGCCACGGCCGACGTGGAAGAGGAGATCCGCACCGCGCTAGGCCGCTGACCGCGCCAGCCCGCGACCGCCGCACAGACCATCTGGCCGTCGCACAGACCCTGCATGATCTGTGCCGACCCCAGCCGGTCTGCGCGACGGGCAAACTCGTAGCCAGCCGGTCTGTGCGGACCGCAGCCGGTCTGTGCCGATCTGATCTGTGGCGCGACGAGACGTGGTGCGTCGACGAAGCGCTCTCGCTCGGAGCTGGAACTTCGGGCCTGGGACTCTCGGGCGACTGTCAGGTGGGCTGGGCGGCGGCGGTGCGCTGCCGCGCGCGGCGGACCGCCCAGACCGTGCCGAGCAGCGCCAACCCGGTCAACGCGTAGCCGCCGATCCGGGCCACGGCCAACCATCCGGGCTGGTTCGCGTCGTAGAGCCACTGCTGGGCGACGAACTTCACCGCAAACATCACCGACCACAACACGGTGGCCAGGGTGTAGGCCCGGCGCAGCTCCCGGTCCTGGCGCCAGCCCTGCCCGTCGCCGTTGATGCCGTGCCAGATCACCCCGGCCAACGGCCAGCGGACCAGCGCGGAGACACCGAAGACCACGGCGAGCAGCGCGCTGTACCAGATGCCGAGCAGGAAGAAGTTCCGTGCCTCGCCGGTGCGATAGGCCAGGAACGCTCCGATGGCCACGCCGAACAAGCCGGAAACCGCGGGCTGCAAAGGCTCGCGGCGCACCAGCCGCCACACGGCGATGCCCAGCGCGACAACGATCGCGGCGACCAGCGCTGGAACCAGCGAAGCCACCGAGTTGACCAGCACGAACACCACGACCGGCACCGCGGAATAGATCATCCCGGAGATGCCGCCCAGCTGTTGCAGGATGCTCGTCGGCGGTTCGTCGGCGGCCACCGAGGGGATCACGGCGGTGGCATCGTCGTCGGCGGCCGGGGCGGGAGTGGCGGATTCGACGTGCGTGCGGGAATGGCGCCCCGTCACGAGGCCTGCCGCAGCTCGTAGTACGGGTTGTAGACGACCTTGCGGCCGTTGCGCACCGCGAGCCTGCCGCGCACCTTGATCAGACGGCCAGGCTCGATGCCCGGAATGCGCCGGCGCCCGACCCAGATCAACGTGACGCCGTCGGTGCCGTCGAACAGCTCCGCCTCGAGCGTCGCCGCCGCGTCCTTCGGACTGAGTTCCACAGAGCGCAGCCTACCGACCACGGTGACCTCGTCGCCGCAGCGGCAGTCACATGCACGCTGCGCACCGGAACGCTCCGCGTCCCGGGACAAATCATCCGCGTCAAGATCCTCGACGTCAGAGGTAAGTTTTCGAATGAGTCGCTTCAGGAGGCCACCGTCGGTGGTTCCCATACGCTCTCCCGGGTGATGCGGTGGGAGTCGGCCGATCTCGACCGAGCGATACCACCATAACCTCAGAAACGGCGAACGAGTAACGATCCGGCACCATCGCCGTCATGCGAGTGTCACAAGTCGCCCATGCGGGGTCCCCGCTGGCCGTGTTGCTACCCGGCAGCGGGTCGGACGAGGTCTTCGTACGCGCCGCCCTGGAGGCACCGCTGCGGGCCATCGGCCTGGTGGTGCGGGCCCCCTCGGTGCGACCGGGGCCGGGGGTGGTGGACGGCTACCTGCGCGCGCTGGACGAGGCGGCGGCGGAGGGCATCCCACTGCTGGTCGGCGGGGTGTCGCTGGGCGCACAGGTGGCGGCGCGATGGGCGGCCCAGCGTGCCGATGGACCCGTCCGAGGTCTGCTTCTGGCGCTGCCGGCGTGGACCGGGCAGCCCGACGCGGCGCCGGCGGCCGTGGCGGCCTCGGCGACCGCGGCGGCGGTACGCCAGGACGGCCTGGCCGCGACCATCGCGAGCACCCGCGCCGACACGCCGGGGTGGCTGGGCGACGAGCTGGCCAGGGCGTGGTCCCGGCACGGCGGCGGGTTGGCCGGCTCGCTGGAGGTGGCCGCATCGACCCCAGGTCCCTCCGAAGCGGAACTGGCCGGGCTGCGGATCCCGGTCGGGCTGGTGGGGCTGCGTGACGACCCGGTTCATCCGCTGCCGGTCGCCCAGCAATGGCGGCGCCTGCTCCCCCGCGCGGCGCTGGTCACCACCACGCTGGCCGCGCTGGGGCAGGACCGGGCCACCCTGGGCAGGGCGATGGCCCTGGCGTGGTTGCGGGCCCAGCGAGCCGACCCCCTCGCCCCGGGCTGATCCGGCTACCGGCGTTCGGGCCCGCCTACTCCCGACGGTGCCGGCCCTGGCGTTCCACCTCAGCCAGCCGATCCTGGGTGGACGACGGGTCCAGCTCGCCCGGCTGACGCGGCCACTCGGCAGCCTGGACCGGACGGTGGACACCCCGCGCCGCCCCCGGGGAGTTCGTGCTCTGCTGGGCCGGGCCGGAGTAGTCCAGGCTCGAATAGTTCGAGCTCGAATAGTTCGCGGGCGGATAGTTCGAGCCGGAGTAGTTCGGATAGTTCGAGCCCGAATGGTTTGAGCTTGAGTAATCCTGGCTGGAATAGTTCGGGCTGGAATAGTTCGGCTGGGAACCGTTCGGGATCGGCTGGTTCTGGCTCGACGAGCTCGGGGTGGCGTAGTCCGCGGGTGGGTAGGCCGGGCTCGGGTAGTCCGGACGGGGTGCGCTCGCGCTCGGCTGGTTCACGCCGGCATGGGCGCCGGAGTTACTCGGCCCGGAATGGTGCGGGGCGGGCTGGTTCGGGCTCGAATAGTTCGCGGCCGAGTAGTTCGCGGCCGAGTAGTTCGTGGCGGCAGGATTCGAGGCGGGCTGATTCCCACCCGCGTAGTTCCCGTTGGAGTAGTTCCCGCCGGCGTAGTTCGTGCCGGCAGGATTCGGGACGGGTTGGATCGGGTTCGAATAGTTCTCGCTGGAGTAGTGCGCGCCGGAATAGTTCACGTCCTGGTGGGTCGCGCCGGGTTGCGCCGGGTCGAGCCCGGAGTAGCTCGGTCGCCCGGCATCGGGGTAGCTCGGTCGAGCAGGGGCGGGGTAGCTCGGTCGCCCGGGTTCGGTCATCGGTTGGCCACCTTGGCGTTGGTCCTGCGGCCGGTTGTTCCACGATCCGGCCGTCGGAGGTTGTACCGGGCGGTTCGGCGGCGTGGGGCCGCGATGCGGTTGGGCCCGGCCGTCGTCCAGCGCTCCGCGGTTCGGCGCTTCGGGCACCCGGGTGGCGTATCGACCCGGCCAGAACGCCGGGGCATCGCTGAGCAGCGCCCACGCCGGCTGCTGCGCCACCTGGTCGGCGCTGACCACCGGCCGGGCCAGGGACCAGGTCGACTCCACCGACCCGGCCGGCAAGCCGTTCGTGTCCAGCGAAGTGACCGGTGGAAGCCCACGCCGAGCTGGCGGCGCCACCGTGCCGGCAGGCGGCGGGGTGGTCCTCGGCGGCTGCCCCGCCGAGGGTTCCGGGTACCGGACCGGACCGGTGCCTACGGCCCCGCCGGGCGAATGGCCGGTAGCCGCACCGGCCGTGCCGCTCACTGGGAGAGACGGTCCGCTCGGCGGCCCGACGGCGCGCATGCCGATCGAGCGGCTGACCGTGCCGGACGGCCCGCTGGCCCGGTACCCGGCGGCAGGTCCCGCCGCGGCCGGCCGAGCGAGCGGCGGACGAGCCGCCGAGGGAGCGCCCTCCGACCCGGCCGCTTGGCTCGGCCCGGTCGGCCCCGTCGGGCGGCTCGGCCCGGCCACTTGGCTCGGCCCGGTCGCTCCGGTCGGCCCCGTCGGGCGGCTCGGCCCGGTCGCTCCGGTTGGCCCCGTGGGGCGGCTCGGCCCGTTCGGCCAAGAAGTCGGCGCAAGGCCGGGGGCGCCCGGCGGCAGCCGGGGCGGGGTCGACGGCTGGGTGCGACGGCGTACGCCTGTCGGTCCCCCGGCGGCCAGCCCAGCCGAGCCCGCCGCCGCGAGCCCAGCCGAACCCGAACCCGCCGCCAGCCCAGCCGAGCCCAAGCCAGCCGCCAACCCCGCGGAACCCGCCAATCCGGCCGAACCCGAGCCCCCCGAGCCGGCGGCCAGCCCCGCCGAACGGTCCGGCACCCCGGTGGGCGTGACCGGCACCACCGGAGTCACCGGCATCGCGGCGTCCGTGGCTTCCGGACGGCGAGCGGCCTGCTCCCTGGCGCGTTCCACCCGCTCCTCGAGATGCTCCGGCAGACGCAGCGGGAGCACCGTCTTGACCGGCAGCGGGTCGGGGCCGCGGGTCACCACGGTGCCCCGGATCATCTGGCGCAGCGTGTCGGCCAGGCTCTCCGCGCCGTCGGCCGGGCCGGTGGCCACTCCGTAGAGCATCCAGCGCGGACCGTCCACCCCGATGAACCGGGACAGCGCGCCCTTGGACGCGGCCAGCACCTCGCGGCCCCAGACGCCCCATTCCGCCCAGACTCGGGCTCCGTCGTTGGCCAGCGATTCGGCGATCTCGTCGGCCAGGTTCCGCCAGAGCGGGGTGGACCGGGGCGCGGCCAGAGCGCTCAGGCTGACCCGGCCGGAGGGCACCAACACGTGGACGGCGCGCAGCAGCTCACCGGAACCGTGCTCGATCTGCAGTTGCGCCCGGGCCGGCATCGGCACCCGCAGTGAGCCGAAGTCGAGTCCGCCCCTGATTCGTTCGGCGTCCGGCTCGTCCACGTCGTACGGTCCGGCACCACCCCGTCGGTGACCACCCGGCCGATCGCTGACCGGTCGCCTCGGCGCGATGGACGGGACTTCTTCGAGGTCCTCGACCTCTTGGCTGGCGCGGCCGAACACCTACTGCCCTCCGCCGAGCACCGAGCTGAGCCCGGTCGAGCCATATCCGCCGTTGCCTCGTACCGACTCGGGAAGCTCGGTGACCTCGGCGAACACCACCCGCTCCACTCGCTGCACCACGAGCTGGGCGATCCGGTCGCCTCGGGACAGTCGTACCCGCTCACGTGGGTCGTGGTTGATCAGGCACACCTTGATCTCGCCCCGGTAGCCGGCGTCCACCGTGCCCGGCGCATTGACCACGGTCAGCCCGGCCCGCGCGGCCAGCCCGGAGCGGGGGTGCACGAACGCGGCGAAACCCTCAGGTAGGGCGATGGCCACCCCGGTGCCCACCACGGCCCGTTCGCCCGGCGCCAGGTCCAGGTCAGAGGTGGTGACCAGGTCGGCGCCGGCGTCACCAGGATGTGCGTAACCGGGGATCGGCACGCCCGGATCGAGCCGGGTCAGCCATACCCGCACGCCGTCCTCAACACCCCGTCCGGCACCCATGGCGGGCGAGATTACCCTGGTCCGGGTGATCGTCCGCCGCCATGCAAGAACGCCTGCGCCCTCCGGCCCGGTGCGGTTCGACGAACGGTTGTCGGTGCCGTGGTGGTGGTGGCCGCTCGCGGCCGTCGTCATCGCCCTGGTGGAGATTTCGGTGCGGCTGGGTCACCCGGAGGTGCCGGAGTGGGTGCCGGTGCTGATCCTGGCCCCGCTGATGGCCCTCGCACTGGTCCGGCTCAGCCGGGTACGGGTGACGCTTACTGAGAACGAGAACGGGGAGCAACTGCTCCGCGTGGGGCCGGCGAGCCTGCCAGGCCGGTTCATCGCCGACGCGGTTCCCGTCAAGCCGGCGGACAAGCAAGTTCAGCTCGGGCCCGAACTGGACCCACGAGCCTTCGTACTACACCGCCCCTGGGTCGGCCCGGCGGTGCGGCTGGTGCTCAATGATCCGGAAGATCCAACTCCGTACTGGTTTTTCAGCGTGCGCCATCCGGAGGCACTACTGGAGTGCCTCCGGACCGCGCACTCGCGCTGAGCGCGCTCGGTCAGCGGACCACACCTTGCGGCGTGGCCGTGTCAGGCGCAGTCGCGGCAAATGGGTTGGCCATTGTGGTGCGCGGCCAACCTGCTGCGGTGGATAACCAAGAAACAGCTGGAACAGGTGAACTCGTCTGCCTGCTTGGGCAGCACCTTCACTGTCAGCTCTTCACCGGACAGGTCCGCACCCGGCAGCTCGAAGCTCTCCGCCGTGTCCGTCTCATCCACATCCACCACCGCGGACTGCGCCTCATTCCGACGCGCCTTCAACTCCTCAAGGGAGTCCTCCGCCATGTCATCGGTCTCGTTGCGGCGCGGTGCGTCGTAGTCGGTCGCCATTGCTCCCACCCTCAACAAACTCAGTCCTATGTCGTGCCGCAGCACAACGTCCCAGCTCCAGCTTTTGTGCCCGGCATCCGAGTGACGCGCGTCTCAT
>DATHIT010000685.1:0-5030 GCA_035489915.1 Pseudonocardia sp. | reverse complement strand
CCTCCGGCCGGCTCGGGCTGTGCGGTAGCGGCGACCGTGTCCACGATGACCTGGTCGAACCGGGTGTCGAAGCCGTCCGCCGCGGTCACCCGGCGGGGCAGCTCACCGGCCCGCTCGATCACGTCGATGCTGGTCTGCTGGCGCTGTACCAGTGCGGCGTCCAGTCGCGGGAAGCTGAACCGCCCAAGCGAGTCCACAATGCGCTGCCCGTCGGCGGCGGTGATGCCCTGGTTGCGCACGTAGTAGCCCTGAACCCATTCGGCGGGATGGTTGTTGACCCACTCCTGCGACCGCAGGAAATGTTCCACGTAGGCGCGCAGCGCCGCCGCCTTCGCCGGGTCGGCCAGCACGGCCCGCCGCGCGTACAGATAGTTCAGGCCGCTGGAGGTGTCCGCCGTCTCCACCGGGTCGATCACGCCGCCGCCCCGGGGCGCGGCCTCGGCCAGGAACCGGGTCAGCCGGGGCTCGTTCAACGGCGCCACGTCCACCTGACCGGTGCGCACCGCATCGTTGAAGTCGTCCAGCTGCAGCCGCACCAACCGCACGTCGGAGGTGCGCAGCCCCGCCTTCTCCAGCGCCCGCAGCACCGCGACCTGCTGCGCGGTGCCCTCCGCGTAGGCGATCTTGGCGCCGCGCAGGTCGGCGAGGTGCCGGATCGGGCGGCCCGGGGTGACCGCGAGCTGGGTGCTCTCCGGCCTGCTCTGCCGGGCGAAGATGATCGGCACGTCCTCGCCGGCGACCAGCGCGTGGATCGGCGGGGCGTCACCGACCCAGGCCACATCGGCCGCGCCGGCCCGGAAGGCCTCCAGGATGGCCGGCCCGCCGACGAAGTTGGCGAACTCGGCGGTGAACGGCAGCTTGGCCAGCTCCCCGGACTCGCGCAGTGCGACCTGCTGGTACTCGGCCTGGTCGGCGATCACCAAGCTGGTTCCGGTCGGGACCTGGGTGGGCAGTGCCGCGTCCGAGGCCAGGCCACCGGACGACCCGGCGGTGCCCCCGGCGCCCGCCGGGCCGCTGGGCCCGCCACAGCCAGCCAGCGTCACGGCGAGGACCGCGGCGAGCAGCCCGATCGCCGCCCTCGGGGATCTCATCGCTCGAGGTCCCGGGCGCGGCTCAGTCAACGACGACGGCGTGGTCGGCGGTGAACTCCCGGCCGGCGATGAGCTCGGATTCCCGGCCGTCCGGTCCGACCGGCCGGTCGCCGATCAGGGTCACCCGGTGCAGGGTCCGCTGCACGTCGAGGTGGTCGAGATCGGTCGGCGCCAGGTGGGCGGTGGCCCGGTTGTCCCAGAACGCCACGCTGCCCGGGCGCCAGCGGAACCGCGCGGTGTATTCGGGCCGGGTGAGTTCGGCGTAGAGCAGGTCCAGCAGCGCCCGGTTCTCCCGGGGTGTGAGGTCCAGGATGTGGCTGGTGAAGCCGGGATTGACGAACAGCGCCCGCTCCCCGGTCACCGGATGCACCCGAACCACCGGGTGCACGGAGACCAGCAGGTTGTCCTCCACCCGGCGGCGGTAGCGGTCACTTCCGGTGGGCTGCTCGTGCCCGCCGCCGTAGCGGTGCTCGGCGCGCAGCGTGTCGATGAACCCCCGGACCGGCTCGGACAGGCCCTGGTAGGCCGCCACCAGGTTGGTCCAGGTGGTGTCGCCGCCGAACTCGGGCACCGTTTCGGCCCGCAGGATGGAGCCGGCCGGCGGGTTGACCGCCGCGGTGACGTCGGTGTGCCAGCCGGCGAAGTAGCTGTATTTGCGGCGCGTCTGTACCGGGTTGTCCTTGCCGTAGCGCTGTTCGTAGCGGCGCGGGTCCACCGTGAAGATCTCCGGGTAGCCCTCGGGTGGGGCCTCGTCGTGTGGGTGGGCGTAGGTCAGCTCACCGAAATGCCGGGCGAACCGGATCTGCCCGGCGTGGTCCAGCTCCTGGTCCCGGAAGAAGATCACCTTGTGCCGGTGCAGCGCATCGGTCAGGCGGCCCACGGTGGCCTCGTCGAGCGGCCGGGAAAGGTCGACGCCGTCGATGTCGGCGCCGATGTGGCCGGCGATCGGGCGGACGGACAGTTCGGTGCGTTCGGGTGCGACGGTCATCACGAAACCCCTTGATGATCAGACGGAAATAACAACACAAACGGCGCGCCAAAGAACCCTTACGGGCAAAACAAAGAGGCAGCCGCAATGTCCAGGAGACGATCGGCCGGGTAACCGCGAATTCAGCCGCAACGAGGGCGCGCGGTCACCCGCGGATACAGCACCCGCGGCAACAAGCCATGGTCAGGTGGGTATCGCTCACCAGGCCATCTTGTGCGCGCCGGGAGCGCATGTCAATTTTTGCGCCGGCTGAATTTAAATAGCGCGCAGGTGGTCGACGAGGTCGAGCAGGTCGGCGCGCTGTATTCCCGCCGGGTCCTTCGACACCGAGCCCAGATGGCCGTAGATCTCGAGCGTTACCAGGCCGTGGATACGGCCCCAGACCCGCAGTGCGAGCGCCGCGACCGCCGGTGAGAGGTCGGGCGCCTCGGCCCGGACCTTCGCTACGTAGCTGGGCGGGAAGTCGGACCATGCGACGCCGTCCTCGGGCCCGCTGGGTGCCGGGCATATCGCGGCCACCAGGCGATTGAGTCCGCCGCAGACCCGACGCGCGGCCTGCTCCGCCGGCCCGCCCGCGGGCGGCTGGTAGCCGGGTATCGGATCGCCGTAGATGAGACGGAAGCCCTCAGGGTTGGCCAGTGCCCATTCACGCATGGCAAGGCCCCACGCGACCAGCCGAGCTCCCGGATCGGCGGCTGGCGCGGAGTCGCGTGCTCGCTCCAGTGCATCGGCGAGCGAGGCGTTGATCTCGCTGGTCAGTGCCGTGATCAGATCGTCGCGGGTGGCGAAGTAGCTGTAGATGGCGCGCGCCGTCATACCCATCTCACGAGCGATGCCCCGCAGCGAGATGGCCCCTGCGCCGTCCGTAACCAGTTGTCCCAGGGCGATCGACATGATCTCCCGGGTCGTCTCCGCCCGCAGTCGTTCACGCCGGGTCATCGGCCGTTCCGCTGTCGCTGGCACGGTTGACAGGCTACCCCGTTGCGGTACGATCCGGAGTAACGAAACTACACGCCGTTTCATAATTATCCGGCGAATAGCTACGACTGATCGATCGGCCGGAAAGGGACCCTGATGTCTGTCTACGTGATCGTCGACGCGGTCAACCTGGATGAGGAGCGTGCCCTCGAGTACCGCAAGCTGGCCGAATCCACGATCGAGCAATACGACGGCCGGTACCGCATCCAGGGTGCGACGCCGGAGCCGGCGGAAGGAGTGTGGCCCGAGGGCCGGATCATGACCGTGGTGGAGTTCCCGGACATGGCGCGGGCCAAGCGCTGGTACTTCTCCGACGAGTACGAAGAGGCGAAGCGGGCACGGGACGGGGCCATCGACGTCCGCCTGCTGTTCGTCGAGGGCGGCAAGGCCCCCACGGCGTAGTGAGAGATATCGAGATGACAGCGCGTATACCCGAAGAACTGCTGCCTATGATCACCGCCGCGATCAACGCCGGCGATCCGATTGAGGTCGTGAAGTACTGGGACGAGGAGGGTTGCTTCGCGTTGCCTGATGGTGCACTTATGCGTGGGCATGCAGAACTGCAGGCGATGTATGAACAGCGGCTCGCGCTCCAGCCAGAGATAACGACGCACGCTGCGAAGATCCTCCAGGCCGGCGATGTTGCGCTCGTGACGAATGTGTGGTCCACGCGCCTTCGAAATGGCGAGATCGACGGCAAGGATTCGTTCGAGGGCATTGCGACCCTTGTGTTGCGCCGTCACGCCGATGGCAGCTGGCGCATCCTCGTGGATTCGACCTAGTACTGCAACGGCAGGTGGATGTCAGTGCGGTGGTCGTTGGCCGCGATGTCGGTAGTGGCGGGTTCGGGCGTGGTGTTGTCGGCGGCGTCGCCAGTGTGATCAGGTGCGAAGTCGCGACGCGATGTGCCGCGCGCGGGTGCCGGCCCCTGTCGTTCTTGTCGATGTTGCGCTACCGCACTGTCATTTTCTTGTCGGTGCGGACCGTTATTCTTTGGCCATGCTGGTTGAGCAGGTTCCCGACGGCTTGGAGGAAATACCTCCGGGCCCAGAACTTGCCGCCGCACTCGCATCACTAGATATTTCCCGGGTCGCCGGTGGAGATCTGCCCATTGTGTTGCGGGCGCAAGCCCGGCAACGTTCCCACAACGAAGCACAATTTCTGCGTGTCATCGCCGAAATGGGTCGGCGTGACCCTTTCGCGGGCTGGACATGGTCGCCACTCTCGATGAGTCGGCCCGCTATGCCGCCGACGAACTCCGCGTGGCGTTGGCCTGGACTCGGCGCAGCGCGGAAGCCACTCAGTGTTATGCCGACGAGCTGGTGTTCCACTTGCCCCTGGTGCACGCCGCCCTGTCCGCTGGGCGTATCGACCCGGCCAAGGCCCGGGTGTTCTGGCACCACCTACACCCTCTGCCACCCCACCACGCCGAGTCGATCTGCACAGACCTGCTGCCCCACGCCGGCCGGCTCACCACCGGCCAACTCGCCGCCCGCCTCGCCCGGGCGGTGATCGCCGTCGATCCCGACCGAGCACGCGAACAGTACGAACGGGCCGTCACCGAACGCAGCGTGATCGCCTACCTGAACCCCGACGGCACCGTCACCCTCACCGCCACCGGCCTACCCGCCCACGAAGCGGCCGCCGCCTGCGAACGCATCCACCACCTAGCCACCCAGATCAAACGCGCCGGCCACCCCGCCACCCTCGACCAAATCAAAGCCGACGTGACACTCGGACTACTCAACCGCCGCTTCGACCACATGACCACCACCCACATCATCACCGCCATGACCAGCGACGTCGAGTCTGGTCAAGCCGAGTCAGGGTCAGGTCAAGCCCCGGCCAACACCGATCACGCCGGCCAACCGGCCACCCCAACCCAGCCCAGCACGTCGACTCAGGCCAGCAGCCCGACGCCGCCCAGTCAGTCGACGCCGCCCGACATTCCGGCGGGTCCGCGCCCCGGACCT
>DATHIT010000684.1:0-11206 GCA_035489915.1 Pseudonocardia sp. | reverse complement strand
CGAAGAAGGTGCCCTGTGCAGCTGGTTCTGGACTCCGAGCAGCGTGAGCTGCGCTCCGCCGTCCGCAAGTTCCTGATCGACCAGTCCCCGCCGGAGAAGGTCCGCGCCACGATGGCCACCGAGCTGGGCTACGACCCCGAGCTGTGGCGGCGGTTGGCCGTCGAACTGGGACTGCTCGGTTTGGTGGTGCCGGAGGAGTACGGCGGTTCCGGCGCCGGCCACGTGGAGCGGGCGGTGGTGGCCGAGGAACTGGGCCGCGCGTTGGTGCCCGCGCCGTTCCTGGCCTCCGCCGTGTTGGCGGTGGACACCCTGCTCGCGTGCGATGACGAGGCCGCGCGCGCCGAGCTGCTGCCCGCGCTGGTCGAGGGGGAGCGGATCGGCACCGTGGCGGTGGCCGAGGCCGCCGGGCCGTGGGATCGATCCGGCGGGGCCACCACGGCCACCGAGCGGGACGGGCACTGGGAGCTGGACGGCACGAAGACGTTCGTGTTGGCCGGGGATGTGGCCGACCTGGTGCTGGTCTACGCCGCCACCCCGGCCGGCCCCGCCTGGTTCGCGGTGGACAGCCCGCTGGACAACCCCGCCGCCGGGCTGTCACGCACCACCCTGAAAGGTCTGGACCCCACCCGGCGGCTGGCTCGGCTGCGGTTCGCCGGCGTAGCCGCCCGCCCGGTGGCCAGCGCCGACCCGGCCGCCGCGCTGGACCTGGTCACCGACCTGGCGTCGGTGGCGCTGGCCGCCGAGCAGCTGGGCGGGTTGGAGCGGGCCATGGAGCTGACCGTCGACTACGCCAAGGTCCGGGTGCAGTTCGGCCGGCCGATCGGCTCGTACCAGGCGGTCAAGCACGGCTGCGCGGACATGTACAGCGCCTGGGAGCACGGCGTCTCCGTGGTGCGCTACGCCGCGTGGGCCGCCGACCGTGCCGTCGAGGGGGACCGCGCCGAGCTGTCGGTGGCGGCCGAGCTCGCCCAGATCTACCTCGGCCCGGCCTACTTCGAGGTGGCCACCGGGATGGTGCAGTACCACGGCGGCATCGGCTATACCTGGGAACACGACGCGCACCTGTATTACAAGCGGGCGAAGAGCTCGGAGCTGCTGTTCGGCGCGCCGGCTCAGCACCGCGCCCGGCTCGCCGACCGGCTGGGCGTGTAGCCCGCGACCGAAGGGACCTCGATGGTCGACCAGGCGCCACTGCTGACCGACACCGACAAGGCCACCGGGGTGCGCACCCTGACGCTGAACCGTCCGCACCGCAAGAACGCCGTGGACGACGTGTTGTGGCACCTGCTGCACGACGCGCTGTTCGAGGCCGGCCAGGATCCTGAGCTGCGTGCGCTGGTGATCACCGGCGCCGGCGGGGAGTTCTGCGCGGGCGCGGACATCTCCGGCGGCGGCCGCGAGGGGCACCCGCTGACCCGGATGCGGTTCATCAACGAGGTCGCGCTGATGCTGCACGAGCTGGCCATCCCGACCGTGGCCAAGGTAGCCGGGGTGGCGGTCGGCGCCGGCTGGAACCTGGCGCTGGGCTGCGACCTGGTGGTGTCCACCCCGACCGCCCGGTTCTCCCAGATCTTCGCCCGCCGGGCGCTGTCCCTGGACTTCGGCGGCTCCTGGCTGCTGCCCAAGCTGGTCGGCATGCAGCAAGCCAAGCGCCTGGCGCTGCTCGCCGAGATCATCGGCGCCGAGGAGGCCAAGTCGCTCGGCCTGGTCACCTACGTGGTGGACGCCGAGGAGATCGACGCGTTCGTCACCGACCTGGCCAACCGACTCGCCGCAGGTCCGCCGGTGGCACTGGCGCAGAGCAAGGCGCTGCTCAACGAGAACGCCGACCGAACCCTGCGGGACGCCCTGGCCAGCGAGGCGCGCGCCCAGTCGATCAACTTCGCGACCGCCGACACCCCGGTGGCCTTCCAAGCGTTCGTGGACAAAACCGACCCCACCTTCACCGGCGAATGGAACGTCCACTAGCCCCGGCACGGAGTCAGACCGGACGCAAGGCGGGCGCATTGACGGCCGCCCGCGGCGAGAGCGCCCGCCGGCCGCGGTGGCGAGAGCGCCCGCCGGCCGCGGTGGCGACACAGACCGAGCGCCCACGGCACAGACCGCGCACAGTCTGTGCCGTGGGTAGTGGGTCTGTGCGGCCCGGGGGAGTAATCGCTGCCAGTCGGTGCGCCACTTCGCATACCTGGGGCACACTTCGCACAGTGCCCGCAGTATCTGCGGTATGCGAACTGCGCCCTGGCTATGCGAAGTGGCGTCCCGGGAAGTGCAAGATGAACCACGTCGACCTCGACGCAGTCGGCCCGATCAGGCTGGGGTCGTAGCCCGCTGGCACATGGTCAACACATCGCTATTCGTTTTTGATCACGGTCGCGACCCGAATGGTGTTGAGTTGACCATGATCTGATTCCGGTCGGCGGCGGTTCGTTGGTGGCACAGTCGGCTGATCGAACCTCCTCGAGCGCTGAGGTTCGTCGCCGTCGCCGGTTAGCGTGGTCGTTGGGTGTCGAGCCAGGCACCGGCCTCGGCTACACCCCCCTCGCGGCCAGGCACGACAGCGGCGGCGTGACAGCGGCCGCGGCGATCCACCGCGAGCGAGGTGGTGATGAGCAGCAAAGAGCCGTCGACGGCTCGGGAAACCTCCGCCGTGACGCTCACCCAGTCCACCCTGTCGGCGAAGTATGCGTGCGCTTGCAACAGCCGCAGCGCCTCAGCGGCGCACGCGGCTGGGTCGGCTTCCGGGACGCCGGGCGAATCCGAGGACATAACCCATGGTCCGGCCAGCCCGGCGGCGCTCGCCAGGTGTGACACCATCGGGGGGTCCCTGGCCGGAGACTCAATCTCACGAACCGGCCGCCCCCGGCGTTTACCCGGTGTGATGGTGAGACCGTTCGAACAGATCGTGGCCGAGCACGGAGCGACCGTGCTGCGGGTGTGCCGAGCGGTCGTGGGGCCGGTGGACGCCGAGGACGCCTGGTCGGAGACGTTTCTGGCGGCGTTGCGGGCCTATCCGGAGTTGGCCGAGGACGCCAACGTGGAGGCCTGGCTGGTCACCATCGCGCACCGCAAGGCCATTGACATGACCCGGGCGCGGGCCCGCCGCCCGGTCACCGTGCCGGAGCTGCCGGAGCTGCCTGAGCGCTCGACTCGCATCGGCCGCCCGGAGGACTGGGACGGCGATCTGTGGGACGCCCTGCGCGAGCTGCCGGACAAGCAGCGCGCCGCGGTGGCGTACCACTACCTGGCCGGGCTGCCGTACCGGGAGATCGCCTCGATCACCGGGGGCAGCGAGGACGCCGCTCGACGTGCGGCGGCCGATGGGGTCAAGAACCTCCGGGCCAACTATCTGCCCGCCGCGAGCGGGACGGGAGCGAAGCGATGACCACCCCACCTGAATCTGACGCCACCAACCTCCCGGACCTGCTCGCCGCGCTGACCGCCGGCGAGGGCCAGGCGTTGGACCGGCTGCACGCGCGCTTGGTCGCCGCCGCGGCGGCGGAGGGCGTGCTGGACATCGGCTACCGGACGGTGGACACCCCGGTGGGGACGCTGCTGCTGGCCGCCACCGAGCAGGGCCTGCTCCGGGTGGCGTACCCGAGCCAGGACCACGACGCGGTGCTGGCCGCGCTCGGTCGGGCGGTGAGTCCGCGCATCCTGCACGCCCCCGCCCGGTTGGACGAGGTGAGCCGGCAGCTGGAGCAGTACTTCGCCGGGCGGCGCACCGGCTTCGAGTTGCCGCTCGACCTGCGGCTGTCCACCGGGTTCCGGCGCACCGTGCTGGCGCACCTGAGCCATATCGACTACGGCCGCACCGAGAGTTACGCCCAGGTGGCCGCGGCGGCGGGCAGCCCGAAGGCGGTGCGCGCGGTCGGTACCGCGTGCGCGACCAACCCGCTGCCGGTGGTGCTGCCGTGTCACCGGGTGGTGCGTTCCGACGGCTCCTGGGGCCAGTACGTGGGTGGCGCCGAGGCGAAGCAGGCTCTGCTGCGCCTGGAGCGCGTCGCCTGAGAACGTACGAATCGGCCGCACCCGGATGCTTCGGCTCGGCGTGGAGTGCTCACCACTCACTCACGGCTGAACCGGGAGCGTGACCTGGATCAGCGTGCCTTCGCCATGGCGACTGCTCACGTCCATCGATCCGCCCAGTGCCTCCACCCGGTCGCGGAGGCCGACCAGGCCGGCGCCCTCGGGATCGGCGCCACCGACACCATCGTCGCGAACGGACAGACACAGGAAGCCGGGTCGTTCGTCGACGGTGACATGGGCACGTGAGGCGCGCGCGTGCTTGGTCGTGTTTGTCAGCGCCTCCGAGACGACGTAGTACGTCGCGGCTTCGGCTGGCTCGGGGAAGCGGGATTCGGTCCGCATATCGACCTCGACCGGAACCGGCGAGCGGCGGGCCAGCGTCTGCAGGGCTGGCCCCAGCCCGCCTTCCGCCAGGACCGCCGGATGGATCCCTCGGGACATCTCGCGCAGTTCGACCACCACCTCGGTGATCTCGTCCGCGAACTGACCGATCGCATCACGCAGGGCGGGCTGATCGGCGGGCAAGCCGGCTTGGGTCACGCGTAGTTCGAACCCGAGGGAGACGAGGCGTTGCTGGGCACCGTCGTGCAGGTTTCGTTCGATGCGCCGTCGCGCCTCGTCGGAGGCGGCAACGACCCGGGCGCGGGACGCAGCGACTTCGGCCCGGTTCTGCGCGTTCGCTATCGCGATAGCGACGAGCTCCGCGAAGCCAAGCACGCGGGTTTCGGTATCGGGCAGAAATGGCCCGCCGAGGGAACCGGCGCCGAGCGCGCCCCACAGACGGCCTTCGACAACGATCGGAATCCCCACCGACGATTGGACTCCGACCCATCCCACGACGTCGGTGGCGTCGCCGGAAGGCTCGTTGTAAAGGTCGCGGCGGGCCGGGCTGCCGGTGCGCAACGCCTCCGCGAGGACCACCGGCGACTCGATCTTCCAGCGGCTCCCGAGGGTCATGTCCTCGGGGCGCTCACCCACCTTGGCGACAATGGTGGTCAGCTCGTCCGGATCGAGCCGCACGATGATCGTGGAGTCCGCGCCGGTTACCCGGGCGACCTCCTCGGCAACCGCGGCGAAGATCTCCGCCGAGGGCAAGCCGCGCGCCACCAGGGTCGCCACTCTGCGCCGCGCGGCTTGCTCGTCGACGAGCAGGTCGAGCTCCGCGCGACTCTCCGCGTTCGCGATCGCGGTGGCGACCAGGTCGGTGAAGTCGGCGATCTGCGACTCGGTGTCCTTGGGGAACGGCGCCTCCCGCTTCGACGAGGCGGCGATGACCCCCCACAGACGCCCGGCCACCACGATCGGGCAGCCGACCGACGACCGGATTCCCAGCTGCTGAGCTTCCCGTGCGATTGGACCAGGGGCGCGGGCGAAGCTGTGCACCCGGACCGGACGTCCGGTCTGCCGGACCTGCGCGGCGATGCTCACCCCCTCGAGGGTGAACTGAGTGCCGACGGCTAGTTCGTCCCGCAACCGGCCCCAGCCGGCCACACCGGTCACCGTGTCGTCCGCTTCGTAGCGCTCCATGCGCGCCATATCGGCGCGGCAGAGCAGGCCCACCTCCCGGGTCACCGCCGCGAAGACCTCGGCCGGAGATACCGATCGCGCGACCAGGGTCGCCACCCGTCGCAACGCCGCCTGCTCCTCGGTGAGCCGCGCCGACTTGCGGGCTTGTCGACGCCACCGCGTCGCCAACTCGCCCACCACGACCGAGATGACCAGAAAGATCCCCAGCGCGAACAGTTCCCAGAGGTCATCGACTCTGAACGAATAGACCGGAGGCGAGAACAGGAACACGAATGCCGCGCCGCTCAACAGCGACGCCAGTACCGCGAACCACGCACCCCAGACGACGGCGACCGGCACCACGGCAAGCAGATAGAGTGCCAACAGGCTCGGCACCGGGACGTGCAGGGGTAGCAGCTGGATGCCACCGCTTATCGCGGCAACGAGGGCCACGCTCACGAGCCATCCGCGCAGCCGGCGACGTGTCACCAGCCGCGCCCACGATCGCATTCGACCGCTGACCGAGTTCAGACTTACTCGGCTAGCGCCCGTCCTCATCGCCCACTCCCGCCCCTCCGGACCGCCCGCCGCTCGGCTCCGCCGCCGGCGGGTCGGAGAGGTGCTCGACCAGTCGGGCCAGCGCAGGCAGCGCGGCCCGCACGGCGGCCTGATCGGCCGAGCCTAGCTCGGTCAGCGCCGCGCTCAGCCGCCGATGGTGGGCAAGCTCCCACTCGTCCAGCTTGGCCGATCCGGCCGGGGTGAGGGTTACCGTGGCGACCCGCCGATCCGCCGGATCCGGATCCCGACTGACCAGCGCGGCCTCCACCAGCTGCTGCACCAAGCCACTGATCGTGTTGGGCGCCAGCTTGAGTCGGGTGGCCAGCTCACCGATCCGCGCGGGCTGGCGTTCGCGCAGCGCGAGCAGCAGCTCGACCTGCGCCATCGGCAGGGACTCCCACGGGTACTCGGAGCGGATACTGGTGCGTAGCACCCGGCGCAGCCGCGTGACCACCTCGGCCAGGGCCCCTGCGTCCGCGCTCAGGTGGGCCGAAGGTTCCCAGGACACTGCCGCCATCCGGGCAGCATACTCAGTAAACCGTCAACTACTCGGCGACCGATTATGTCGGTTACCGATACGATTAGTGGGTCTCGTCCGAGCACACCCTGCGACAAAGGATCCGAGCGACCCATGCATCTGGCGTACCTGCCGAGCCCGCCGCGCGGCGTCTGGTACCTCGGATTCGTGCCGATCCGGGCCTACGCGCTGTGCATCCTGCTGGGCATCGTGGTCGCGGTGTACTGGACCCAGCGCCGCTGGGCCGCCCGAGGCGGCAATGCCGAGGACGTGCTGGACATCGCGGTGTGGGCGGTGCCGTTCGGGATCGTCGGCGGCCGGCTCTACCACGTGATCACCGACCCGGAGCTGTACTTCGCCCCGGGCCAGCAGCCGATCCGGGCGCTGTTCATCTGGGACGGCGGGCTGGGCATCTGGGGCGCGGTCGCACTGGGCGCGGTGGGCGCGTGGATCGCCTGCCGCCGCGCGGGCATCCGGCTGGTCGACTTCGCCGACGCGTTGGCACCCGCCCTGGTGGTGGCCCAGGCCATCGGCCGCTGGGGCAACTACTTCAACCAGGAGCTCTACGGCCGCGCCAGCACGCTGCCATGGGCGCTGGAGATCGACCCGGCGCACCGGCCCCCGGACACCCCCGACCTCGGCACCTACCAACCGACATTCCTCTACGAGTCGATCTGGGACGTCGGCGTCGCGGTGCTGCTGGTGTGGGCGCAGCGGCGGTTCCGGCTTGCCCCGGGCAGCCTGTTCGCGCTGTACGTGGCCGCGTATACGGTCGGTCGAGGCTGGATCGAGGCACTGCGGGTCGACCACGCCAACCACTTTCTCGGGCTGCGGCTGAACGACTGGACCAGCCTGCTGGTGTTCCTCGCCGCCGTGGCCGTGCTGTGGATTCGCCAGCGCCGGCTGGCGGTGGATTCCCGGCCGGAGGCCGCGGCGCGATGAGCACCCCGGGCTGGCTGACCGCGCTCGGCACCGAGCGGGCCCGGCCGGCCTGGCTGCGGGCATGGCCGCACGCGGGGTGGCTGGCGGTGGGCGCCGTGTGTTTCGGCGCGTTCATGGGACAGCTCGATGCCAGCATCGTGACGCTGACCTACCAGCCGCTGCGCGGGGCGTTCACCGCGTCCCTGGCCGAGGTGCAGTGGGTTTCGCTGGCCTACCTGCTGGGGCTCACCGCGCTGCTCATCCCGATCGGCCGGCTGGCCGACAGGCACGGCCGCAAGCTGACCTACCTCTATGGCTTCGTGGTGTTCACCGCCGCGTCGGCAGCCTGCGGGCTGGCCCCCTCGCTCGGCTGGCTGGTGGCCTTCCGGGTGGTGCAGGCGGTCGGCGCGGCGATGTTGCAGGCCAACAGCGTCGCGTTGGTCACCACCAGCGCTCCGGGCAACCAGATGCGGACCGCATTGGGTGTGCAGGCCGCCGCGCAGGCCCTCGGCCTGGCACTAGGTCCCACCGTCGGCGGCCTGCTGGTGTCCACGCTGGGTTGGCGGTGGGTGTTCGGCATCAACATCCCGGTGGGGGTGCTGGCCGTGATCGCCGGGGTCTATCTGCTGCCGCGCACCCACCATCGGGCCGCCGCGACCGGCTCGGACCTGACCGGCACGCTGCTGCTGGCCGCCGCGTCCACCAGCCTGCTGCTGGGCATCTCAGTGGCTTCCGGGCCTCGGTTGCCCAGCTCGGAGGTGATCGTCCTGCTCGCCGTCGCGGGCGCGGCCGCGGTGGGGTTCGTGGCCAGGCAGCGCCGCGCGTCCGCGCCGCTGGTCGACCTGGGGCTGCTGGCTCACCGGGACATCGCCGCGGGGCTGGTCGGGGCCCTGTCCGGCTACCTGGTGCTGTTCGGCCCGCTGGTGCTCATTCCGGTCGCTTTCGCCGACGCGGGCCTGTCCCAGCTGAGGGCCGGGCTGGTGCTCACCGCGCTGCCGGCCGGCTTCGCGCTGGCCGCGACGGTGGCCGACCGGCTACTGCCGAGCGGCTGGAGCGAGCGAACACGGGCGGTGGTGGGTTCCTCGATGAGCCTGCTCGCCCTGGTCTGGCTGCTCGAGGTGCCGCCGGTGAGCGGCTGGCTGCTCGCGCCCCTGGGCCTGCTGGGGGTGGCGCTGGGTCTGTTCACCCCGGCGAACAACGCACTCGTCATGGCGGCCATCCCCGGGCAGTCCGCCGCAACCGGTGGCGGGCTGGTCAACATGGCGCGAAGCCTGGGCACCGCGCTGGGCGTGGCGGTGGTGACGCTGGCACTGAACACCGGCGCCGGCTGGCCGCGGCCATCGACCGGCCTCGCGGTGCTGGTGCTGGCAGTCGTTTCGCTGGTCACCGTGGGTTCGGCATGGGCTCAGCGCGGCGCGGACGCGCCCTAATCAGCCGAACGAGCCGGCGCGGCGCGCTGAGTCGACCGCATTGAGTGACCCGTGCGCCGGGCCGGCCGCGGCATCCTCTGGACGAATGATCACAGGTGATCATCGAACCACGCCGCCCTGCCGCGGCGTATGGCGAAAGGCGGCTGCATGCGCGTCCGACGCACCATTCTCAGTGTGGCGACCGGTGCGATGGTTCTGGTGACCGGCATGGCGGTGACCGCCGGGGTGGCCGAGGCGGTCCCGGCCGGGACCACGGTCGCCCCAGCCGCCTCGACCGAGGCCGTCGCGCCAGCTCCGCGCCCGCCGGATCGGCGGGGCTTGGAGTTCAGCCGGGACCGGGTCCGGTTGCGCTCCGGCCCGCACGAGCGCGACCGGGTGGTCGGTGTGGGCCGACGCGGCGACCGGATCGAAGCGCTTGGCTCGACCCGAGGGGATCGGGTCCGGTGCGAGGGTCGGCGCCACTCGAGCGACCGCTGGGTCAAGGTCAGGGTCCGGGATCGGGACCGCCGGACCGGCGTGGTCGGCTGGGCCAGCGAGTGCTACGTGGACTACCGCCGCTGAGTCGGTTCCGGCTGGTCGGTGCCCTCGTTGCCGGATGCCGCGGCGGGGGCGTCGGTCGCCGGAGCGGCCAGCGTCGCCGGCTCGGGCAGCGAAGCCGACGCCTGGTCAGGGGCTCGGTCGGTTGATTCGGCTGGCCTGGTCTCGTCGGGCACACCGGACATCTCGGCCTTGAGAATCCGGACCGAGCGGCCCAGGCCCCGGGCCGCGTCCGGCAACCGCCGGGCGCCGAACAGCACGACCGCCACAACGATCACGATCAGCCAGTGGGTGGGGCTCAGCTCGCCCATCAGAATCAGCTCTTCTCGCTCGCGGTCAGATGAATCTGGCCATTGGCCACGGTCAGCGCCCGGCCAGCCAGCTGCCGGGAGCCGGACCCGCGCACGCCGGCAGGGCTGGCAGCCCGAGCCGTGCGGGGGAGCGGCACCGCGGCCGGCTTGGCTGCCGGGGCCGGCACGGCGACGGCGGCCGCCAGCCGGTCGACCCGCGGCACCAGCGGGACCAGGCCGAACCCGATGAGGAAGGACAGTAGGTGGCCCAGGTCGGCGATCTCCTGGTCTCTCACCAGCACCACGGCCAGGACGGCGGTGACCAGCACCGCCACGGCCAGCCGATACCGGCGCCGGGGTAGCCGGTGCAGCAGCAGACCGAAGCCGGCCAGCAACGCGTAGCTGACCCCGACGTCGGCGGCGTGCGCCACGGCCGGACTGAGCAGCCCGTGCCGCAGCAGGCAGGTGGTGGCGACCAGGGTGAGCAGGGTGGCGCCGATGTGCCCGGTGGCCAGCGCAACCAGCCACCGACCGGTGCCCAGCCATCGCTCCAGCGGCACCAACACAACCAGCAGGGCGGCCAGCGCACCGCAGCTCACCAGCGTGCTGGAGTCGATCCAGAAGGCAGAGCCGATGAGCACCTGGACCGGCACCCTGGCCATGTTGAACAGGTTGGTGGACTCACTGATCAGCAGGCGCTGACCCAGGTGATCGTCCACGGTTTCCAGGGTGAGCTGGGTGACCTGCAGGGTGAACAGGTAGATGAGCGTGCCCGGCGCGGCGCGCAGGTAGCTCCAGCCCTGGGCTGGCGCCCGGCCCAGAACATCCCGCCCCATCTCCATGCCTCCATCATCTACGCCCCCGCGACCAGCGGCTAAAGATCCACCCACCCAACCAAGAACGGCCTCAGGAACGAACCGGACCCCGCCGCCGCCAAGTACCCGCGACCCCGATCACCAGCGCCCCCCAACTTCGCATACCTGAGGCACGATTCGCACAGTGCGTGCGGTATGCGAACTGCACCCTGGCTATGCGAAGTGGCGTCCAGGGAAGTGCGGCTCGGCGGCGGGCGCGAAGTGCGTGGTGTCCGGGTGGGGTGCGCGGCTAGGGTCGGCGGACAGCGCCAGCGTCGACGCGGAGGTGGCCATGAGCGGGGGAAACCGGGAGTTCCTCCTGGAGTTCGCCTGCTGGCTGCGCGAGTTCGGCCCGGCCGACGTGGCGCACCAGCCGCGCCGAGCCACCGACCGCACCGCGCCGGCCTCCGTCTGACCGCGGTGCCGGCGGTAGTCCAGGAGTTCGTCGGGCTGCCCTCTCCACTGGCGCCCAGGGCCGGCGCCGGCGGCCACCCGTGCCAGGGCGTCTACCACCGCCCGGCCCGGACCCGGCCGACCACGGCGTTCATCGCCACGCACTACAACGTG
>DATHIT010000683.1:0-5669 GCA_035489915.1 Pseudonocardia sp. | reverse complement strand
CCGCGGTCAGCGCTGCGGTGGCGGTCAGCGCTGCGGATACGACAGGCTAGCCCGCGCTAAGGCCAGCCGACGTCGACCGGACGACACCACCGAGTTTTCCCCGATCACGCCCGTCCGCCAGGACGCCAACCGCTAGGAGCGAGACGATTCCAGGGGCTCGGCCTCCGGCTTTCTGGCCAGATTGGGTGCGCGCGCCGCCCGCACCAACGACCAGCCGACGAGCAGCACGATCGCGCCGAGCAGGGCCGCCGCGATCGGCTGGGTGAGGAACCCGGTCAGCTGCCCGTCGAAGGTCCGCATCGAGCGTCGGAACGCCGCCTCCAGGATCTCGCCGAGCACAAACGCCAGCACCAGCGGCCCTGGCTCGAAGCCGACCTTCTTCATCAGGTAGCCGAGCAGGCCGAGGCCGACCACCAGGAACATGTCGAACACGTTCATCCGCACGGTGTAGACGCCGATCATCGTGATCAGCACGGTCACCGGCGCGAGGATGGCCGGGCGGATCCGCAGGATGCGCACGAAGATCCCGATCAGCGGCAGGCTCATCGCGAGCAACAGCAGATTCCCGATGTACATCGAGTTGACCACGCCCCAGAACAGCTCGGGGTTCTCCTTCACCAACATCGGCCCCGGCGAGATGCCCTGCAGCAGCAACGCGCCGAACATCACCGCCATCGTCGCGTTCGCCGGGATGCCCAGCGACAGCAGCGGGATGAAGGACGAGGTGGCGGCGGCGTTATTCGCGGTCTCCGGGCCGGCGACCGCCTGGATGGCGCCCTTGCCGAACGTCTCGGGCTTCTTCGCCGCCTTCCGCTCCACCGCGTAGGCGACCATCGAGGACATCGTCGCGCCGCCGCCGGGCAGGATCCCGAGCAGGAAGCCGACCACCGACCCTCGGCCGATCGCGCCGCGTGAGTCACGCAGGTCCTGGCGCGACGGGTACACCGAGCCGACGGTGACCGGCCCCGGCGGCTTGTCCCGCAGCGACTCCAGGTTGTAGAGGATCTCCCCGACCCCGAACACACCCATTGCGATGATCACGAAGTCGATGCCGTCGAGCAGCTGGTCGCTGCCGAACGCCAGCCGAGGGGTACCGATCAGCGGGTCCTGCCCGATGGTCGCGAGCAGCAACCCGACCGTGGCCATCAGCAGGCTCTTCCCGGCCGAGCCGGTGCCCAGTGTGGTGACCATGAGGATGCCCAGCAAGGCGAGCATGGTGTACTCGGCGGGGCCGAAGTCCAGCGCGAATCCGGCCACCAACGGTGCCACGAAGGTGACCACGACGATCGCCACGGTGCCGCCGATGAACGAGCCGATCGCCGAGATGCCGAGCGCGGCTCCGCCCCGTCCCTGCTTGGTCATCTCGTAGCCGTCGATCGCGGTGACCACGCTGGACGCCTCGCCGGGCAGCCGCAGCAGGACCGAGGTGATCGTGCCGCCGTACTGCGCGCCGTAGAAGATGCCGGCGAGCATGATGATCGCCGAGGTGGGCTCGATGTTGTAGGTGACCGGTAACAGGATCGCGATCGTCGCCGCCGGGCCCAACCCGGGCAACACCCCGACGAGCATGCCCAGGGTGACCCCGAGCAGGCAGTAGAGCAGATTCTGCGGCTGGAAGACGACCCCGAAACCCGCGATCACCGGAGACAGAAAACCCATCACCCGTCCCGTCAGAAAGCCACGATGTGCGGCAGGGACACTCCGAGCCCGGTGATGAACAGCAGGTACAGCGCCACGCTGACCCCGAGCGAGACCGCGGCGGTCATCCGCCAGGACTCCCGACCGAGCACCTTCAGCCACAGCACCAGCAGCGCCACGGTGGGGATCTCGAAGCCGACCCGCTCGAACAGCAACGCGTAACCGATCAGCGACCCGGCGGCAACCACCACGATGACCGCGCCCCGGCCGAACCGCTCCTCGCCGCCGGTGGGCCGGGATCGCACCACCAGCACGGCCGCGATCACCACCATCGCGACGCTGACCACCAGCGGCCACAGGCCTGGCCCAGGATCGGCCAGGTCACCGACGCCCAGCCGCCAGGACAGGATCGCCGCGACCACGCCGATGGCGAGTGGGATCGCCGTCGCGATGATGTTCTGTCGGCGGGCGTAGGAAGCCTCGGATGTCACTGCTAGCCGGCCAGGCTGACGCCGAGCTGCTGGGTCATCGCGCGGAACTGCTCCAGACTCTGGGTGAGCTGGGCGCGAACCTCATCGCCGTTCGCATCCCAGCGGCCGATGTAGTTGCTCTTCAGTGTCTGCGCGTACTCCGGGCTGGCCACCGCCTTGTCGATGGCGACCGCCAGCTCGTCCCGCGTCTCACTGGGCAGTCCGGCCGGCGCCGCCACGAAACGGCGCTGGTCGACGACGATGGGGTAACCCAGCTCGGTGGCCGTGGGCACCTCCGGCAGCGCCTCCACCCGCTTCGTCCCGAACACCATCAGTGGCCGCAGGGTGCCGGCCTCGATCTGCTTGAACGCCTCGGCGATCTGCAGCGAACCGGCATCCACCTTGCCCCCGAGCAGCGCGTTGAGCAGCGGCGCGCCGCCGTCGAACGGCACCGGCGCCGCCGGCACCTTCGCCAGGCCGAACAGCAGCGCCTGGGAGAGCTGGCTGCCGGTACCCGCCCCGGTGGTGCCGTAGGCGACCCTGCCGCCGGTCACCAGGTCCGGGACTGTCCGGAACCGGGAGTTCACCGGCACGGCAAGCACGTAGTCCTCCACCGCGAGGCCCTTGACGAACGACATGTCGTCGAGCTTGATGGCGTCCGGGTCGTTGATCATCAGCGGGCCGATCGCGAACAGGGACTGCGGCATGACGGCGACCCGGTAGCCGTCCGGCGCGCCGCTGAACACATCCTTGCCGGCAATCTTGCCGTTGGCCCCCGGCTTGTTCACCACGACCGTCTGGGCGCCCAGCGGCGCCTCGAGGCTCCTGGTCAGGGCCCGGGTGACCAGGTCGGTGCTGCCGCCGGGTTGGGTGGGCACGGTGAACTCCACCGGACGGCTCGGGTACTCCCCGGCACCGCCGCCCGAGCTACCGCCCTGCACGGCGCAGGCCGACAAGACCACCGCCGCGGCCCCGGCGACCAGCGCCAGTACCTTCGTCGAGGGAATCCTCATTGATCCTCCACGGGCACAATGTCTCCGTATGTAGACGTTCGTCCCTATGCGGAGCAGTTTTGCTGGCTGGTTGGTAGGCTGTCAACGGTGGAAGGCGATCGAGAGACCGGTGTACGGGGAGTGAAGTCCGCTGCCCGGACCGTGGAGCTGCTCGAGCTGCTGGCCATGCGGCAAAATCGGCCGGCCCGGCTCCGTGAGCTGAGCGAGGCACTGGGCGCGCCACGAAGCAGCGTCTACGCGCTGATCCGCACGCTCGTCGAACACGGGTGGGTACGCACCGACCCGACCGGCACCCAGTACAGCATCGGCATCCGCGCGCTCCTCGCCGGCACCACCTACCTCGATACCGACCCCTACCTGCGCATCGTCCAGCCGCACGTCAACGACCTCAGTGTCGAGCTGGACGAGACCATCCACTTCGGCCGGATCGATCGCGGCGACATCGTGTACCTCGCCACGAAGGAGTCGACCAAGTACATCCGGCCGTTCAGCCGGGTCGGCCGCCGACTGCCCGCGTTCAGCACCGCCATGGGCAAGTCCCTGCTCGCCGAACGCCTGGACACCGGGATCGAGGCGCATGTGCCCGAGGAACGCGCCCCGCTGACACCCAACACGCTGGTCGACCGGGACGCCCTGATCCGGGACCTCGAACTGACCCGCGAGCGCGGGTACGCGATCGACAACGAGGAGAACTACGCCGGCGTCAAATGCTTCGGCTTCGCGCTGCGCTACAGCCGCCCGGCGACCGACGCGATCAGCTGCTCGGTGCCCGCGGCCAGCCTGGACAAGGGCCGGGAGCAGGCACTGATCGAGGCGCTCGAACACACCCGGCTGGTCATCGAGCGGATGGCGCCGGTGGACCTCGCCTCCACCGCCGACTTCACCATCGGGATCTGAGCTCCGCGCCAGCCCCCCGCGGGTCACTTCTCACAGGTGTCGCCGCAATTCCTGAGCAATCGCCGGATGGCGGCGGCGGACAGACAGGTCTTGGGTAGGAAACCGCACGCCGGGCTCGCCGCGATCAGCTCGGCGTAGTCCTCCTCCGCGTGCGTCGAAATCAGGATGACCGATCCCTGGTGCCGGTCTTCCTCCCTCAGCCGGCAGACCAGCTCGAACCCGCTCTCGTCACCGAGCTCGATGTCCACCAGCGTGACGTCCGGCCGGAGCTCCTCGGCCCGCTGGAGCGCGTCGGCGCTGGTCGAGACCATGTCCAGGACCGTCATGCCCTCGCGCTCCAGCAGGTTCCTGGCCGCGTCCAGGAACCTGAGGCTGTCATCGACAATCAGGCAATTCACCAATGACCTCACGGTAGCGGGCCGGAATCCGCCGGCCTTCCCACTTGTTGGACACTTACCATGGTCGCCGCCCAGGGCCGGTACCGCCAGCGCCGCCCCCAAGGTTGGGGCGGGGGCGGCGCCGTTGCGGGGAGCGGAACGGGACAGCGGGGCGCGTCGATCTCATCGGCCGGCGCGGCGGGAGCCGGCGCGGACGGCGGTTCACCGCGCTGCTCCCGCGCACAGGAACCCCCGGTCCCGTGCCGTGTCGGTGAGCAGCTTGCGCAGCTGGCGCCGGCCGCGGTGCAGGCGGGAGATCACCGTGCCGACCGGGGTGCCCATGATCTCGGCGATCTCCTTGTAGGCGAACCCTTCGACGTCGGCCAGGTACACCGCCATCCGGAAGTTCGCCGGCAGCGCCCGCAGCGCCGCCTCGACGTCCCCGTCCGGCAGCCGGTCCAGCGCCTCCACCTCGGCGGAGCGCAACCCGGACGGCGTGTGGGCGGCGGCCCGCGCGAGGTGCCAGTCGGTGATCTCCTCGGCCGGATGCCGGGTGGGCTGGCGCTGGCGGTGGCGGTAGCCGTTGATGTAGGCGTTGGTCAGGATCCGGTACATCCAGGCCCGCAGGTTGGTGCCGGACCGGAACGAGCCGAACGCGGCGTAGGCCTTGAGGTAGGTCTCCTGCACCAGATCCTCGGCGTCCGCCCGGTGGCGGGTCATCCGCAGCGCCGCGCCGTAGAGCTGGTCCAGCAGCGGCATCGCGTCCCGCTCGAACCGGGTCGTCGGCTCCATGGCCTCCGCAGGTACAGCCCGCTTCGGGGCCAGGACTGCCTGCTGTGTCATACAGGTAAGAGTGGCGATCCGGCGGGTTTGTGTCGTCGCCGTCAGCGCCCATCCGCCCTACCAGCTAGCAGGAATCCCGGCCGTCGACGGGGAGATCGGCCACCAGGGCGGTGCCCTGTCCGGTCGAGCTGGTCAGCGAGATCGTCCCGCCCACCGCCTCGACCCGGTCGATCAGCCCGATCAGTCCCGAGCCCGACCCGGGGGCGGCGCCGCCGATACCGTCGTCGCGCACCGACAGATGCAACCCGGCGGCGGACACCCGCAGCTCGACCTGGGCAGCCGTCGCCTGGGCGTGCTTGGCGACGTTGGTGAGAGCCTCAGAAACGACGTAGTACGCCGCGACCTCGAGCTGTTCGGGCAGTCGCGCCGGGACATCCACGTCGAGCTCCACCGGCACGGCCGAACGTCGGGCCAGGGCGGCAAGCGCGGGC
>DATHIT010000682.1:0-32768 GCA_035489915.1 Pseudonocardia sp. | reverse complement strand
TGGACAAGACCCTGTCGGTGCTGCGATCGGCGCCTGCTTTCACGCCGCTGCGCGGCATCACGAGCAGACGCTGAGCGGCCCGGTCCCGCGGGTACGAGGTCACAAGGAGGGCCTGATCATGCGCACGGGCAAGGAATACCTGGAGTCATTACGTGATCGCCGCACGGTGATCGTGGACGGCGAGCACGTCCAGGACGTCACCGCGCACCCGGCGTTCGCCGGAATCGCCAACACGGTGGCACAGATGTACGACTTCGCCGCCGACCCGGCGAACGAGATGACCGCCATCGCGCCCGAGACGGGCCGAGTCGCACTCAAGCCGTTCATGATCCCGCGAAACCCTGAGGACCTGCGCGGGCGCCGGGAGGCGATCACCAGGTGGGCCCAGCTGTCGCATGGCTTCGTGGGCCGCAGTCCCGACCACGTCGCGTCCTTCCTCGCCGGTTTTGCCAGCCATCCCGAGGCGTTCAACCGCAACGGGCACCAGCTCGGCACCAACGTCACCAGGTGGTACCGCAGACTGCTGGATGACTCCCTGTTCTTCAGCTACGTGATCATCCCGCCCCAGGTGAGCCGGGCAACCACAGCGCACGGCTGGGACGGCGACTTCGTGCAGGTCGGCGTCGTCGAGGAGAACCAGGACGGCATCGTGTTGCGCGGCGCACAGATGCTCGGGACGGGCACCGCGGTGAGCGACTACCTGCTGGTGTCCTGCATCAAGCCGCTCACCCCCGAGGATGTCGACCACGCGGTCACCGCCGTGGTCCCCGTCGCCGCACCGGGGTTGAAGACGTACTGCCGGCGGCCGTACGCGGTCGGCCAGCCCAGCGCCTACGACTATCCGATGTCCAGCCGCTTCGACGAGACCGACGCGCTGGTTGTGTTCGACGACGTGCTCGTGCCCTGGCCGGACGTGTTCGTGTGCCGCGATGTCGACGGGCTGCGTGCCCAGTTCTTCGAAACCAGCGCCCACGTGTTGGGCAACAGCCAGGCACAGATCCGGTTCGCGACGAAAGTGCAGTTCCTCGCCGGCGTCGCGCGCAAGATCTGCGAGGTCAACCAGATCGACAAGATCCCGAGCGTGCTGGAAAAGCTCGGCGAACTGGCCGCTCTTGCCGCCACGGTGGAGGGCATGATGCTGGCGGCGGAGTACGCCTGCTCGGTCGACGCGCTCGGTGTCTGCCGACCACACCCGCGGTTCGTCTACGGCCCGATGGCCCAGCAGGCGGAGACCTACCCTCGGATCCTGCACATCATCCGCGAGCTCGCCGGCGGCGGGGTGATCCAGCTTCCGGCCTCGTACAAGGAGTTGATCGACGACCGGACGCGTCACGACATGGCGCGCTACGTGCAGTCGCCCGGCTACCCCGTCGAGGAACGGGTCAAGCTGTTCAAGCTCGCCTGGGACGTAGTCGGCTCTGAGTTCGCCGGCCGGCACCACCAGTACGAGATGTTCTACGCGGGCGCGCCGTTCGTGGCGAAGGGCTACGCCTACCGCAACTACGGATACGACGACGCCGCGCGCGCAGTTGATTTGTTCCTCGACAGCTACAGCCTTGCGTCAGCGACCGTTGGGGCACGATAGGACATGGCGAAATCCGAACGGGAGTTCTCCTCCGTCACCGCCGTCGGATGGACATCGGTGCCGGGCAGCGCCTGCCCAGGCCTCGACGAGCGCGTCCTGGCCAGCGACGGGCCCATCGCGACCCGGATTCTGCGCTTCGCAGCCGGCACCGACACCAGCCCGAACGGCGTGCAGGTACACGACTTCTGGGAAGAGGTCTACATCCTCACCGGGTCCATCACAGACCTGCGTCTGGAGCAGACCTTCACCGAGGGCGATTACGCCTGCCGCCCGCCCGGTATGCCCCACGGCCCGTGGCGCTCGCCGGACGGATGCACCACGTTCGAGGTCCGCTACCGGGACTCCAGGTCACGGTGATGACCACCTATGAGGCCGCACCCCTGGACAGTGGCGCGCTGCGGCGGACGATGGGCCGCTTCGCCACCGGCGTCGCCGTGATCACCGCCGAGCACCACGGGCAGCGACACGGCATGACGGTCAACTCGCTCACCTCGGTGTCGCTCGCCCCGCCGATGCTGCTGGTTTCCTTCACCCGGGGCAGCCGCACCGCCGACGCGGTATCACGGGCCGCCCGCTTCGGGGTCAACGTGCTCTCCGCCCGGCAGGAGGCCATCTCCAATCACTTCGCGCGCCGCGGCGAGGACCATTTCGCCGAGGTGCCCCTCGACCAGGGTCCGCTCGGAGTGCCGCTGATCAGCAACGCCATCGCGCAGATCGTGTGCACGGTCGGGCGCGAAATCGGCGCCGGCGATCACGTCATTGTGCTCGGCAACATCGTCCACATCCGTCATCGTGATGGCCTGCCGCTGTGCTTTTTCAGCGGTACCTACGGCGACTTTCACGATCGCGGCAACCCAGCCGAGTTCTGGTACTTCTGAGCCTGACTGCACAGAAAGGCGGAAGGCGCTCGCCCCGCTACCTCACCCCGTAGGGGCCGTCGTAGCTTCTGGGCACGCCATGGGAATGAGTGTGGCGGTGCTGGGGAGTGCAGCCATAGGAGTTGACGCCGCCATAGGAGTTGACACCGCCGGCATCAGCCGCGGCGCAGCCGTCCGAATTAGTGCCGCCGTAGGAGTTGGCGCCGCCGTAGGAGTTGACGCCGCCGTAGGAATTGGCCCCGCCGTAGGAGTTGGCGCCGCCATCATCGGCGCTCAGCTTGGGCGCCGAGCTGAAGCTGGCTGTGGTCACGGCCGGCACGTCGGCCTGTTGGGCGCTGACCGGAGCGGCGAAAGCCGTACCTGTAGCGAGGGCCAGCGCGGCGACCGGCCCCAGAGCGAGTGCCGCCAGCCGCTGCCAACTACGACGATTCATCGTGGTGTCCTCCTTCAGGGTAGGCAGCCAGGTCGCCGCGCTGAGACGTTCGACCAGTGGCTGCCCCGACGGCCGTGGCCACCCCACCTTCGACGATAACCTCGTGCTCGTTCACCCATCGGAGTACGAGCGCCTACTGGCTGAGAGCGCTGCGGCTTCGCCACCGGCGGGCTGGCGGGCGGCGCTTGTGGCGAAGCTTCGGTTACCTTCCCGGTGCCCAGATTCCCGTGATGGGCGGGGTGTTAGCGGCCTCGGCGAGTGGCGCGAGACCGTACATGTCCTCCATGGTGCGCAGGATCGCGTAGTGATCGATGCGCCCGGCCACGTCGCCGGGGTGCACCATGGGGCCGACGAACAGGGTCGGGATGTGGTTGGCGTTGGTGCCGTTGTCCTCGTCGAAGGTGACGATGAGCAGGCTGTTGTGCGTTTGTGCCCAGTCGAGGTAGCTCGGCAGGTGGTGCTGTGCCCACGTATCGCCCGAGGCAACCGGGCAGTCGTGCATGTCGTTACACAGGTTTGGGACGAGCACAGCCACGGTCGGCAGAGCGGTGAGATCGGCTGGTAGCGCCGACAGCGGCAGATTCAGTGCGCTGGGGATATTGGCGAAATCAACCCAGGGGTTGTGCTTGCGCGCGTAGCTGCCGTCCGGCGAGTTGCATCCAGTGAAACCGATACCGGGCTGGTTCTCGGAGTAGCCAGCGAATGTGTCGCCGTGGTCGAGGAGTTGGCGTGCCAGGTTCGACTGGTTGCCGAGATCCTGCGGGCAGGAGTCGTCCTCAACTCCGAGGGTGGAGCCCGCGAGCTGGGCTATGTAGTTCGGTTGGCTGGGGTGCTGCTCGCCATGCGCATTGGTGAAGTTGGCACCCGCGCGCGCGAGCGAAGTCAGGAAGGGCGCGGACTTGGCCCCGATGACCTGTTGGTAGGCCTTGTTCTCAAAGATCACCAGCAGGATGTGGTCGGGCCGTGGCAGGGCGCCGGGCACACTGGCCACCGGGGTGCGGTTCGGGGGCGCGCCTGCCCCGGTGGACGTCGCGCCGCAGCCGCTGAGCAGCGATATCGCCAGAAGTGCCGCGACGGCGACCGTATGGCTACGCGCCGGGACTGTCATCGGCCGCCCTCCCTGGGTACTTAGCTGAGCGTAGGTGCGGCGTGTTAGATCGTCATAAAATTACGGTAGATCGCGAATTTTCGACGCGCCAATAGCGTTGGTTAACTGATTGCCAACGCTCAGCAATCAGTACGCAATTTTTCCCTGAGAATCAGTAAGAATCGTAGCAGGAATGCTCTGATGGGGTGATTACGATGGCATGCCAGATCCCAATTCGGACTAGGCTCGTTTTACCCCATGCAGCCACGCCGACGCTCTATCAGGAGACAGCCATGACCAGCTCGTTCTCGTTGCTTGCCTGGATTGAAAGCCTATTCCGCGACCCCACCGCACAGGCCGCGTTCCAGGCTGACCCGCAGGGTGTGGCCGCCAGCCAGGGCTTCCCCAACCTGTCCAGCGCCGACGTGCATGACGCGCTGTGCCTGGCCGCGGACAACCGCTCCGCGAGCCACGACCACGACTCGGGCAACCACGTACACTTTCCGCCGCCCCCCGCGCATCACCACGGCGAGAACGGCTCGGACTACCTGCGCAACTACGTCACCAACAACTACACCTCGGTCGACGAGCACAACACCAACATCGACAACTCGGTGCACGAGCGCGTCAACACCGGCGGCGGCGACTTCAGCCAGGAAATCCACAACGACCCCGTCGTCGCTTCAGGTCATGGCGCGGTCGCGGCCGGCGGAGACATCCGGGACAGCACCGTCACTACCGGTGATCGCAACGTGGTCGGCAATCACAACCAAGCGGTCACCGGAAGCGACAACACCACCGCGTTCGGCTCGGGTGACGCCACCAACGCCCACCTCGGGCACGCCAACTTCGGGGACGGAAGCGCCCTGTCCATCGGCGGCAACGCCGACGGACACAACACCCACAGCGACACCACCACGAGCGTGCACAACTCCGGCTCAGGTGACACCACGGTCAACGCCGCCGGCGACCACGGCGACGCAAACCAATTCGCCGACCAACACCACGCGGACGACAGCACCCGCAGCAACTACGACGACACCTCACACACCGACAGCCACAACGACTACAACGCCCACAACGACAGCCACCTCGACGACAGCCACAACGCCGACATTCATCATTACTGAGACGCCCTTAGATATTCTCAGGCACTTATTTCATTCTAATTTTCGCATGCGAGTCTCGTCTGATGGACGGGCTTGACGTTGATCAAACATTGCACGCGAGTCGGACCTCCCAGGTCATATCGAAGGTGCCTGACGCGACGGCGGCATTTTGGATAGCGAAGCTCCTCAGCACGGCGATGGGAGAGTCCGTGTCCGATGCGCTTGGCCACCTGATCGGACATGTACCGGCCGTACTGGTCGGCGCACTTGCATTCGTCGCGGCATTGGTGGTCCAGCTCCGCTGTCGCCGTTACTCGACCTGGGCGTATTGGACCACGGTCGCCATGGTCGGCATATTTGGCACCATGGCCGCCGACGTCATGCACCGAATCGGTTTGGCGCTGCCGATCTCAACCGCGCTCTATGCGATTCTTCTCGGCGGGGTGTTCATCTGTTGGTATTGGTCCGAGAAGACACTGTCCATTCACAGCATCTATACGTTGCGGCGGGAATTGTTCTATTGGAGCGCGGTGCTCGCCACTTTCGCGCTGGGAACCGCCGCGGGCGATCTGACCGCGAGTACATTCCGGTTGGGCTATCTCCCGTCGGCGATCTTGTTCATCGTGGTCATAGCTGTCCCCATGGTGGGGTACTGGAAGTTCGGCATGAACTCAGTTCTGGCGTTCTGGTTCGCCTACGTTATTACTCGCCCGGTCGGCGCATCCTTCGCGGACTGGATGGCCGCGCCCGTGGGGCGCAGCGGTCTGGGTTGGGGAACCACCTGGGTGGGCGGGGTGCTTGCGGTTGCTGTGTTGGCCTGCATCGCGTTCATGGCACGGACTGGACGGGACAAGAAGCCCCTGAGGGCGGGTGGTTAGAGGAGGACGGGGAGGGTGCGGTGGCCGTTGGAGACGAAGGAGCCGACTGGGCGTAGTTCACCGGGTGGGACGGCGAGAGACATACTGGGGAAACGTTCGAAGAGCGCGGGGAGAGCGACGCGGGCTTCGAGTTTTGCCAGCGGGGC
Source organism: Pseudonocardia sp. (assembly GCA_035489915.1). Lineage (GTDB taxonomy): Bacteria > Actinomycetota > Actinomycetes > Mycobacteriales > Pseudonocardiaceae > Pseudonocardia. The sequence continues at coordinate 26,652 of DATHIT010000682.1, read as the reverse complement.
GCCAAGGCAGTAATGCACCCCGTGTCCGAAGGTGATGTAGTCCTTGTTCGGCCGGGTGATATCGAATTCGTCGGCGTTCTCCCCATTTATTTCGGGAGACCGGTTCGCGGCGTCGTAGGCGCCGATGATCGCATCTCCCTTACGGATGACCACACCGTGGAACTCGATGTCCTCGACCGCAAAGCGCAACGGCACGAACGGTATAGGGGCCTGCCAGCGCAAGGTCTCTTCGATCACGTCATCCCACGAATTCTTGCCGCCGCGGACAAGCTCCAATTGATCAGGATGCGTGAGTAGCGCGGTGATGGCCTGGTCAAGCAGGTTCACCGTGGTTTCGTGACCGGCGCTGAGCATGAGCACTAGAGTGTCCGCGAGCTCCGCCTCACTGAGACGGGAGTTGTCTTCGTCGTCGCGGGCCGCGATGAGCGCGCTGGTCATATCGTCCGCCGGGGATTCCCGTTTGATGCCGATGAGTTCATTCAACAGCGGATATAGCTCTGCCTGGTTCGCTTTGGCCTCGGCCGCGGAGAGCGAGGTGTCGAACAGCCCGTCCACTACCTTCCGCAGCATCGTGCGCATGGTGTCGGGGACACCGAATAGCTGGGAGATCACTTCGATCGGCAGTGGGAAAGCGAATCCCTCACGCAGGTCTACCGCCTCGCCCGCCGGATGGGCGGCCAGAGCGTCCAGAAGATCGGCGGCGATCTTTTCGATCCTCGGGCGCTGCTCGGCGATGTTTCGGGCCGTGAAAGCCTTTGCGCTCAACGAGCGTAAGCGCTTGTGGTCCGCGCCATAGGCGGTCAGCATGTTCTGCACCGCGACCCAGGTGAACAGCGGCCACTCCGGAGTGATCTCGCCGTTGATCCACCGAGGCCAATGCTGCCGAGGATCTTTCGAAACCCGCGGATCGATCAGCAATTCTCGCAACCCGCTGGGACTGGTGACTGCCCACGCCACCACATCACCAGGGAGCACAACCAGGCTCGCTGGGCCGGCTTCGCGGAGGTGGGCCCCCTCACTATGGACGTCCTGGCCGGTGGCATCGAGGAGGTAAGGAACTGGCTGCCTTTTGATTGGCCTTCTCCTGTCGGGCGGATGCCACCGGCTCAGCACGTCACGAGATGCTAGGCCGCGTCGAGACGGGCCAGTTCCTCGTCGGACAGCTGTAGTTCGGCGGCGCGCGCCGAGTCCTTGATCGACTCCGGACGCGACGCCCCGGGGATCGGGATGACCACCGGCGCCTTCGCCAACATCCAGGCCAGCGTCACCTGCTGCGGGCTGACCCCGTGTGCCTTTGCCACCTCGCCGAATGCGCTGAATCGCGTGCCCAGCTCGCCGGCCTGGGCGATGCCGCCGAGCGGGCTCCACGGCAGGAAAGCGATGCCCAGTTCGGCGCACAGCTCAAGCTCTGGCTCGCTGGATCGGAACGCGGGCGAGAACTGGTTCTGCACGCTGACCAGCCGGCCGTCGAGGATCTTGTTGGCCAGCCGGATCTGGTCCGGGGTGGCGTTCGAGATGCCGGCGTAGCGGATCTTGCCCTGGTCAAGGAGATCACGGATCGCGCCGACGGAGTCCGCGTACGGCACATTCGGGTCAGGTCGGTGGAACTGGTACAGCCCGATGGTGTCGACGCCGAGCCGCTTGAGCGACGCCTCGGCCGCCCGCTTGAGGTAGTCGGGCGTGCCGTTCACAGTCCACGACCCGTCACCGGGGCGCAGGTGCCCGCCCTTGGTGGCGATCAGCAGATCGGAGGTGTCGCCGCCGTAGCTCGCCACCGCGCGAGCGATGAGCGACTCGTTGTGGCCGACGTCGTTGGCGTGCAGGTGGTACGCGTCCGCGGTGTCGATCAGGGTCACCCCGGCATCCAGCGCCGCGTGAATGGTGTTCACCGAGCGCTGTTCGTCCGGGCGGCCTTCAATGGACATCGGCATCCCGCCGAGTCCGATACTGCTGACCTGAGCATCGCCGATGTGGCGAGTACGCATGAGGTTCCTCCTGGACGTTGATCCCTGTACCAAATCAGCCTCCCGGTCCGGACTCGCACCGTGCAACACGGAACCCGACCCCTCGCAGCGCTGGTCAGCGGAATTGCAGCTAGTGGGTAGGCCAAGACTCCCGTTGGCCGCAGGTGCGGATTCGTGCTGCCAGCGACGACACCCGGGCGATCCGGGGCGAGGCTCGACGTCATCGAGAGTTCGTCGTGCGAGAAGCCTGCCAGCGATAGCCGGACCACCCTGAGGCACCAAGATGATCGTCACCTTTCCCGTTGCGGCCCGTAGCGTCTACCTGACCGCCGAGAACGCCGCCCGCCGTCTCGCCCGCGAGGAACTCATCGAGACAGTGCCCTACCTGGTGCGGCCCGGACACGAGTTCGGTCCGTGCCTGTACTGTGCCGACCCCCAATGTCCGGCGGTGTTTGCCTGGTCTTGGCAGGGCAGCATCGGCAGCGGCGTCGGAGCCTCGTGCGCGTCCTGGCCCTGTGTGCGGGCTGTTCTCCTGCAGGCAGGGCCGGAGCGCCTCTCGGGCGGCATCACCTGCGCGTACCCGGTCCTTGCCGGCCACGACGCGGGCACGGCCCTAGCCGCATGACCATGCACCTGCGCCTGTGTACCTACACGAAGGCCGACCGGCTCCGGGTCGCCCAGCACGCATCCACCCGAGGGTTCGTGAGCCGCTCGAACGGTGAGGGCTGCGTCCGCTGCCCGGTATGCGGTCAGGGCGTCATCGCCGTCCGGCAGACCATCGAGTACAAGCTTGAGAGCTGGGCGGCCGCCCTGGACGGGGCGATGATGGCGCACCTGGACGACGACTGCGCCCTAGTCGCCCACTGAGCCTGGGCGCGCCCAGCCAAAGGCGTTGAGTAGACACAAGCCGGGCCCGGTTCGTCCCCCGAGACGAATACCGGGCCCGGCTTCGCATCCGCTCGGTCCGCTCCCCAGCGACCAGCGGCGAAAAACTGTGTGAACGGGGTACCCGCATACTCGCGGATCGACCCGTCACAATCACCATAGGTCACAGGAACTACAATTTCGACCGTCTAACTGATTTTCGGGTGAGTTACACGAATGCAATTCTCAGCTCTGCTGAGTAGGGCATGGGGCGCTCTCGTTTGGGCGGCGCGCACGTGGCGTCGACCGGTCAGGAAGGCTGCAGCGGAAGCTCGACCAGGATCGCCGTCCCCTCCCCGGGACGGCTGTTGACCTCGATCGACCCGCCCAGGGCCTGCACCCGGTCGCGCAGCCCGATCAGGCCTGAACCTCCGGCGGGGTCGGCGCCGCCGACGCCGTCGTCGCGGATCGACAGGTGCAGGATGGCGTCCCGTTGCTCGACCGCTACCTGCGCGCAGGAGGCGCGGGCGTGCTTGGTGATGTTGGTCAGCGCCTCGGACACGAGGTAGTAGGCGGCCACCTCGATCCGGTCCGCGGGGCGGATCTCGGTCCAGATGTCGAGTTCCACCGGGATCGCGGCGCGGCGGACCAGGGTGCGCAGCGCCGGGCCGAGCCCGCCTTCGGACAGGATCGGGGGGTGGATGCCGCGGGCGAGTTCGCGTAGCTCCTCGATCGCCGCGGTGAGCTCGTCGACGACCTCGCCGATCTGGGTCTGTAGCTCGGGCAGCGCCGCGGGCACGGTGGATTGGGCCATCCGCAGCGTCAGGCTGAGCGCGACCAGTCGCTGCTGGGTGCCGTCGTGCAGGTCGCGTTCGAAGCGGCGCCGGGTGGCGTCGGCGGCGGCGACGATCCGGGCCCGGGAGGCGGTGAGCTGGGCGCGGCTGTCGGCATTGGCGATCGCGGTGCCGATGAGCTCGGTGAAGCCGGCCATGCGCTCTTCGGCGTCGGCGGGGAAACGCCCGCGCCCCACGATGGCGATCATGCCCCACAGATGTCCCTCGACGACGATCGGAGCCGCGACCCCCGATCGGATTCCCATCCGGCGGATGGCCTCACCGGACGCGCCGGGGGCTTGGCTGTAGTCGTCGGAGCGAGCCGGGCGGCCGGTGCGCAGGACCTCCGCCAAGGCCAGGGGCGGCTCGGGCTTCCAGCGACTCCCCACCGCCAGCTCGTCGGGGGGGTCGCCGCCGACGGCGACGACGGTCACCACGCCGTCGGGATCGAGACGGGCGATGGGCGTGGCCTCGGCACCAAGGACGTTGCCGACCTCCTGGGCGACAGCCGCGAACACCTCCGCGGCCGGTACCCCCCGGGCGACCAGCACGGCGATGCGACGCAGCGCCGCCTGCTCGTCAGCGAGCCGGCGAAGTTCGTCGCGACTTTCCAGCAGCTGGGCGCGGCCCTCGGCGTTCGCGATCGCGGTCGCGACCAGCTCGGTGAAGGCCGCCATGCGCTGTTCGGTGTCGGCCGGGAGGTGCGCACGCTGCGTTCCGACGGCGATCCCGCCCCACAGCCGCCCCTCGACGACGATCGGCGTCGCGACCGATGACTGGATGCCCAGCCGCCGGACCGTGGCGTCAACGAACGCGCCGGAGGCTTGGCTGTAGTCGTCGCAGCGAGCCGGGCGGCCGGTGCGCAACGCGACTGCCAAGGCCAGCGGCGGCTCGGGCCTCCAGCGGCTCCCCACCTGGAACTCGTCGGAGGGTTCGCCGACGACGGCCAGGACGGTCATCGCGCCGTCGGGATCGAGGCGGACGATGCTCCCGGCGTCGGCCCCGAGGATGTGTCTGACCTCGTGCGCGACGGTCGCAAACACCTCCGCCGGTGGCACCCCGCGGGCGACCAGCGTAGCGACGCGGCGCAACGCGGCCTGTTCCTCGGCGAGCCGGCGGAGTTCCCGCGTAGTTGGCGATGTGTCCACGTCAAGGTCGCCCTTCCCGGCAGGCTGCCTGGACGTCGCCCAGCTCGGTAGGAATGTGTCGCCGACCACAGCATGGTAGGACCCGGCGGCGCGACGTCGGTGCCTCCGAGTTGTCAGTTCCCGGTCGGCGGCCGCCAGCCCAGCGCTGGACCGAGGTGGGTCGCGATGTCAGTGAGGATCTGCAGGTAGTCCTCGGGCGCGAAGCTGAAGGGCAGCGCGAACACGACCTCGCGGACCTGCTGGAAGCCGGCGTGCGCGTACAGCTCCTCGGCGATCTGCGCGGACGTGCCCACGAGGTCCCGGGCGAACAGCAGCCGTTGCGGCCCCTGGGGTTGAGCTGTCCGTGGAGTCCGGGCGTCGGCGTAGGCCAGGTACTTCGCCCGTTGGGACGCGGTGGCGGTGTCGGTGGGGACGACGACGAGCCCCTGCGAGACGCGGGCGGCCGCGCCGGCCGGATGGGCCGCCCGGAACGCCGTGATGTGGGATGCCTGGATCTCGGCGAAGGTCCCCGGTTGTTCGGCCTTGACCACACTGCTGGTCAGGAAGTTCATGGCGTGTTCGCCGGTCAGGCGCGCCGAGGTGAGGCTGGCACCGCCGTACCACGTCCGGGCGCGCAATCCGGGTGAGTGGGGCTGCACCCGGTCGGAGAACTCCTCGATCCCCTCGGTCCCGACGAACCCGCTGGCCGGTTCGCCGCCGATCAGCCGGAGCAGCCGGGAGACGCGCTCGTGACTGAAGTCTTCGGCGTCGGCGGTGTCGGGGTAGAGCGCCTGCTTGACGTCGGCGAAGTGCCTGGGGGGACCCACGCTGACGCCGGGGTTGAGGCGCCCACCGGACAGGATGTCGACGGTGGCGAGGTCCTCGGCGAGACGGAGTGGGTTCTCCCAACCGAGTGGGATCACCGCGGTACCGAGCTCGATGCGCCGGGTGCGCTGGGTGGCGGCCGCGAGCACCGCGACCGGGGAGGAGATGCCGTACTGCAGATGCCGGTGGCGGACCCAGGCGCTGTCGAAGCCGAGTCGCTCGCCGAGCTCGATGACCCCCAGGGTTGTCTCGTGCCCGGGCCCGGGATCGGCGCCGTCGAACGAGCCGATGGTCAGGAAGCCCAGCTTCTCGAGCGGTTCGGACGGCGTGGGCATGCGGGTGCTCCTTCGATCAGGTCCCGATCATCCCAAACGTTTGGACCGGCAGCTCAGCTCACGGCTGCGTGGGTAGTGCAGCGTGCAGCTTTGCAAGTCCGGCGCGAATCCGGGATTTCGCGGTGCCCAGTGGGATGTGTTCGATCTGGGCGATCTCGTGTGCGGTCATGGCGTGGATCGAGGCCATGATGAGGGCTCGGGCCTGCTCTTCAGGTATGGCGGCAAGCGCGGCACGGAGTTGGGTGGACCTGTCCTCGGCTCGGGTATCCCGCTCGATTGTGTGACAAATCTGAGAGAGCAACTCCGGCAGGTCGTGCGGATCGATCGGGATGGAACGCCGCGTTCGCATCGCGTCGATGGCCAGGTTGTGCGTGATGCGAATCAGCCAGGTCCGCACCGAACCCCGCCGGGCGTCGTACGTTTCCGCATGCCGCCACGCGTGCTCGAACGCCTGCTGGGCAATGTCCTCAGCAAGCCCTTGGTCGCCGACCAACTTGTAGGCTGCGCCGAAAACGGCCCGCTGGAACCGCCGTACGAACGCACTCGCGAGCTCAGGCTGGCCAGTGAGCAGCCCGGCGAGTAACACATCGTCGGAAAGTACCGAGCCTGCTTTATCCCTGCCGCGAGCGCCGATGAAATTCATTCCCGTTTCACCGATCCTTCGATGTGCGAAATTCGATGTCGTCGCGGGGATGCCGACGCTGAGGAATCCGGGCGCGAGGGTCGAGGCTGCTGACCACGACCGCCAACGTGGCCAGCCAGTTCTGGCTGGACCCACGTGGGTTCGAGCGCCGCGACGCGCACCCTTGGATGTATAGCATCAGCTCCTTATGTAACTCAATAGTGAGGCTAACGAAGATGTTCGGGCCCCCGTGGGGTTACTGGTTGTCCAGCCACCACTGCGCGATGTCACGGCGGCGAGCGAACCAGACCTGTCCCTTGCCGAGCGCGTAGTCGACGAAGTTCCGCAGTGCCCGGGCGCGGCCCGGCTGTCCCGCCCACCGCCCGTGCACGCCGATGGTCATCATCTTGGGGACCGTCGCCCCCTCGTCCCACAGCTCGTCCAAGCCCATTCTGAGGTAGGTGAGGAACGAGTTGGGGTCGGCGTACCCGGGAAAGGCGAAGCGCATGTCGTTGAACGTGAGCGAGTAGGGCAGGACCAGGTGGGGTCGGCCGGCCACCTGCACGAAGTGCGGCAGGTCGTCGTTATAGGCGTCCGAGTCGTACTGGAAACCGCCCTCAGCGACGACCAGCTCCCTGGTGTGCACCGAAGGCGTGCACCGGGAGTGCCAGCCGACCGGGCGGGTTCCGCAGGCCTCCTCGATGGCGGCGACCGCCTTGGCGATCAGATCAGCCTCCTCTGCCCTGCTCAGGCGCCAGGCCTCCTCCCAGCGCCAGCCGTGCGCCATCGGCTCGTGTCCCGCCGTCCTGATGTACTCCCCGATTGCCGGGTTGAGCTGCAGTGCCCGGCCGCAGCAGTTGAACGTGGCCGGCACGCCGTAGTCATCGAGGATCCTGGTCAGCCGCCAAGTGCCCGCGCGGGCCTCGTACTCGAAGCTGGACTCCACGCACAGGTCCGGTACGCCGGGCCTGGTCGGGTTGATGGCGAAGCCGAACTCTCCGACGCTGTCTCGGCGCCCGTCACCCGCGCCGAGGGTGTATTCGGCGCCTGCCTCGTAGTTGACCACCAGGCTGACCGCGACCCGCGCGCCGTCCGGCCAACGCACCACCGGAGGTCGGGGCCCGTAACCGACGAAGTCCCGGGCCGGGTAGTCAGCCGGTAGCTGGTCAGTCAGGTCGGTGGGGGTCGTCTCTGTCACAGGCCAGGCTCCTCGCTGTGTGAGTGCGCGCCGAACATCTCGCGCTCGGGTGAGCTTGACCCAGCTGGCGGGGTGACTTGCGGCGGGCGGCGGTATTGCATTTGGTGTGATGTGAGGCACACTGGCGACCTCGCTCTAGGGCCCTGCCACTCGTCGCTGGGGAGCGGACAGTGGCCTCCAGGCCGGGGCCGCTGCTCGGGGCGGCGGCCCCGGCCCCTTTACCCGCCGACCAGAACTGGTTCAGCCCGCGGTGGGCAGCCGCACCTCGACAGTCGTCCCCTCGCCCACCGTGCTGCGCACAGACAGGCCGCCGCCCATCGCCTCCGTCAGGCCCTGGGCGAGAACCATTCCCAGGCCGGCTCCCGGCCCGTCATCGAGGCCGAGCCGATCGAACGGGACGAAGAGCCGGTTGATCAGCTCCGGTGGAATCCCCGGCCCGGAGTCCGACACCCGAACGGCGACCCAGTTGGGTGGGGCGGGCCGCGCGGTGACCAACACCGAGCCACCCGCGTGGTTGTAGCGCGCTCCGTTGCTCACCAGATTCAGCAGTATCTGGCGCAGCCGACGCCCGTCCGCGCGCGCCGTACCGAGAACAGGGCCCGCGCGCAGGCTGACCCCATGCTCAGCGGCGACCGGCTCGAGCAGCTCGATGACCTCGCCGACCAGGTCGGCCAGGTTGACGTCGACGAGCTGCAAGGGCAGCGCGCCGGCCTCGACCTTGGCGATGTCGAGCACGTCGTCGACCAACGCGAGAATGTGCGAGGAGGCGCTCGCGATGTGACCGAGCGCGGCAGTGCGCCGCTCGGCGGGCAGGTCGAGCGTGCTGAGCAGCTCGGTGAACCCGGTGATTGCCTGCAGCGGGGTGCGCATCTCGTGGCTCAGTGCGGAGAGGAACTCTGACTTCGCCCGGCTGGCCGCCTCCGCGACGCCGCGGGCCAGCTCGGCCTCCCGGCGGGCGCGGCGGTCACGCTGGGCCGCGCGCTGCGCGGTGACGTCGAGGACGTTCATCGAGAGGTAGACCGGCGTGCCGTCCGCGCCTCGGACGATCGAGGCGGTCATCGTGGCGCGCACCGCGGCTCCGTTGGGGCGGGCGAGAGTGGTCTCGAACTGCACCGAGTCGCCTTCGCCTCGGGAGAGCGGACGCAGCGCGTCGATCGCGGTCCGGTCTGCGTCGGGGTGCAGCAGCGAGGATATGTCGGCGGCCAGCAACTCCTGTTCGGAGCGGCCCAGCATGACTCGGAGCGCGCGGTTGACCTTGCCGAACCGGCCGTCGAGGGTGGTCAAAGCCATGCCGACGGCGTTGTCCTCGAAGGCGCGGCGGAACCGATCCTCGCTGACCGCCAGCTCGCCGTAGAGCCGTGCGTGCTCGATCGCTACCGACGCGAGGTGGGTGAATCGCTCGACGAGCCGCTGCTCACGCTCGACCGGCCGGTGCGGCGCGGCGTGGTACACCGCGAACGTCCCCAGGATGCCGGTGCGGCCTCGGATCGGGCGAGACCAGCACGCGCGCAACCCGTGCGGCAGCGCGAGGTCGCGGTACCGGACCCAGCGCCGGTCCGTGGCGATGTCCGCGGCGACGATCTCGGCATCGAGATACGCGGCCGTCCCACAGGAGCCGGCATCCTCGCCGATGGCCGACCCATCGATGGCTCTCAAGTAGGCAAGCGGCAGTGAGGGTGCCGCCCCGTGATGCAACGTCTGGGCCGCCGCGTCGAGCAGCAATATCGAACAGCGGCTGTCCGGCATGAGCTCCTCCAGCGCCGTCGTCACCGCTGTGAGCACCTCGGGCAGCGTCGCGCCGAACGCGATCAGCTCCAGGACCGTGGTCTGCCGGCGCAGCAGCCCCAGGCTGTCGGCGTGGCTGAGGTCGAACCCTGACCCACGGGCCATCGTGGTGCCGGAGTCCATGTCACGGCTCCAGCTGGTAGCCGACGCCGCGCACGGTGCGCAGCCGGCGCGGACGCCTCGGGTCGGCCTCGAGCTTGTGCCGCAGCCGATGTACGTGCTCGGTCACCGTCGCCTCGCGTTGCCACTCTGGCGCGCTGCCCCACACCTGGTGCAGCAGTTGCGCGCGGCTGAACACATGGCGCGGATGGCGAACCAGGAACGCGAGCAGGTCGAACTCCCTGGCAGTCAACTCGACCGCCCGGCCGTCGACGGTGACCTCGCGGGTGGCCGGGTCCACGACCAGGCCACCGAGCGCCGTGAGCGACCCGGCGGCCGTCCCGCCCGCGCGGCGCAGCACCGAGCGCACCCGTGCCGCCAGCTCGCCCGGGGAGAACGGCTTGACCAGGTAGTCGTCCGCGCCGAGGTCCAGCCCGACGATGCGGTCGGTCTCGCCGCTGCGCCCGGACAACACGATCACCGGCAGCGGGGTACCCGCCTCTCGGGCCTCGTTCTGGCGCACCCGGCGCAGCACATCCAGCCCGCCGACGCCGGGCATCGACAGGTCGAGCACAACCAGGTCCGGGCAGTCTTCGCCGATCGCCACGAGAGCACCGGCACCGTCCGAGGCCTCCCTGACTTCGAACCCGTCGGCCTCGAGTTGCCAGGTCACGACCGTTCGGGCGCGCTCGTCGTCGTCGACCACCAGGACATGTGTCCTCGCGCGTTCACCCACAGCGGTGATGGTGGCCCTCGGCTGACGGGTAGGGCAACCGCCGGCCGTTGAGGATCCGTTGAGATTCCGTTGCGCGCTACGTGATGGCAGTCGGCGACGCTGTGGGCGGTGTCGCCATTAACGCGGAGGGTCGTTCGCGGGCACGAGCGCGGGCTGGAGATCCGTGCCGTGGTGGCGATGTTGGCTGTCCGCTCCCCAGACCGCCGGGCGGGGTGTGTACGACCCCCACGCGCGACCGACCCCGCCCGGCGTCGCCCTCTCGTTGGTTCGTTCGGGTAGCTGTCAGGGGAGCTGGTCGAGCAGTTCCTGACGGTGTGCGGTGGCCCACGAGCCGAGGTGGGTGGGCTCGCGGCCGACGAGGTCCTGGACGGTGCTGGTGGTCACCGCGGAGTAGCCCATGCGGCCCTCGTAGGTCTGTCGCGCCCAGATCAGCGTGCTGGCCGCGTATGCGGCGTCCATGGAGGAAGGCGCGATGCTCTCCCCGGCCTCGACCATGCGCTGCATGTCGTCCGGGGTCAGGATCAGCGCGGGGATTTTCCGCCCGAGGGCGGTGCTGAGGATCTCGGCCACCTGGGCGCCATTGAGGACATCGGTGGACAGCCAGTAATCCTTGCCCGCGTGTGTCTCTGGGCCTTCGACCAGGACCGTGGCCGCGACCGCCGCGATGTCGTCACTGGCAATCCAGCCGACCTGCTTGTCTCCCATCGGCCACACCATCTGGCCCTCGCGCAGGCGGTTGATCGTCAGCAGGTTCTCCATGAACACATGCGGATGCACATTTGCCCAGGCCAGCTTGCTGCCCGCGATGTAGCGCTCCACCAGTTCGTGCCACGCGAAATGCGGGTCGGTGGAGCGCCCGTTGCCGAACACGCCCAGATGCACCAGGAAGCTGACCCCGGCGTCCTCGGCGGCGTCCACCAGGGTCTTGGTCTGGTGGTTCATCGACGAGGTGTAACCGGACATGAGGAATACCCGGTCGATGCCCTCCAGCGCGGCGGCGAAGGAGTCCGGGTCATCGAGGTCTATCTGGACCGCTTCCTTACCCTCCTGCAGCCACCGCTCGACGGTGGCCCTGCCGCGTGATGCGCGCACCGGGACCACCCGGCCGGGGATCGCCTCCAGCTCCTGCACAACCGTCGCTCCGGTGCGGCCGGTGGCCCCGAGGACCAGCACCCTCGGGGTGTTTGTGCTCCACATCGGTTTCTCCTCCACGTTCACGATCATGTGGACAGGGTGGTGTCGAGCCAGTCGAACATCACCTGGTGGGCCCGTGCCAGGGCGCCGGCGTGGGTGTGTTCCCCGGCGCCCTCCCGCTCGGTCAAGGTGACGCGGGTGGTCGGGGCCGCGGTGAGGGCCTTTTCGACCCGCTCGGGTTGACCTGCCAGGAGCGTGTCGTGCTCGCCCTCCATGATCAGGGTCGGGGCCAGGATCTGATCGGCGACGCCGTCGAGGGTGTAGTCGTGCCCGTCCCGCAGCCAGGTCACCAGAAACGGCGGCAGGTCGTCGGCGAAGCCCGACGCCAGGTCGTGGACCCCGTCATCGAGGATCAGCGCAGCCAGCCGGTGCTCGAAGGCCGCCGCCCGGGCCAGGAGATAGCCGCCCAGGCTGTAGCCGAACCCGGCGATCCTCTCGGGCTGGACCTCGGGGCGGGTCAGCGCAAAGTCGACCACCGGAGTGATCACCGCTTCCCAGCCCGGGCGCATCACCAGCTTCCGCAGATGCAACGCGCCGCCCTGGCCGGGGCCGTCGAAGGCCAGCACGTTGTACGGCGACTTCGGGGTTGTCGGCGGGGTTGTCCAGCACGAAGGCGGCGGCGTTGCGGTAGTAGTTCGACGCCCGCAGGAGGTTTTCCCGCGCGGTGACCCGGTGCCCGGCGGCGAGTGATCGCTCACCCAGTTCGGCCACCCGGTCGGCGGTGGCCTTCCAGGCCCGGTGCCAGCTGGCCTGGTCACCATCGGTGATCCGGCTGGCGGTGGCCAGCACCTCGCCAAGGTCCGCGCCGCCGTAGTTGGCGAATCCGGTGGTTCGTAGCGCTTCGAAGGAGAAGGTGTCATCGTCAAAGAGGAACTGCATCGCGGGACTCCTGATGCTGGCGTGAGGTCATCTCGCCAGTCCAGATGCAGCCGGTGCCGGAGAAGTTCGAACTTTCCACCCGGCTGGCTCATCTGTGGTGTTGTGAAGGAGTGGCGATGAGCAGTGGCGCGGCGACCAGCCCGCCCTCGGATACTGATCTGACCCGAGCCGCGCAGGCCGGCGATGCCGGGGCGCTGGGAGTCTTGCTGGCTCGCCACCAGGCGGGCATGCGAGCGGTGGCGTTGAGCATGATCGGCTACGGCCCGGACACCGACGATGTGGTGCAGGATGCCGCCCTACTGGCGCTGCGTCGGATCCAGGACGTGCGGAACCCGGAGGCTGTCGGTCCGTGGTTGCGGGCGGTGGTACGCAACGAGTGCCGGATGCGCCTGCGGGCCAGGCGAGTTGGCGAGCTGGGTGCCGAGATGCTTGTGGCGCTGCCGTCCGACGATCCGATGCCCGAGGAATTGCTCGACCGGCACCTGCTGCAGGACTGGGTGTGGCATGCCATCGGGGAGCTCTCACCCTCGCTGCGGGTGGTGGCGATGCTGAGGTACTTCAGCGACGTGTCCGCGTATGACCAGATCGCTTCGGTGTGTCAGCTGCCGATCGGCACGGTTCGCAGCCGGCTCAGCCAGGTCAGGGTCAAGTTGACCGCGGCATTGTCCGCGACAGCGGAGCGGTCGCACGAGGACACCTCGGCCAAGCAGCAGATCTGCGAACAAGACGCCGTCGATACGCTGGCGACCGCCAACCGGGGAGCCTTCAACGAACTAAAGGTGCGATGGTCGCCGCAACTTGAGGTGATCCCGGCGCGAGGAGACCGAGGCGGGGCCGATCTCCTGCTGAACACGCTGCGGATCGAACATGAACACGGCGTTTACCGGCGGCCCGTCAACGTGGTCGTCGGTGGCGACCTGGTCATTTGGGAGACCGAGTTGACCAATCCGCCCAACAACCCCAAAAGTGGCCCCTCAGCCGCGGCCTGGGTCATGTCGCTGGACGCCAACGGCTTGGTGCGGCAGATGCGGCTGTTCCACCCACAAACATCAACCTGGTAGGGGAATGTGACCTCGATCGACATCATCAAGGCGCCGACGAGCGATCCTTCAGACACCGCTGGGCCGCTCCAGGCGTTGCGGCAGGCGGGTTACCGCGCGTCCGACCTGCTCGCCGTGGTCGGTAAGACCGAAGGCAACGGCTGCGTCAACGACTTCAGCCGCGGCCTCTCGGCGGCAGTGTGGGAACCGCTGATTCCCGACGATGCGATCACCGTATTCTCCGGCGGTACCGAAGGAGTGCTCACCCCACACGTCACACTCCTGGTTGCCGACCGGGCCGAGCACCATGGGTACGACCGTGGTCTGGTCGCCGCCACTGGGCGCACCCGGGTCATCGCGGTCGAGGAGCTGGGCCGCGCGGCGCAGGTGGAGGCGGTGCGGGCCAGCGTCGAATCGCTCGTCGCCAAGCTGGCCCTGCGCACCGAGGACGTGCACCTGGTGCTGGTCAAGTGTCCGCTGCTGACCTCGACGCAGGTGAGCTCCTGCCGAGATCGGGGGCTGGAACCGGTGACCGACGACACCTATGAGTCCATGGCCCGGTCCCGGCTGGCGAGCTCGCTGGGCATCGCCCGCGCGCTGGATGAGTGCACCGACGCGCAGGTCGAGGCGGCGCTCGAGGGCAGACAGCAGGTGTGGTCAAGGCGGGCCTCGGCCAGCTCGGGCGCCGAGCTGGCGGACTGCCACATCCTGGTACTCGGCACCAGCGAGGCCGCGAGCAACCCGCTGCGCGCGGCACACGCCAGCATGCGCGACGCCATCGACGCGGACACAGTGGTTCAGCTGCTCGAGCAGGTTCGCGCTGAAGGCGGCACCGTGGTGCAGGTGCTGGCGAAAGCCGAGGCGTCGCCGGACGGGCGGATCCGGGGTCGACGCCACACCATGCTCACCGACTCCGACCTGCAGTCCACCCGGCATGCGCGCGCCGCCGTCGGCGGCCTGCTCGCCGGGCTCGTGCAAGACACCGCGATCTACGTCTCGGGTGGTGCCGAGGCACAGGGCGCGCCCGGCGGAGGCAGCTTGACCGTGTTGTACCGGTTGTCACCGCGATGACCAGGGCTCGCGTCCCTCATCCCGGTCCGCCTCGGCGGACCGGAGGGTGAGCGCCGGGCCGCAGCGCCAGCACTTCAGCGAAGCCGTCGACCAGGCTGTGCTCGAACAGCTCCGGCTCGGTGAAGGAGGCCGTGTCGAGGTTCGCGGCCACGCAGGCGGTCTCGCCGTGGCTGACCAGTGTGATCATGGCCGCACAGCCGGGGAGCGGGCCGAAGATGTACATCCGTTCGATCTTGGCTCCGGCCAGGTAGGCCTCGCGGGTGATCCCCGGGATGTTGCTGGCCTGCAGATCGTTGGCCTTGGTCAGTGGCCCGGTGATTCGGGCGGTCAGCGAGCCGGGTAGTCGGGCCATCAGCGGCGATATCAGTCCGACAGCGTCGAGCGCCGGTTCGCTGCGTACGGCGCGGACCAGCGCGTGTACCTGCTGGATGCGGGCTTGGGGATCGGCGGTGGACACCGGGGCGGCGAATCGCGCGGCGGTGATCCGGGTGCCGCCTGGGGGGTCGTCGGGCTTGCGCACCGAGATCGGGATCGTCATCGGGATGCTGTCGACGGGTGTGTCCATGGCAGCGTGGTAGCGGCGGTACGCACCCAGCAGCGCGGCCAGGAAGGCGTCATTGACCGATCCGCCGGCGGCCTTGCCAGCGGCCCGCAGGTCCGCGAACCGTATGTCGAGAGCGGTGAATCGCCAGGACAGGCTGCGCCTGGCCAGGAGCGGCGAGCCGGCGGCCGCCGGCGGGCTGAGCACCCGGTACAGCGACTGGCCGTACCGTGTCGCGGAACGCAGCGCACCCACCGGGTTGGTCAGCGAGCTCAGCGCCAGCGAGCCCGCCTCCCGGGCCAGCGCGGGAACTGCCTGCACGTCGCCGCGCACCTGCCCGGCGAGGGCGCCGAGCGGGCTGGTCGGCTGTTCGTCGGTCTGGCGGGGCTGCGGCTTCGCCAGGTTGGGTTCCCGGGTGGGCGGGTGCAGCTGCTCGAGCAGCTGTATCGCGCTGAGCCCATCGGTCGCGGAGTGGTGCACCTTGAGCAGGTAGGCCGCTCGCCCGCCGGGCAGCCCTTCGTACAGCACCGCCTCCCAGGGTGGGCGGGTGCGGTCGAACGGGGTCATCGCCACCTGGGCGGCCGCCTCCAGCAACTCCGGCCACCCGCCGCCCTCGGGCAACCTGGCCCGCCGGACATGGAACCGCAGGTCGAAGTCGGGATCGACGGTCCAGCGCGGCGCTCCGAGACCCAGCGGCGCCTCCACCACCCGTTGCCGGAAGCGGGCCGCCATGCGCACCCCCCACTCGTGCGCGGCCAGAAACCGGTCCCAGTCCGGGAGGGTGTCCAATTCTTCGAGCACCAACCCCGTTGAGCGCAGCGTCCGGTCCACCTCGACCCGCCACATGACGGCCTCGGCCGCATTCATTTCCTCGCGGGCACCCCAACCCAGCGGAGTGTCCACAACGCGGGGTGCGGCGTCATCCATATCGCCCAGTTCTGCCACTCCGACGACCATAACGAGATCAGTGCTGCTCAGACACCGCCGGACGTAGCCCGTCGTCCAGCTCAGCTCGGCATCCTTGGAAGTCAGGACGCGGAGCGGTCCATGAAGCATTCGGAGTCGCCGAGCAGATCGAGGATGAGCGCGGTGACCTCGTCCGGGTATTCGAGGTGGGGGAAGTGCCCGGCGTCGAGCAGTTCGAGGCGACTGCCGGGCAGCAGTTGATGCGCGCGCAATGTGTGTTCGTGGGGGATGCACGGGTCCCAGCGGCCGGTGATCAGCAGTATGGGCAGCTCGGCGAGGAGATAGAGCCGGTCGGTGGCGTCCAGACGCTGGCCGGACCAGGTTGCCACTCCCCGCAGCGTGTGCAGGTACGCCCGCCGGCTGTCCAGATCTTGCAGGGCCCGCAGTGCGCGGCCAAGCTCGTCGAGGTCCGCGCGGCGGGCCAGGCCGAGTGCTGTGGCGCCTTGGTGGGCGAGACGGGCGGCCCAAGACGGGGTGAGCTTGTTCACCGTGTGCGCGGCGTGCAGGATCCCGGGCACACAGGCGGTGCGCAGCGCGATGCTGAGCTCGGGCCCCAGCCCGCCGCTGGCGATCAGGGTGAGTGTGTGGGTGCGTTCGGGGAATTGGTAGGCGAACGCCATCGCCACTCCGCCGCCGAAGGAATGGCCTACCAGGCTGGCCTGCTGATGGCCGAGGCAGCGGAGCAGGTCGCGCAACCGCGAGGCGTGCGCACTCACGGTGTAATCGGCGTTGTGCGGCGCGTCGGACTCGCCGTGGCCGAGCAGGTCAGGGGCCAGGATGTGGGTGTGCCGGCCCAAGCCGGCGATGACATCGCGCCAGTGGGCGCCGTCGCCGGCCAGGCCGTGGATGAGAACCACGATCGG
Organism: Pseudonocardia sp.; assembly: GCA_035489915.1. Lineage (GTDB taxonomy): Bacteria > Actinomycetota > Actinomycetes > Mycobacteriales > Pseudonocardiaceae > Pseudonocardia. The sequence continues at coordinate 9,710 of DATHIT010000682.1, read as the reverse complement.
CCCGCCGTTGTCCTGACCGGCTTCGAGGTAACTCATCGGTTGGCCGTGCAAGGTGACGTGACGCCGTACTACCTGCGCTGCGCCGAGCTGACGATGCCGCGCGGTGCTGGGGACACCCGAGGCCGTCACGATAGGAAACATGTCCGCGTCATCCGCTGGTCACTCCTTCGGACACTCTCGCGGTGGCGCTCTGCACGTTGACACAGCACGGCCCGCCGCACGAGAACCGCACACGCCGACTTTGTCCTCGACTGGCCCGAAAACGAAACTAGGCGACCTCCCCGGGGACGAAGGCCTCCATTAGGAGCGCCCTGAACAACTCGGGCCTACTGCGCGACGCCCAGGCGGCGCCCTCGCCGCGTTGGACGGTCGGGCCGATACAAGAGCGGTATCGGCCCGACCGTCCGCCTTGCGATGACACCACCTGGACGCCGCTCGCGACGGCCGGAGTTGTTCAGGACCCTCCTGCGGGAATGCGGCTGTGGCGCCCGAGGTTGGCGCAGCTATGAGGATTGGGATCATTGGTGCGGGACAGATCGGCGGCACACTTACCCGGAAGCTCACCGGGCTCGGCCACGAGGTACGGGTGGCCAACTCGCGTGACCCGCGGACCCTGGCGGAGCTCGCGGCGGAAACTGGTGCGGAGGCCGTATGGGCCGCGGACGCCGCCACGGATGCTGACGTGGTGATTGTCAGCATCCCGCAGAAGAATGTGCCGGACCTGGCGCCGGGCATCGTAGCGAAGGCAAAGTCCGGTGCCCCGGTGATCGAGACGAACAACTACTACCCGCAGCAGCGGGACGGCCGCATCGGCGCGATCGAGGACGGTACGCCGGAGAGCGTGTGGGTCGCCGAGCACCTCGGCGCCCCAGTGGTCAAGGTCTTCAACGGCATCTTCTGGAAGCACCTGCTCGAGCGGGGTGTGCCGGCGGCTGCCCCCGGGCGGATCGCGTTGCCGGTTGCCGGCGCGGACGGGCCGGCCAAGCAGCTCGTCTTGGACCTGGTCGACCAGCTCGGTTTCGACCCCGTCGACGGCGGCACGCTCGACGACTCGTGGCGGCAGCAGCCCGGGACGCCGGTGTATGGCAAGGACTACGACGCGGAGGGTGTGCGCAAGGCACTGGCCGAGGCGCCTCGTGAGCGTCCGGCCGACTTCCGCGCCGGACCCTGACAGCGCGGATCCGGTGTGTCGCGGTGTCGCCATTTTGTGGCGGCAAATACCGAGATCACCGGATGGGCGAATGGATGGACTGTTGATCAGTGGCTTGCGTCGGAGTCGCTGATTCCGCGGCGGCCGGGTTCGCCTGGGTAATGGCGGCGGACTCGGCGTCGGCCTTGAGCCCGCGCATTTCACCCTTGAAGACGCGGGTGGACTGGCCGACCGATCGAGCGAGCTCGGGAAGCTTCTTGGCGCCGAACAGCAACACCAGAACACCCAGGACGATCAGCCAATGGGTGGGGCTCATTGCGCCCATTGCCTACTCCTTTGCGCGGTGGACTGTGTTGGCCGGGTCATTTGAGCGGGCCGTTCTTCAGGAGCCCACCGACCGGGCCCTCGACGAAGCGGGGGTCGGGTTGCACGAATTCGGTCTCCGTGCCGTTCGCGCCGTCCGGGCGGTCGTCGCCGTTGGCCGCGTCGTTGAAGGAGTCGGCGGAGTTGTCGAGCGTGGCTGCGCCGGAGTCCGCGCCCTGCGTCGGGCTCTGTGTGCTGGGGTAGCCCTCGCTGTCGTCTTCGTCGGCGTGGGCGACGCCGGCCGCGATCAGGAGAAGCGCCGCGCTGGCCAGGGCGAGCGTGACGAGCCTGCGTGCGTTCATGGGTTGTCCTTCGGTGGTGGGGAGCGTCTCGGGACCGGGACCGGGGTCGGGCTTGCTCACATCTCCTCTGCGCCGGCCTTGATCGCCTCGCGGATCCGGTTGTACGTGCCGCACCGGCAGATGTTGCGTATCTCCTCGATCGCATCGTCGTCGACGTCACGATCCTCGTCCTGGCACTGTCGCACCTTGGCCACGGCGGCCATGATCTGGCCCGGCTGGCAGTAGCCGCATTGCGCGACGTCGTGGTCGATCCATGCCTGCTGCATCGGGTGCAGGTCATCGTCGACGGTGTCGGCCAGGCCCTCGATCGTGGTGATCTTGTCAGATTCCTTGATGTCACCCACCGGGACCGAACACGGGTTGAACGCCTTGCCGTTGATGTGGCTGGTGCACGCCTTGCACACGTTGATCCCGCATCCGTACTTCGGTCCGGTCACTCCGAGAAGGTCGCGGATCACCCAGAGCAGGCGGACGTCGTCATCGACGTCGACCGTGACGGACTCGCCATTGAGCGTAAAGGTCTGTGTCGGCATGTCAGGCTCCTCAGTACGTGTGCTCGAGGCCGTTGCTCGGCGACGGCGGGATCGGCGGCACGGTCGGATACGGCTCGAACGGCAGCGATTCCTTGTGGTTGATCGGGAAGTACTCCGGTACATCCCCGGTCGCCCGGGCGTAGGCGCAGGCCACCGCCCCACAGGTGGCCGCAAGGCCGAACTCGCCGACACCACCCGGCTCCGGGGACTCCGAGTCGTCGATGACGATGATGTTCATCTCACAGGGGGTGTTCCACTGCCGGGTGTAGAAGTAGTTGTCCCAGCTCGCCTCGATGAAGTGACCGTCGTCGAGGTGCAGGCTGGAGGTCAGCGTCATCGCCAGGGCGTCGTTGATTCCGCCCATCATCTGCGCCTCCACCCCGCGCGGGTTGATCACCAGACCGATGTCGACGACGTAGGTCACCTTGGTGACCCGCGCGCCGGTCCGCCCCTGCCTGATCTTCCGGTTCACCGTGTCCGGCCGGCAGTCGATCTCGACCACGCACGCCGCCGCGCCCTTGTACTCGACATGCATGCCGATTCCCTGGGCGGTGCCCCGCTCCATCGACTTGCCCCAGTCGGCTTCCTTCGCGGCGCGGTCCAGCACCTTGCGCCAGCGCTCGAGCTTGGTGAACTGGGCCCGGAACTCGTAGGGATCCTTGCCCATCTTGGCCGCGATCTGGTCGACCATCAGTTCCCGAGCGGTGGCCACGTCCGGCGAGTAGATGTTGCGCGTGGCGGAGGTGTTGAACCGCATATCGACCTCGTTGAGCAGCCGGGTCGAGTTGCCGAATTCGTAGGGCGTGACCTGGGTGAGCTCCCAGATGATCTCCGAGATTGACAGATTGCCCAGTGGTGCCTTACCCGCGGCGGCGGTGATCGCCTCGGAGAAGCCCGGATTGACCTCGGTGGCGACACTGGTGTGCCGCTGTTCGAAGCTCAGCACGGAGTCCTTGGTGATCTGGGCACGGATCCGGGAGGTGGCCATCGGGTGCGTCCGGCCCTGCCGCGCGTCGTCCGCCCGGGTCCACATCAACTTGACCGGCTTGCCCATCTTCTTGGAGACCTCCGCGGCCTCCAACGCACCGTCGAAGAACAGCCTGCGGCCGAACGACCCACCACCCTGCCTGACGTGGAACGTCACCGCGTTCTGTGGCAGCCCGAGCTTTTTGGCGATCTCGGCCTGCGCCGCGATGGGGCTCTTGCTCGGGCTCCAGATCTCCGCCCGGTCCTCGCGCACATCGGCGATCGCGCAGTTCGTCTCCAAGGCGCTACCGCCGCGGAAGTAGAAGACAAACTGACCCTCGACGGTCTCCCCGGCCCCCTTCGGCACGGCCAACGGCAACTCAGCCTTCCGCAGCTTCTTCAGCACCGATTCGTCGTTCTCGCCGACCACCGTGCCGGCGTTCCACCGCACTTCGAGCGCGTTCACCGCGTCGATGCATTGCCCGAAGGTGGCCGCGCGCACCGCGTACCCGGTACTGACCTTCACCACGTCGGTGACGCCCGGCATCGAACGGACCTCGTCGAGGTTCTCCGCGTCCTTCGGGTACCCGTTGAGGTCCGGCGCACGACAGATGACCGTGGGCAGCGCGCCCGGGATCCGCAGGTCGGTGGTGAATTTCTTCCGACCGGTGACCATCTCGTACGCATCGGTCTTGGTTTGCGGCTTACCGATGATGGTGAACTTTTCGCGGTCTTTGAGGGCGACCTCGACCGCCTCGGTGACCGGGCTGGCGGCCGCCTCGGTCAGCTCGCCGAACGGCAACGACTCGCCGTTCCTGCCCAGGATCAGGCCCTTCCGGCTGGTCAGCACCGCCTTCTCCTGGGCCAACTGCGCCGCCGCCGCGCCCAGCAGGCGGCCCTGAGCCAGCGCCGCCGCCACCCGGATCGGGGTGTACGTGGTGAAAGTGGTGCTCGACCCGCCGGTGAGCTGATTGAACACCAGCTCCGGTCGAGCGTCGGCCAGGGTCACCTGCACCTGGTCGACGTCCAGATTCATCTCCTCCGCGATGATCATTTGGGTGGACGTGATGATTCCCTGGCCGTTGTCCGAGCGTGGCAGCGCGAACGAAACGGTGCCGTCGCGGTGCACCTCGATCGTGATCAGGTTCGCGGTCGGCCGGGCGCTGTCCCGAAGGCCGTCCAGCAGGTCGTAGTACTCCGGTGTCTGCGGCGGCGACGGTATTCCGGGCAGCTTCGGCAGGGCCGCGGCCCAGGCCGGAGGCGTGCCGAACGCGGCGCTGCGGCCGAGTTCGGCGGCAACCACCAGGGTCGGTGCGGCGACCAGGAAACCGAGGAAACGCCGACGGCTGACGCTGTTGCGCGTGGTGGCGGTGTCGCCACCGGGATCAGGGCGTGGACGGGTTGCAGCGCGGTGAGCAGGCATGGTGATCCTCTCCAGCTAAAAAGCGGCGCCGGCCGACTGACAGTCAGGCTCGGAAAGCTGGCGATGAGGATCTTGTCGTTCGATGGACACCAATGTCCCCTTTCGACGGCCGCGGCAGGTGGGGAGCGTCCGCGGTCGGTGGTGAATGTCTCTAAAACGACGTCGAGCCGCCAAGGGTTTGTAGACTGAGGTGGTCTCAAGAGTGACGCTGCGTGCACGTCTGGGTGGTTATCGGCACGCTCCGTAGCCAATTCCGCGGTTGCGGAGCCAGCGAGGCCAACCCCCCGCTCGCACGGAGATCACTCATCTCAGATCAGGCGCCGGTACCTTCAGCCAGTGATGGAAGGAAGGGCCGGATGAACACCAGCGCCTCGCAACAGACCAGCGTCGCGGTGCGTCATCCGCTCGACCCGCTGACGGCGGACGAGTTTCGCCGGGCCGCCGCGATCTTGCGCCGCGATCAGGGGGTGAATGACGCCTACCGGTTCGCGTCGATCGAATTGAGGGAGCCGGCAAAGGCGGTGGTGCGGGATTTCACCGCTGGCGCGGCGATCGTTCGGGAAGCACTCGTGGTGTGTTGGGACCGCCGCGACGGTGCCGCCTACAAGGCGGTGGTCTCCCTGACCGAGAACGCTGTGCTGTCCTGGGAACACCAGCCCGGCAAGCAACCCAACATGACCGTCGACGAGTGGCACGAGTGCGACGAGGCGATGCGCAAGGACCCTCGGGTGGCGCGGGCGCTGGCGAAGCGGGGCATCACCGAGCTGGACAAGGTGCTCATCGACGTATGGACCTTCGGTGACTTCCTCGTCCCGGAGAAGTACCGGGGTCGTCGGCTCGGCTGGACCGACACGTGGTTCCGCACTGAAGCCGACTCCAATCCCTACGCCCACCCGGTCAACGGACTGCATTTCCTGGTCGACATGAACGAGATGCGGCTGCTGGAGATCGAGGACACGTTCCAGGTCGCCAGCCGGCCGGAGATCGTGGGGGAGTACCAGCCGAAACATCTGCCCGGCCTTCGGCCGCGCGAGGACCTCACCCCGCTGCACATCGCACAGCCGGACGGGGTGTCCTTCACCCTGGACGGGCACGAGCTGCACTGGCAGGGGTGGTCGATGCGGCTCGGCTTCAACTACCGGGAAGGAATGGTGATCCACCGCGTCGGCTACCGCGATCAGGGCCGGGTGCGGTCGATCGCGCATCGGTTGTCGGTCGCCGAGATGATCGTTCCGTACCGCGATCCCGGGGTCGACCACGTCCGGCGGACCGCGTTCGACATCGGCGAGTGGGGCCTGGGATTCATGACCACGTCGCTGACGTTGGGCTGTGACTGCCTCGGCGAGATCGTCTACCTGGACGCCGAGCTGCACGACAGCGCCGGCGAGCCGTACACGATCGAGAACGCGATCTGCATCCATGAGGAGGACGACCGGGTGCTGTGGAAGCACGTCGACGGGGTCAGCGGTGCGGAGGTGCGCCGGGCGCGGCGGCTGGTGATTTCCTGCCACGTCACGGTGGCCAACTACGAGTACCTCATCTACTGGAACTTCTACCAGGACGGCAACATCGAGTGCGAGGTCCGGGCGACCGGGATCATGGTCGTCGGACACTTCGATGAGGGGCATCAGCCGCTGTTCGGGGCGCTGGTCGACCAGCGCACGTACGCCCCGTTCCATCAGCACTTCCTGGTCGCGCGGATGGATCTGGAGATTGACGGCGCGGACAACACGGTGTGCATGACCGAGTCGTCGGCGCCGCCGATCGGGCCGGACAACCCGTACGGCCTGGCGCTGGTGTCGACCAGCACGCCGCTGTTGACCGAGGCTGACGGCAAGCAGGACTTCCGGTGGGAGACCCAGCGTGGCTGGAAGGTCATCAACACCAACGTCACCAACCACATGGGCACTCCGGTCGGCTACAAGCTCGTCCCCAGCGCGAGCTTCCCGGCGATGCTCGACCCCAGCTCGCCGGTCTTCCAGCGCGCTCAGGTGATCGGGCACACCCTGTGGGTCACGCCGTACGACCCGGACGAGCGCTGGCCGTGCGGGGAGTTCGTCAACCAGAGCGCCACCGACGAGGGTCTGCCGGTCTGGACGGCCAAGAACCGATCAATCGAGAACACTGACATCGTGCTCTGGCACGTCTTCGGCATCCATCACATCACCAGGCCCGAGGAGTGGCCGATCATGCCGGTCGACAAGATCTCTTTCTGGCTCAAACCAGTCGGGTTCTTCGACCGCAACCCCGCGCTCGATGTCGCGCCCTAATCGGCCACGACCAGCGAGGGCGTGTCCTTCGCGAGTGTCTCTCCGCGGAAGAAGGCGGGATAGCGGGCTCGGCAGATCAGCATGAGGACACCGCCGAGGACCAACACCCCGAGGCCAAGGACGAAGACCAGGCCCACCCCGGCGATCGAGGCGCCGCTGCCATAGGACGGGTCGAAGCTGTCCTTGAGCAAGATCACGAACACCGTGGCCAGCATCAGCCCACCGACCAGCGGGAAGGCGAACTTGAACACGAAGTTTGCCGGGCTGGCGAACAGCTCCTTGCGGAAATACCAGACGCACGCGAACGCGGTGAGCCCGTAGTAGAAGCAGATCATGATCCCGAGGGCGGCGATCGTGTCGCTCAGCACGTTCTGACTGAAGATCGTCAGCACGGTGTAGAAGACCGACGTTCCGATGCCGCACATCAGCGTCGCGAAGGCCGGAATCCGGAAGCGCGGGTGCACGCTGGCGAAACGCGGCGGAATGGCCCGGTAGGTCCCCATCGCGAGCAGCGTCCGGGACGCGGGCAGGAACGTCGTCTGCAGGCTCGCGGCGCTGGACGCGAGGACGGCGAGAAAGAGCAGCAGACCCGCCCCGCCCATGGTCGGCCCGGCGAGCGCGGCGAACACGTTGTCGGTGGTGGCCTCGTTGCCCAGCCCGGTGCCTTCACCGCCGATGCCGGCGTACATCATCGCGGCTACCGCGACGACCAGGTAGGTGACCAGGATCGTCACCACGCACAGCAGCCCCGCGCGACCCGGGGTCTTGTCGGAGTCCCTGCTCTCCTCGTTGACCGAGAAGCTGGTGTCCCAACCCCAGAAGGCGAAGATCGACGCCGACACGCCCGCGACAAAGGCGCTGAGCTCCAGGCCGGTGAACGGATGGAACCAGTCGAGGCTGAAACCGATGGACCGCGGATTGTCCGCACGCCCGATCCCGATGAACAGCATGACGACGAACACGACGAGCATGACCATCTGGAACCCGACCAGGATGTACTGGACGCGTTCGGTCGCGGTGATGCCCCGGTAGGCGATCAACGTGGCGATCGCGACAAACGTCAGGCAGGTGAGGACGTTGACCGGTTTGTTGCCCGCCAGGTCGGCAATCGACTCGACGCCGGTCAGCCGGGCGATGAACAGGTAGAAGAAGGACACCGCGACGCCGGCCAGGTTCGACAGCACGATGATGATGGCCACGACAAGTCCCCAGCCACACATCCAGCCGATGTACGGGCCGAACGCCTTGGTTGCCCAGGTGAAGGAGCTGCCACAGTCCGGCGCCACCTTGTTGAGCTCGCGGTAGCCGTAGGCGGTGAGGAACATCGGGATGAACCCAGCGATGAAGATGGCCGGTGCCTTCAGCCCGACCGCGGTCACGAGCAGCCCGAGGGTCGCGGTCAAGGCGTACGCGGGTGCCACCGAGGAGATGCCGAGGACCACGCTGGAGATCAACCCCACCGAGCCGCGCGACAGGCCCTTGTCCCGCAGATCCGCCTCCGCCCGGTGCCGCGGATCATGTGCCGCGAGCGCGTGACGGCCGGCGGAGTCGTGAGCTTCGCCGTCCACCGGCCAGCTCCCTTCGCACCCGGGCACCCGGTGTTGGAAAGGTGGCTGGTCGGGCCGAGTGCATTTCCTCGGCCCGACCAGCCGAGGGACGTCAGAAGTCCATGCCGCCCATGCCACCGGTGGGGTCACCAGCGGGTGCGGAGTTGCGCTCCGGCTTGTCGACGATGACGACCGCGGTGGTGAGGAACAGCGCCGCAATCGAGGCCGCGTTCTGCAGCGCGGACCGGGTGACCTTGGCCGGGTCGATGATGCCGGCCTTGATCAGGTCCACGTACTCGCCGGTGGCAGCGTTGAGACCCCAGCCCGCTTCCAGGCCGCGGACCTTCTCCGCCACGACGCCGCCTTCGAGGCCGGCGTTGATGGCGATCTGCTTGAGCGGAGCCTCGAGGGCAACCTTGACGATGTTCGCCCCGGTCGCCTCGTCGCCGTCCAGGCCGAGGCCGTCGAACAGCGAGCCAGCACCGGCCTGCAGCAGAGCCACGCCGCCTCCGGCGACGATGCCCTCCTCCACGGCGGCCTTGGCGTTGCGCACCGCGTCCTCGATGCGGTGCTTGCGCTCCTTGAGCTCCACCTCGGTGGCCGCCCCGGCCTTGATCACCGCAACACCGCCGGCCAGCTTGGCCAGGCGCTCCTGCAGCTTCTCACGGTCGTAGTCGGAGTCGCTCTTGTCGATCTCGTTGCGGATCTGCTGGACCCGACCGGCGATCTGGTCGGCGTCACCGGCACCGTCGACGATGGTGGTCTCGTCCTTGGTCACCACCACCTTGCGGGCCCGACCCAGCAGCGCCAGGTCGGTGTTCTCCAGCTTCAGGCCGACCTTCTCCGAGATGACCTCGCCACCGGTCAGGATGGCCATGTCGGTCAGCATCGCCTCACGACGGTCACCGAAACCGGGGGCCTTCACCGCGACGGACTTGAAGGTGCCGCGGATCTTGTTCACCACCAGGGTCGCCAGGGCCTCGCCCTCGACGTCCTCGGCGATGATGGCCAGCGGCTTGCCACCCTGCATGACCTTCTCCAGCAGCGGCAGCAGGTCCTTCACGGTGGAGACCTTCGAGGAGATCAGCAGGATGTAGGGGTCCTCCAGCTCGACCTCCATCCGCTCGGCGTCGGTCACGAAGTAGGGCGAGATGTA
>DATHIT010000681.1:0-4055 GCA_035489915.1 Pseudonocardia sp. | reverse complement strand
CTGACCCACCGGCGGTCGGCGGCCACGGTGAAGATGTCGCTGGCGCACAGCGCGCCCCGCCCATCCACCCCGTCCGCCCAGTGCAGCACCGTGCCACCGGCGAAGTGCACCCCGGCGTTGATCAGCGTCCGGCCGGGCAGCACCTCCAGCCGCTCGCCACGCCACAGCTCGACGTGGTCGCGCCGGGCCAGCCACTGCTCGTCGCGCGCATGCACGTAAATGGGCACCCCGCCGAACGCCGCGCTCCAGTCCGACATGCAGCCGTAGTAGTGCGGGTGCGACAGCGCGATCGCGGCCAGCCCGCCCAGTTCGCCGACCCGGGCCACCGCGGCATCGTCGAGGTAGCCGGTGCTGTCCCACAACAGGTTCCCGCCGGGCCCGGGCACAAGCAGCGCGCGCTGCCCGATGGCGAAGCTGGGCTCGACCCCCACGCCCCACAGACCGGGGACCTCCTCGCGCACCACCACCCGGGCGCCCTCCCCGGCCAGCTCGGCCAGGCTGGTCCAGCGCTGTCCCCGGTAGCCCACGTACTGGCGCTCGTCCTCACAGATCTTGCAGTGCTCCAGGTCGGCGTCGGGCGGGTACTGTACGCCGCAGGTCTCGCAGGTCGGGTGCTTGTTCACGCTGCCGAGTCTCCCGCCGACGCTCTGTCCGTCCAAGCTGTCCGTCCAAGACATGGCCGCGACCGCCCGTGCCGCGCGATCAGCGCGTCACGACGGACGTGATTGCTGATTGGTGCACGTTTTGACCGCCGCGAAACCTGCCGGCCACAGGGCTGACTCATGCTTTGCCAGGGGGTGATTTCGCCAGATGACTACTCGTGCCGAGGCGCATTGGAACGGCTACCAGAGCCCCGGCTTCTTCGACGAGATGCTGGTGGGCGGGGGTGCCCGGACCGCCTGCGAGGGTGTGATCCGCTACCTCGCCGGCCTTGGCGACGACCTGCTCGAGCGGCAGCGGGCGGCCGAGCTGGCGATCAAGGCCATGGGCATCACGTTCGCGGTGTATTCCGACGCCGACAACACGGACCGGTCCTGGCCGTTCGACGTGATCCCCCGGGTCATCTCCACCCAGGAATGGAACGCCATCTCCGCCGGCCTGGTGCAGCGGCTGACCGCGCTGAACATGTTCATCGACGACCTGTACGGGCCGGCCAGGGTGGTCGCCGACGGGGTGCTGCCGCGCGAGGTGCTGGCCAGCTCGAAGAACTTCCGGCCGCAGTGCGTCGGGGTGAAGCCGCGCGGCGGGGTGTGGGCGCACATCTGTGGCAGCGACCTGGTCCGCGACCGGGACGGCACGGTCTACGTGCTGGAGGACAACCTGCGGGTGCCCTCCGGGGTCTCCTACATGATGGAGAACCGGCTGATCACCAAGCGGGTGTTCGCCGACCTGTTCCGGGACCTGGACATCCACCCGGTGGACAGCTACCCGCACCGCCTGCGCGAACTGCTCGCGACGCTGTCCCCGCGCGACGGGGACTGGCCGACCATCGCGGTGCTCACCCCCGGGGCGTTCAACTCCGCGTACTTCGAGCACGTGTTCCTGGCCCGGCAGATGGGGGCGCACCTGGCCGAGGGCGGCGACCTCGTGGTCGAAGCCGACGACTGCGTGTACCTGCGCACGGTGAGCGGCCCGGTCCGGGTGGACGTGATCTACCGCCGGATCGACGACCTGTGGCTGGATCCGGAGGCGTTCCGGCCGGACTCGCTGGTCGGGGTGCCCGGCCTGATGCGGGCCTGGCGGGCCGGCAACGTGGCCATCGCCAACGCGCCCGGCGCCGGGGTGGCCGACGACAAGGTCATCTACGCCTTTGTACCGGAGCTGATCCGCTACTACCTCGGCGAGGAGCCCAAGATCGCCAACGTGCCCACCTACCTGTGCCACGACGACCTGGCCCGCGGCCACGTGCTGGCCAACCTGGACGAGCTGGTGGTCAAGCCGGCGAACGAGTCCGGCGGCATGGGTGTGTTCGTGGGTTCGTTCGCCAGCAAGGCCGAGAAGGAGGCCATGCGGCTGCGGATCGAGGCCGACCCGCGCAACCACATCGCCCAGCCGATCCTCGCGCTGTCCACCGTGCCGACACTGTGCGACGGCCGGGTGGTGCCCCGCCACGTCGACCTGCGCCCGTTCATCCTGTCCGGCGAGCGGTCCTACGTGACCCAGGGCGGCCTCACCCGGGTGGCGCTGACCGAAGGCTCGCTGGTGGTGAACAGTTCGCAGGGCGGCGGCAGCAAGGACACCTGGGTGCTCGATCCCACCGTGTCGGGGATTCGACCGGACCACACAGAGGCCAGGTAGGGGGCACGCCATGTTGTTATCCCGGTTCGCGGAGTCGCTGTACTGGGCGGGCCGCTACCTCGAACGGGCGGAGGCGACCGCACGGCTGGTCCGGGTGCACACCGAGCTGTTCCTCGACCTGCCCAGGGCCGCCGGGGTGGGCTGGTCGCCGCTGCTCGCGGTGACCGGCGCCGGCGAGGAGTTCCTCGGCCGGCACACCGGGCCGGACGAGGACGACGTGGTCGCCTTTCTGGCCATCGACCCGAAGAACCGGGGCTCGATCCTTTCCAGCATCGCCCAGGCCACGGTGAGCCTGCAGCTGAGCCGGGTGCTGCTGCCCACCGCGTCCTTCGAGGTGGTCACCAAGCTGCACGACTGGGCGGCGGCCAGCTCGGCGGGGGCGATCGACCGGCGTACCCGGCTGGACTGGATGGACGAGGTGATCGCGCGCTGCCAGCTGCTGGCCGGGTCGCTGGCCGGCACCATGTGCGACGACGAGGCGTACGGATTCCTGCAGATCGGCCGCTATCTGGAACGTGCCGACATGACCATCCGGGTGCTCGACGTGCAGGCCGGCATCCTGGTCGGTCAGCCCGCCGAGGACGCCGGCGGCGAGCCCTACCACGACCTCACCTGGATGAGCGTGCTGCGTTCGCTGGCCGCGCATCAGATGTTCCGCCGCAGCCAGGGCAGCGGGGTACCCGGCCCGGCAGCGGCGCGCTTCCTGCTGCGCGAGGAGCGGTTCCCCAGGTCGGTGGAGTTCTGCCTGGCCAGCACCGCCCGGGCGCTGGCCCAACTGCCGAGGGCCGCCCTGCCGCTGGCCGGCTGCGCCCAGGTGCGGGCCCGGCTGCGGGACCTGCAACCAGCCGAGGTCGACACACCCAGCGAGCTACACGAACTGGCCGATGACCTGGAATCTGGCATCGGCGCACTGCACGATGAGCTTGCGCGAACTTACTTCCGGCTCGAGGCGGCACCACCGGCGGTCGTCGAGCCCGCCTAGATACGCATTTGATCGAGGGGACAGCTTGGCAATTCACGTTGCTCTTGAGCACCAGACGTCGTACCGATTCGACCGGCCGGTCCGGTTGGGGCCACACGTGGTGCGGCTGCGCCCGGCCGCGCACTCCCGTACGCCGGTACTGTCCTACTCGCTGCGGGTCGAGCCGGAGACCCACTTCCTGAACTGGCAGCAGGACCCGTACGGCAACTACCTGGCCAGGCTGGTGTTCCCGGAGCCGGCCCGGCAGCTGACCATCACCGTCGACCTGGTCGCGGACATGACCGTGATCAACCCGTTCGACTTCTTCGTCGACGAGTCAGCTGAGCGCTACCCCTTCGAGTACGACCCGGAGCTGGCCCGCGACCTGGGCCCCTACCTGGCCACCGAGACGCCAGGGCCGCTGCTCACCGAATGGCTCGCTGAGCTCGGCGCCAAGCCCGGTGACGGCGTCCCGGTCAACGACTTCCTGGTCGGCATCAACCAGCGGCTGCAGCGCGACATCGGCTACCTCACCCGGATGGAAGCCGGCGTGCAGACCCCCGAACAGACCCTGGAGCGGCAGCTCGGATCGTGCCGGGACAGCGCCTGGCTGCTCGTTGCGATCATGCGCAAGCTGGGGCTGGCCGCCCGCTTTGTCTCCGGCTACCTGGTCCAGCTGGTCGCCGACCAGAAGCCGCTGGTCGGCCCGGCCGGGCCCACCGCCGACTTCACCGACCTGCACGCCTGGACCGAGGTGTACCTGCCCGGCGCCGGCTGGATCGGCCTGGACCCGACC
>DATHIT010000680.1:0-2948 GCA_035489915.1 Pseudonocardia sp. | reverse complement strand
CAGCGTGTCCCGGTTGTTCATGGCCAGCGCCGAGGCCGCCTCCACCTCACCGTGCGGCACCGCCTGCAGGCCGGCCCGGAGGATCTCGCTGGTGTAGGCGCCGGTGGTCAGCGCCAGCGCGACGACGGCCGCGACGAACGAACCGACGGTGAGCCCGGCCGAAGGCAGCCCGAAGTAGACGATCTGCAGCATGACCAGAGCCGGGGTCCCGCGTCCGACCTCGACCACGATGATCGCCAGCACCCGCACCCACTTGTGCTTGGCGGACATCAGCAGCGCCAGCGCCAAACCCAGCGGGATGCCGATGATCAGGCTGGCGCCGGCCAACCGGACACTCAGCCAGAGTCCGTCGAGCAGGCTGGGCAGCCATTCGAGCCAACCGCCGAGCAGGGTGTCCTCGTTCACCTGGCCACCCGCGCCCTCATCTTGGCGTCCATGGTCCGGGACAGCCAGGCCAGCGGGGCACCCAGCGCGATGTAGACGACCGCGGCGATCAGGAACGGCTCGAGCCCGGCGCCGTGCCCGCGCGACGAGGCGGTCGCCCGGTAGAGGATCTCGGTGGCGGTGATCGTCGAGGCGATCGAGGAGTCCTTCAGCAGCCCGATGGCATAGGTGGTCGCCGACGGGAGCGCGACCCGGAACGCCTGCGGCCCGATGATCCGGGTCATCGAGGTCCACGAGTTCATCCCCAGCGCGGCCGCCGACTCGAACTGGCCCTTGTGCACGGCCAGCAGGCCGCCTCGGTAGATCTCCGCGAGGTAGCCGGCGGCGATCAGTCCGAGGCCGACCACGGCGGCCTGCAACGAGCTGAGCTTGATCACGTCGGTGCCGATGCCGAAGTAGATGACGAACAGGAACACCACCGGCGGGATCCCGCGCAGCACGTCGATCACGAAGCGGGCCGCCACCCGCAGCGGCGCGAGCGGCGAGCGGCGGGCCAGCGCCAGCGGCACACCGAGCACCGCGCCGACCGCGAACGCCAGGACCGTGATCAGCACGGTCATCGGAACGCCGAGGAGGACGGCCTGGAGGTAGATCATCAGCGGTCCGTCACGGCTCGCAGGAAGCGCTTGGTCCGCTCGTTCGAGGGGGCGGTCAGTACCTGCGACGGTGGCCCCTGCTCGATGATCCGCCCGTCGGCCATCACCACGATCCGGTCCGAGACGTCCTGCGCGAAGTGCATCTCGTGGGTGACGACGATCATCGTCATGCCCTCGCCGGCCAGCCCGCGCATCACTTCCAGGACGTCCAGGCCGAGTTCGGGGTCTAGCGCCGAGGTGGGCTCGTCGAAGAGCATCACCTTGGGCTCCATGGCCAGTGCCCGGGCGATCGCGATGCGCTGCTGCTGGCCGCCGGAGGAACGGGTGGGATAGGTGTCGGCCTTCTCCGCGAGCCCGACCCGGGCCAGCAGCTCCCGGGAGCGGGCCTCGGCCTCCTTGCGGTCGCGGCCGAGCACCCGTTCCTGGGCGATCGAGATGTTGCGCAGCACGGTGAGGTGCGGGAAGAGGTTGAACGACTGGAACACCATGCCCGCCGTGCGGCGCAGGCTGGTCAGGTCCTTCGGCGAGACGCCGGTCTCCGGGTGGATCGTCACGTCGCCGACGGTGATGTCCCCGGAGTCGGGCCGCTCCAGCAGGTTGATGCAGCGCAGCAGCGTGCTCTTGCCCGCGCCGCTCGGGCCGATGATGGAGACCACCTCGCCGGGAGCGACCTCCATGGAGACGTCGTCCACCACGACGTGGTCGCCGAACTGCTTGCGTACGTCGCGCAAGGTGACGCCGACCGGGCTGTCGGTGAGCGGGCCTGGGGTGGTGGTCAACCGGTCCCTCCGAGCACTCGGTCGGCGATGGCGCCGGCGGTGGCAAGGTCCTGCCAGGGCATCCCGCTGCCCTTGAACAACCGCGGCCGGTCGTGGGTGATCGGGACAGCGCGGCGGACCAGGTCGGCAAGGGTGATCAGGTCGTCGGGGTCGAGGGCGCCCTCGGCGATCGGGAGGACCACGTCGCCGGCTTCCCGCAGCGCGCTGGCCCGTGACTCGACCACCACCCACGAGCGGCGGACCAGCGTGGTGTCCACCTCGCGGGCGTCCGGGGCGTGGCTGCCGATGGCGACGGTGACGGCGTGGTCCGCGACGAGCGCACCGTCGAAAAGAGGGGTACGAGCGGCGGTCGTGCAGACCACCACGTCGGCCTCCGATACCGCCTTGACGTCGGCCGAGGCGGCGCTCGTCCCGGCCTCGCGGATCCGCCGCACCATCTCCGCCACGTTCGCCGGGGTGCGGCCGATGACGTCGACGTGCTCGACCGGCAGCACGGCGGAGATCGCCTGCACGTGGCCCCACGCCTGCACGCCGGTGCCGAACAGCGTGACCCGGGATGAGCCGGGGGCGGCGAGGTGTCGAACGGCGAGCCCGGAGACCGCCGGGGTGCGCAACGTGGTGAGCGCGGCCCCGTCCAGCACGGCGACGGGGGACATGTGTGCGCCGTCGAACAGCACGTAGACGCCCTGGATCACCGGGAAGCCGTCGCTCTGGTTGGCCGGGCGGATGCTGAGGATCTTGCTGCCGCAGTACCGGGCGCCCGCCGAGGGCATCTGCAGCAGCTGTCCCTCCGGGGTGTCGAATCTGGACCGCTGACCGTCCCGTTCCGGGTCCAGTCCGTCCCGCAGCGTCTGCTCCAGAACGTCGATCGCGTCGGCCATCGGCAGGCTCCGCTGGACGGCGGCGGGGCTGATCCACGCCGGACCACCGCCGTCCGGGAGCCGTGCCGCCGCTGAGACCATCGATGTCCTTCGTCTCGGTGAGTTGCTGGTTATCGATTACCGTTAAGTGGCAGAATTTGCCCAACGGCCGCAGTGATGTCAACAGCCGAAGGGGAAGCCGTCGTGGAGTCGTTACCGCTCAGGCGCCCCAGCCTGCGCGATCAGGCACTCGCCGTGATCAGGCAGGC
>DATHIT010000679.1:0-4004 GCA_035489915.1 Pseudonocardia sp. | reverse complement strand
CCGGGCGGCGGGGCCCTGGGACGGTCAGTGGCACATGGTCATCTACTCGGTGCCGGAGGCCGACCGGGCTCTGCGCGATCAGCTGCGCAAGAAGTTGTCCTGGCTCGGGTTCGGCCAACTCGCGCCATCGGTGTGGGTCAGCCCGCACGACCGGCTGGCGCAGGTGGAGGATGACCTCGCCGGGCGCGACCCGGTCCGGCTGGACGTGTTCCATTCCCGGTCGCGGGGGCCCGAGGCGGACCGTGAGCTGGCCGCCCGCGCCTGGGACCTGGACGCGCTGAACCGCGGCTACGCCGAGTGGTTGGGGCGCTACCAGCCACGGTTGGACGGCTACCGCAACGGCGCCCGGGCCGGCCGGGACGCCCTGGAGGAGCGCATGCGGCTGGTCCACGACTATCGGCTCTTCCCGTTCCGGGACCCGGACCTGCCGCCTGAGCTGCTGCCCAACGACTGGCTCGGGCGGGCGGCCCACGAGGTGTTCCTGCGCGCGCACGACCTGCTGCGGGCGCCGGCTGAGGCCCACGTGGATGAGCTGCTCGGATCTACCCCGGATCCGGACCCGATCGCGGCCCCGGTGGGTGAGAACGTCAGGCGCGAATAGTTTCATTATCTGGTCAATCGTGAGCAGAATGTTGTATTTTTGGAGGCGCTGACTCTGCGGGGCCTTGGCTCCGGTCGACGGAAGGCGGCGGATGGGACCAGGTCCGGTGCGGGTTGCGGTGGTCGGCGGCGGCCCGGGTGGGCTGTTCCTGGCCACGCTGGTGCGCCGGGCCGACCCGTCCACCGAGGTCACCGTGTTCGAACGGAACCGGGCGGGCGATACGTTCGGCTTCGGCGTGGTGTTCTCCGACCGCACCTTGGCCGGCATCCACGCCGCCGATCCGGTGCTGCGGGAGGCGCTGGAGCGGCACGGCCGGCACTGGGATGAGATCGAAGTGCGGCTCAAGGGCGAGCGGTTGCGCTGCGCCGGCAACGGCATGGCCGCGATCGCCCGGCGCACCCTGCTGCGGCTGCTGGCCGACCGGGCCGAGGAAGCCGGCGCCGAGGTGCGCTACGCCACCGAGGTCCGGCTGGCCGATCTGGACGGTTACGACCTGGTGGTGGCCGCCGACGGCACCGGTTCGACCGTCCGCCAGGAGCTGCGGGGCCTCGGCGTCGAGCTCGGGGAGTCGGTGGAGACGGCCAGCGCGAAGTTCATCTGGTTCGGCACCGACTACCTGTTCGACGGGCTCACCTTTGTGCACCAGCGCGGTCCGCACGGGGTGTTCGCGGTGCACGGCTACCCGATCAGCGACGAGGTCAGCACGTTCATCGTGGAGACCGACGAGGCGTCATGGCGGGCCGCCGGGCTGGACCGGTTCGATGACGGCCAGCCGCCCGGGCCCAGCGACCTGGTCTCTCAGACGTACCTGGAAAACCTGTTCGCCGGGCAGATCGACGGGCGCCGGCTGCTGGGCAACAACTCCCGGTGGGGCAACTTCCGAACCCGTCGTACCTCCCGGTGGAGCACGTGCACGCCCCGGCCGGTGGCGCTGCTCGGGGACGCGGTGCACACCGCGCACTTCTCGGTCGGCTCCGGCACCAAGATGGCCATGGAGGACGCGGTCGCGCTGGCCGCCGCGCTGACCGAGCACCCAGGAGACCTGGCCGGCGCACTGGCGGGGTACGAGGCCGCCGCCCAGCCGTCGGTGCGGGCCATCCAGGGTTCGGCCGGGCCGTCCCTGAGCTGGTGGGAGCACTTCGGCCGCTACCACGACGCCTTCGAGCCGTGGCAGTTCGGCTACCACTTCCTTTCCCGCAGCATCACCGACGCCCGGCTCGCCCGCCGCGACCGGAAGTTCGTCGCCGAGGCTCACCGCGGCTGGCTGCGCCGGCACGGGGCCGAGCCGTTGCACAGCGAGCTGGAGCTGGCCGGCGTGACCCTGAAGGGCAGGGTGCTGACCGTCACCGAGCTGCTGGCCACCGAACCGGACAGCGGCGTCGAGCTCCCGCTGTTCGCTGAACTTCCACCGGGTGTTGCGGGTGAGCGGTGGGGCGCCAGGGTGCGCGCTCCCGACCAGGAGGGCTCCCTCGCCGCCGCGTTGGACCAGCTGGCCGCGCTGGTGGCGGCCGGGCCGGCGCTGGTCGCGGTGCACGGCGGTACCCCGTTGAACCGCACGCTGCTCTGCGAGCAGGCCCGGCTGCGACACGGTGTGCCGGCGCTGCTGGTGGACGACGAGCTGGACCGCGACCGTGCGGTCACCGCCGTGCTCTCCGGCCGGGCCGACCTGGTCGGGCTGTCGGAACCGGAGGAGGACATCCGTGGCCACCACGATCAGTGACGGACTGGTGCCATGGCCGGCGGAGTTCGTGCGGCGCTACGTCCGGGCCGGGTACTGGGCCGGCCGCTCGCTGGGTGAGCTGCTGCGCAAGGCCGCCGACCGCACGCCGGACGCCCCCGCCCTGATCGATCCGGCGGCCGGGGTGCGGCTGCGCCACGCCGAACTGGCCGAGCGGGCGGACGCGGCGGCCGCCCGGCTGCGCGCGCTGGGGCTGCGCCCCGGCGATCGGATCCTGGTCCAGCTGCCCAACGGCTGGGAGTTCGTGGTGCTCACCATGGCCTGCCTGCGCGCCGGAGTTGTCCCGGTGATGGCGCTGCCCGCGCACCGAAGAGGCGAGCTGACCCACCTGGCCAGGCATGCCGAGGTGGCGGCCATCGCGGTGCCCGACCGGCTCGGCGACTTCGACCACCAGAAGCTCGCGCACGACCTGGCGACCGAGCTGGACGGGCTGCGCCATGTGCTGGTCGCCGGCGACGAGCTGGTCGCCGGGAGCGTCGACCTCCGTGCCCTGTGCGCGCCCAGCGAACACCCGGACGACGACCGGGTGGCCTCGGCGGGCGCCCCGCCGGCCAGCGCGGAGGTCGCGGTGTTCCTGCTCTCCGGCGGCACCACCGGGCTGCCCAAGCTGATCGCCCGCACCCACGACGACTACGCGTACAACGCACGGGCCAGCGCCGAGCTGTGTGGGGTGGGCGCGGACAGCGTGTACCTGGTCAGCCTGCCGGCCGGGCACAACTTTCCGCTGGCCTGCCCCGGCATCCTGGGCACCCTGCTGGCCGGCGGGCGGGTGGTGATGCTGCCCTCCCCGGAGCCGGCCCGGGCGTTTGCCACCATCGCCGCCGAGGGCGTCACGCACACGGCGGTGGTCCCGGCGGTGGCCGGCCGCTGGTTGGAGTACTGCGCTGGTCAGGGGGCTGGTCAGGGGGCTGGTGAAGGGCACCGAGCGGAGCAGGTGGGCACGCTGCGGGTGCTGCAGGTCGGCGGCGCGCGGATCGCCGACGAACTCGCCCGCCGGGTCCGGCCGGTGCTGGGCGCCACCCTGCAGCAGGTGTTCGGGATGGCCGAGGGGCTGCTCAACTACACCCGCCTGGACGACCCGGAGCCGGTGATCTGTGGCACCCAGGGGCGCCCGCTGTGCCCGGACGACGAGGTGCGGCTGGTCGACGAGCTGGGCCGGGACGTGCCCGACGGTGAGGCGGGCTCACTGCTCACCCGAGGCCCGTACACCCCGCGCGGGTACTACCGGGCCGCCGAACACAACGCCCGAGCGTTCACCCCGGACGGCTGGTACCGCAGCGGGGACATCTGTCGACGCACCCCCGAGGGCAACCTGATCGTCGAGGGCCGGGACAAAGACATGATCAACCGCGGCGGCGAGAACGTGTCCGCCGAAGAGGTGGAGAACCTGGCCTACCGCGTGCCGGCGGTTCGGCAGGTCGCCGCCGTGGGCATGCCGGACCCGGAGCTGGGCGAGCGGGTATGCCTGTACGTGGTGCCCCGTCCCGGCGCCGCGGTCACCCTGGCCGAGATCCGAGAGGCGATGTCGGCCGCCGAGGTGGCCCGGTTCAAGTGGCCGGAGCACGTGATCACCGTGGCCGAGCTGCCGGTCACCAAGCTAGGCAAGATCGACAAAAAAGCCCTCCGAGCCGACCTGGCCGCCCGGGTCGCCGCCGACCCGCCGAC
>DATHIT010000678.1:0-2833 GCA_035489915.1 Pseudonocardia sp. | reverse complement strand
CGCTCCAGCTTCTCCTGGGCCCGGCCGAACTCCCGGATCAGCGCGGTGACCAGCAGATGGATCTTCGAGGGGAAGTACCGGTACAGGGTGCCCAGGGCCACGTCGCCGCGCTCCGCGACGGCTCGCATCTGTACCGCGTCGAACCCGCCCTTGGAGGCCAGCGCCATGGTGGCATCCAGGATGCGCTTGCGGCGATCCCGCTGCGCGGGAGAACCCAGATCGTCGTCCGTCAGCGCACTCAAGGTCGTGCCGAGCGCGGGCGGTCGTGGCTCTACGGTCATCTGCGGACTTCCCTTGCTGGTCCCGCTGGTGTTCAGCGCCAAGTTAGCACCGCCAGTATAAGAACCTGTTTCAGTTCGACTGGCCGTACCGGCTTGTGAATTGAGTCATCGCTATCTTCCGCCCCAGCATCGCGCGTTGGGCGAAAACTGTAACACGTTCTATGCTCGGCCCGTGTCCATAGTGACTTCCGAGGAGCAACAGGCCCTGTGCGACGCGGTGCGGGCCGCTGCCACCCGCGCTCGGTCGCTCGAATCGGTGCGCTCCGGCGACCCGGCCACCGTCCGGGCCTGCTGGGCGGCGATCGCCGAGATCGGCCTGTTCGGCGTGGCACTGCCGACCGACCTCGGCGGTGCGGGCGGCACGGTCCTGGACGCGGCGGCGGCGCTCGAGCAGTGCGCGGCCGAGCTCGTGCCCGGGCCGGTGCTGCCCACGGTGCTGGGTGGGCTACTGCTCGCCGGGTGCCCGGACGCGGCCGTCGCTAAGGAGTGGCTCCCGTCGGTGGCTGAAGGCGCGGTCGGGGTGGCGGTCGGGTTGGACTCCGCCGGGCTGCGGGCTCGTCCGACGGACGGCGGGTGGACGCTGAGCGGCGAGCTCCCGGCGGTACTCGGCGCCGGTCCGTCCCCGGCGCCCGGCGCGACCCTGCTGCTGCTCGGCGCCCGCGACCCGGCTGGCGAGCAGTGGTTCGCGGTGAACGTCGACCAGCCCGGCGTGCTGATCACCGAGCGGCCCCCGGTGGACCTGTCCCGCTCGGTGGCCAGGGTTGACCTCCGCGACGTGGTGGTGCCGGCCAGTCGCGCGCTGCCCGGGCTCACCGCCGGGCGGGTGCGCGACCTGGCGGTCACCCTGGCCGCCGCCGAGGCCTCCGGGGTGGCCGGGTGGTGCCTGCGCGCGGCCACCGAGCACGCCACGGTCCGCGAGCAGTTCGGCCGGCCGATCGGGTCGTTCCAGGCGGTCAAGCACCTGTGCGTGGACATGCTCTGTCGTACCGAACAGGCCGCCGCCCTGGCCTGGGACGCCGCCCGAGCCGCCGAGGAAGCTCCCGACGAGCTGCCCCTGTCCGCCGCCGCGGCGGCCGCGATCGCCTTGGATGCGGCGGTGGACACGGCCAAGGACGCCATCCAGGTGCTCGGCGGCATCGGGTTCACCTGGGAACACGACGCGCACCTCTACCTGCGCCGGGCTGTGGCCACCCGGCAGCTGCTCGGGCCGACCGCGCAGTGGCGCGCCCGGCTGGCCCGGCTGGCCCTGGGCGGCGCGCGCCGGACGCTGACCGTGTCACTGGGCGCCGAGGTCGAGGCCGACCGCCCCTCGGTGCGCGGCACCGTCGAAGAAGTCGCCGCGCTGCCCACCGAACGGCAACGCGCCCGACTGGCCGACACCGGGCTGCTCGCCCCGCACTGGCCCGCGCCGTACGGCCGGGACGCCACCCCCGGACAGCAGCTGCTGATCGACGAGGAGCTGCGCCGCGCCGGCGTGCACCGGCCGGACCTGGTGATCGGTGGCTGGGCGGTACCGACCCTGCTCCAGCACGGCACGCCCGAGCAGATCGACCGGTTCGCGGTGCCCACGCTGCGCGGCGAGCTCACCTGGTGCCAGCTGTTCAGCGAGCCGGAGGCCGGCTCGGACCTGGCCGGCCTGCGCACCAGGGCGGAGCGCGTTCCCGGTGGCTGGCGGCTGACCGGTCAGAAGGTGTGGACCTCGCTGGCCCATCGGGCCGACTGGGGAATCTGCCTGGCCCGCACCGACCCGGACGCGCCGAAGCACCGGGGGATCAGCTACTTCCTGGTGGACATGCGCGCCCCGGGCATCGAGATCCGCCCGCTACGCGAGATCACCGGCGAGGCGATGTTCAACGAGGTGTTCCTGGACGCCGTGCCGGTGCCGGACGACTGCGTGGTCGGCCCGGTGCACGGCGGCTGGGCGTTGGCCCGCACCACGCTGGCCAACGAGCGGGTGGCGATGGGCGGCGGGTCGTCGCTGGGCGAGGCGGTGGAACGGTTGCTGGCCGGCGCCTCGGGTCCGGACGAGGGACTCGGCGAGCTGGTCGCCCGGGGGCTCGCGCTCTCCCTGCTCGAGCTGCGCGCCACACTGCGTCGGCTGGACGGCCAGGACCCCGGCCCGGAGTCGTCGGTGCGCAAGCTGATCGGCGTGGCGCACCGCCAGCAGGTGGCCGAGGCGGCGCTGGAGCTGGCCGGACCGGATGGCGCCGCGGTGGACGGCGAGTGCACCGAACTGGTGCACCAATTCCTGGTCAGCCGCTGCCTGTCCATCGCCGGCGGCACCACCCAGATCCTGAGCACGCTGGCCGGCGAGCGGATCCTCCGCCTGCCCCGCGAGCCGGGCTGATGTTGCGGCGCCGGGTTACAACGACTACTAATACTAGAACACGTTTCAGTTCGGCCGTCCGGGGGTGAGCGTGGACTTCCAGCTCGACGAGACGCAGCGCGAGGTCGCCGCTCTCGCCCGCGAGGTGTTGGGCCGCGAGCAGGACCCGGACACCGCGTGGAAGGCGCTCGGCCGGGCCGGGTTGCTGTCCCTCGCGGTGCCGGAG
>DATHIT010000677.1:0-6347 GCA_035489915.1 Pseudonocardia sp. | reverse complement strand
GAGGCGAATCCGGTGCGCAGGCCGGCGATGATCCGTTCGACAACTTTTTGCGTGTCGCGGGGGTCGTCGGAGTGCAACCCCAGCACGGCGTCCAGGCCGGGCTGGCTTGGCGCGATCGCCAGGTGTGGCAGCACCAGCATCAGCAGTGCGAGGAACACGTCCAGGTCGGCCTCGGGATGTAGTTGCCCGGCCTCCTGGGCGGAGCGCAGCAGCGGCCGGAACACCGCGATGTAGTGCGCGTTCACCGCCGCCCGGACCGGCGCCCTGGTGACCGGATCGGGCTCGAGGGTGATCGCCGTGGCCAGGGCCCGGTCGGTGGGGTGGCCGGCGAAGTAGCTCATCCAGTAGCAGCAGGTGGCGTGCAGGGCGTCGAAGAAGCTCTCGGTCCAGCACTGCTCGGCGATCAGCAGCTCCATATCCGCCCGGATGCGCTGGCTGGCCAGCTCACTCAGGTAGGTGCACAGGTCGGCCTTGTCGGCGAAGTACTGGAACAGGCTGCCCTTGCTCACCCCCGCGTTACGCGCGATCACGTTCAGGCTGCCTCGGGAGAAACCGCGGGCGCCGAACTCGGCCTCGGCCGCGGTCAAGATCGCCTGCCGCCGGGCTTCCGGCAACCGGAACCACGTCGTCGTCGGCACCTGGCCTCCTCCTGTCTGAGATGACAGCGCCGGTGCCCTCCGGCCGGGTGTTGTGTGACGCGGTGTGGAAACCTAATATGACCGGCGGTCACATGGCCAGTGGTCACGCCCCCGGATGACCTGCCAGACAATCTCGAGGAGGAGATTTCTTGTGAGGACTCGCGGCGCAATCGTGCGGCAGGCCCCAGGCAAGTTCGAGGTGGTGGACCTGGAGCTGGATGACCCCCAGCAGGGCGAACTGCGGGTCAAGATGGTGGCTTCGGGACTGTGTCACTCCGACGACCACATCGCTACCGGCGACATTCCGGTAGGCACCTACCCGTTCGCCGGTGGGCACGAAGGCGGCGGCATCGTCGACTCGGTCGGGCCGAACACCCCGGGTTTCGCGCCGGGGGACAAGGTGATCTTCTCGTTCCTGCCGGCCTGCGGCCGCTGCCGGTGGTGCGCGACCGGCCACCAGAACCTGTGTGATCTGGGTGCCGGGCTGCTCGCCGGCGCTCGCTGGACCGATCCGACCAGCTTCCGCCTGCATCTGGACGACGGCTCGCCGGTGGGCCAGATGTGCGGCATCTCCACGTTCTGCGAGTACACGACCGTGGCGGTGGACTCCACCGTCAAGGTGCCCGAGGACACCCCGCTGGACAAGGCCTGCCTGCTCGGCTGCAGCGTGGGCACCGGCTGGGGCTCGGCGGTGAACACCGGCGAAGTGCACCCGGGGGACACCGTGATCATCCAGGGCGTCGGCGGCATCGGCATCAACGCGGTACAGGGCGCGGCACACGCCGGCGCGTCGAACGTGATCGCGGTCGACCCGGTGCCGTTCAAGCGGGAGGTGGCCCAGGCACTCGGCGCCACGCACGCGGTGGACAACATGGAGGAGGCCACCGAGATCGCCAGGAGCTTCACCAACGGACAGGGCGCCGACGTGGCCATCGTGACCGTCGGCATCATGAAGGGCGAGATCGTCGCCGAGGCATTCGCCTCGATCCGCAAGCAGGGCACCGTGGTGGTCACCGGCCTCGGTGATCTGACCCAGGTGGGCGTGCCGATCCCGCTCGGCGAGCTGACCCTGTTGGAGAAGAAGCTCAAGGGGTCGCTGTTCGGCTCGTCCAACCCGACCGCGGACATCCCCCGCATGCTGGAGCTCTACCGCGCCGGGCACCTCAAGCTGGACGAGCTGGTCACCACCACCTATGGGCTGGACGAGGTGGCCCGGGGCTACGAGGACATGCACGCCGGCAAGAACATCCGCGGCGTCATCATCTACTGAGCTTGAGTCGTCGTCCGGCTGGACCCCGGCGCCCGCAACCTCTTCGGGTGCCGGGGATCCAGCTTGATGAACACCAGGAAGTACGAGTGGTTCTTGCGCGCGTGCTCCTGGCGCAGCAGCCGGGCGATGCCGGGGCGGTTGGGCCGAATCACGATGAACAGGTCCTTGCAGTAGAAGCCGGCCTCGGTGTACGCGTTGATCAACTCGACGTGCGTCAGCCGCTGCCGGTTGGCGCTCACCTCGTCCTGGCACTTGACGATGAACACTCCGTGATTGCGCAGCACCCGGTTGGCCTCGGCGCCGGCGCGCAGGTAGAGGTCCAGCACCGCGTCGTGGTACCGGGGCCCCTGGTCCGGATCGGTCGGCGCCCCGTCGGAGTAGTGCGCCCGAAAGGCCGCATGGGTACCGGCGCCGGCGAGGTGATCACGGTCCCTGCGGAACAGACCCTCCATGTACGGCGGGTCCAGCACCAGGCAGTCCAACTCGCCGTCGGCGTAAGGCAGGTTGCGGCAGTCCACGCCGGTTTGCAGGTCGGTGGCGAGCACCTGGTAGGCGTCGGCCGGCACCTTCCGCCAGAACGCGCCCTTGCCCCAGGTGACGTCCGCGATTCGGCTGCCCGGCGCCACGTGCAGGTCCAGGACCAGCGGAAACACGTCGGCATTGCTGCCAACGTGCGCGCTCAGCATGACATCGGTGGTGGCCACCCCGGCCGGCCGTTTGCGTTTCCCGACGGTGGTGGTCTCGCCCGGCGTCGGAGGGACGGGCTGCTCGGCATACGCCCCTGTCATGCGTGCGGCCCTTCGCTGAGACATCGCTGCTCGCCGGGGAGAAGCGCGCGTAGATTATCAACGGTTCGTTGATGAGTAGGGAGGTTGCGCCGTTGCTCTCGTGCCAGGCCCCGGTCCGGTTTCGGATCTTCACCCGGACGGCGAGCGCGACGCGCCGAACTCGACACGCGGTGCGCAACCCCACACATCCGTACGGGTCAACTCGGCCGAACCACGCACAAGATAACCTGCGATTGTGACGCCAGGTATTCGGGTGCTGACGATCGCCAACCTCAAGGGCGGCAGCGCTAAGACGACCTCGGCGGCCTTCCTTGCCCACGCGTTCCACGAGCGTGGCCGCAAGGTCGTGCTGGTCGATGCCGACCCGCAGGGTTCCGCGCTGCGCTGGCACGGGCTGGCCGGCTGGCCGGTCCCCGTCATGGGTTTAGCCTCGACCGCGCTGCACCGCCAGCTCTGGGGCGTGATCGACCCGGAGCGGTGGGACACCGTGGTGATCGACACCCCGCCGCTGGAGGAACGCGACGGGATCGTGTCGGCGACCCTGCGCATTGCCACCGACGTGCTGGTGCCGATCGCGCCGACGATGATGGAGCTGGACCGCGTCGGACCGGTGTTCAAAGCGCTCGAGGACGCCGCGGGCCACCGCGACGAGGACCCGTCGATCGCGGTGCTGCTCACCCGGACGGTGGCCCACGCGACCAGTACGGAGACCGTCCGGGAGATCCTGGAGGGGCACGGTCGGCGGGTGCTCTACGCCACCGTGCCCCGTTTAGAGCGCTACGCGCAGGCGTTCGGCGCCAGCATCCCGGAGATGGACGTGCCGTACGGAACCGCGGCCGAGGAGATACTCGGAGGCTGGGGACGTTGAGCTCGTCCAGTCGCAGGGCCGACCTGGCCGCCAGGGCCGCCGCGGTCGCCGGTACAAGCACCGGCACCGGCACCGGCACCGGCATCGGCACCGGTACAAGCACCGGCACCGGAGCGGGTGCCGGCACAGCTGACGGCGCGGACTCCGGCACAGCGGCAGCCGGAGCGGGCGTGGCCGCGGAGACCGGCTCCGACCCCGGCTCGCGGGTGCCCCGGACCCGCCCGGTGCGAGTCACCGTGGAGCTGTCCCCGATGGAGCACAAGGCACTGCGCCAGTGGTGCGCGCAGACCTCCGCCGACCTGGACCTGCCGGTGGTCGCCGGTGCCGAGGTGTTCCGCGCGCTGTTGTCCCTGATGCGCAACGACCCCGGGGTGGCCGAGCAGGTACGCGTGGAGCTGGAACGCACCGGCGGCAGCCGCCGCCGCCACTGACCCGTCGCGGGGCGTGGGCCGCGCTCCGGTGCCGCCTGGCGCGTTGCGTCAGTACGCGGGAGTAGCGTCAGTTTGTGTGCGCTGAACTGCCCGGTGAAGTCGGCCGAGACCGGCGCTGGCTGGCCGCCGCGATCGAGCTGTCAAAGCGTTGCCCGCCGGTCGACCGGGCCTACGCGGTCGGCGCGGTGATCGTCGGCGCGGACGGGAGGCAGCTGGCATACGGCTACTCCCGGGAGACCGACGAGCTGGTGCACGCCGAGGAGTCGGCGCTGGCCAAGCTCGCCGGCCAGCGGGTCGACCTGGCCGACGCCACCCTGTACAGCACACTCGAGCCCTGCTCCCAGCGCGCCTCCCGGCTGCGCAGCTGTACCCAGCTGATCCTCGACGCCGGGGTGGGCCGGGTGGTGCTGGCCTGGCGGGAGCCGGCCCTGTTCGTCGCCGACGCCCAGGGCGCGGAGCTGCTCGCCGCCGCCGGGGTGGAGGTGGTCGAGCTGCCCGACCTGGCCGACGCCGCCCGCGCGGTGAACGCGCACCTGTTCCTGTGAGCTGGTGCGGAGGCGAGCCATGAGCACCGTGCGGTGGGTGCTGCACCTGGACATGGACGCCTTCTTCGCCTCCGCCGAGCAGCTCACCCGCCCGACGCTGCGCGGCCGGCCGGTGCTGGTGGGAGGCCTGGGGCCGCGCGCGGTGGTGGCCGGCGCGAGCTACGAGTCCCGGGTGCACGGCGCGCGCTCGGCGATGCCGATGTCGCAGGCCCGTCGCCTGGTGCCGGCCGCGGTGGTGGTGCCACCCAGGATGAGCGTGTACCGGGTGCTCAGCGAGCACGTGTTCGGCATCGTCCGGCAGGTCGACGGGCACGTCGAGCAGATCTCCGTGGACGAGGCGTTCGTGGAGCCCGCCGCGCTGGCCGCCGCTTCGGCCGAGGAGGTGGAGCGTGCCGCCGAGGAACTGCGCGGGCGGATCCGCACGGCCACCGGGCTGACCTGCTCGGTGGGTGCGGGCTCCGGAAAGCAGCTGGCCAAGATCGCCTCGACGATGGCGAAGCCGGACGGCGTGCGGGTGGTGCCCCAGGGCGCCGAGCGGGAGACGCTGGCGCCGCTTCCGGTGCGCCGGCTGTGGGGGGTGGGGCCGGTCGCCGAGGCCACCCTGCATCGCGCCGGGGTAGACACCATCGGCAAGCTGGCCGCGCTGAGCCAGCGGGAGGCGACCACGCTGCTCGGGGTGGCGATCGGCACCGAGCTGCACGGCCTGGCCCAGGGGGTGGACCGCCGGCCGGTGGCCGAGCGCGGCGAGGCCAAGCAGGTGAGCGCGGAGACCACCTTCGACGCCGACCTCTCCGACCTGGCCTCGGTGCGCAGGGCGGTCGCGGAGATGGCCGAGCACGCGCATCGCCGGCTGCTCGCCTCCGGCCGTGCCGCGCGCACGGTGACCGTCAAGATCCGAGGGGCGGACTTCGCCACCCGCAGCCGCTCGGAGACGAGCTCGACCGCGAGTCTCAACCTGACCACGCTGTCCGCCACCGCGCAACGACTCACCGAAGGCGCGCTGCCCGACTCGGGGGTCCGGTTGATCGGGGTGTCCCTGTCCGGGTTGACCGGTGCGGTGCAGCAGCGGCTGTTCGAGACCGAGGCCGAAGATGTCCCGCTGACCGAGCCGCCCAGCGTCCCGGCGGCCATCCCGCTGAACGAGCCCTCGGCCGCCGAGTTATCCGTCTTGGTGTCCGCCGCCGGCCCGCACCCCGCCGCCCTCGGCCCGGTCGCCGAGCCGGCCCCGGTCGAGGCACCGGCGGCCCCGGCCTGGCGGGCCGGCGATGACGTCAGCCACGCCGAGTACGGGCACGGCTGGGTACAGGGCAGTGGGCACGGCCGGGTCACCATCCGGTTCGAGACCCGGGGCACCGGGCCTGGCCAGGCGCGGACCCTGGCCGACGACGATCCGGCGCTGACCAAGGCGGACCCGCTGGCCAGCCTCGAGTAGCGGCGCGCTCAGCGCTCGAGCACCCGGGAGATCCAGCCGACCAGGTCGGCGTACACCTCGTCCCGATTCGTCTCGTTCAAGATCTCGTGCCGGGCGCCCGAGTACACCCGCGCGGTGAGGTCGGTCAGGCCGGCCGCCCGGTACCGCTCCACCAGCGGGGTGAACAGCGCCAACCCGCCGTTGAGCGGGTCCGCGTCGCCCACGGCGAGGTACAGCGGCAGGTCGGAACGCACGTTTGCCAGCTGCACGGGGTCGGCCGGGCTCCGGGCCGACAGGAACATCGACTTGCCGGATGGCACATCCAGGCCGAAGCCGCAGCGCGGGTCCGCCACGTACGCGTCCACCTGCTCGTCGTCGCGGCTGAGCCAGTCGTAG
>DATHIT010000676.1:0-7372 GCA_035489915.1 Pseudonocardia sp. | reverse complement strand
GTGGTCGGCCAGCTGGACGAGTTGCCCCGGTGGATCCGCACCGGCGAGCTGGACGTGCTGATGGTGCGTCCGCTCCCGGTGCTCGCCCAACTGGTCACCGCCGACCTGCAGCTGCGCCGCCTGGGCCGGGTGCTCGTCGGGGTGGCGGTGCTCGCCGTGGTGCTGACCAGGGCGCCGATCGCCTGGTCGCCGCTGACCGTGGTGCTGCTGGTGGTCACCCCGCTGGTCGGCGCGGTCATCATCGGCGCGATCTGGGTGGCCACCTGCGCGGTGTCGTTCTGGGTGATCGAGGGCCGCGAGCTGGCCAACGCGTTCACCTACGGGTCCTCGCTGTCCACGGCGTACCCGCTGACCGTGTTCGCGCCGTGGCTGCGCCGGCTGCTGACCTTCGTGGTGCCCGCCGCGTTCGTGGCCTACTACCCGGTGCTGGCCATCCTGGGCCGGCCCGACCCGCTCGGGCTGCCCGCCGGGGTGCGCTACGCCGCCCCGCTGGTCGCCGTCGCCGCTGTCGCGGTGGCCGCGCTGATCTGGCGCGCCGCCGTCCGTCACTACCAGGGGGCCGGATCGTGATCGTGCACGCGGAAGGACTGCGCCGGGAGTTCGTGCTCGGGCGGCGCCGGATGCTCCGCCGGACGCCACCGGGCGGGCGGCGCCGGGTGGCCGCGGTGGACGGCATCGACCTGCGCATCGACGCCGGGGAGGCGGTGGGTTTCCTCGGCCCGAACGGGGCCGGCAAGTCGACCACGATCAAGATGCTGACCGGGATCCTGGTGCCGACCGCCGGGCGGCTGCGGGTGTGCGGGCTGGACCCGGTGACCCAGCGCCGGGAGCTGGCGCGGCGGATCGGTGTGGTGTTCGGCCAGCGCAGCGGCCTGTGGTGGGATCTGCCGCTGGCCGACAGCTTCGCCCTGGTGCGGGCCATCCACAGGGTGCCCGAGGCGGCGTACCGGGCGCGGCTGGACCGGTGCGTGGACGTGCTCGGGCTGTCGGAGTTCCTGGCCACCCCGGTGCGGCAGCTGTCATTGGGTCAACGGATGCGCGGCGAGATCACCGCGGCTCTGCTGCACGCGCCGCCGCTGCTCGTGCTGGACGAGCCGACCGTCGGGCTGGACCTGGTCAGCAAGGAGCGGCTGCGCGCCTTCCTGCGGGAGGTGAACGCCCAGGACGGGGTGACCGTGCTGCTCACCACGCACGACCTGCCGGACGTGGAGCGGCTGTGCCGGCGGGTGGTGGTGATCGACCGGGGCCGGGTGGTCGCGGACAGCGACCTGGACGCCCTGCGCACCCGGTTCGCCGGTCCGAGGGAGCTGGTCGTCGACCTGGTCACCCCGGCTCCCGAGCTGGACGGGCTGGACGGGCTGCCGGGGGTGACCGGCACGGCCGCCGAGGCCGGGGGGCTGCGCCGCCGGTTCGCCTTCGGCCCGGAGACCAGCGCGGCCAGCCTGGTCGCCGAGGTGGCCCGGCGGGCCGAGATCCGCGACATCACCGTGCTGGAGCCGTCCATCGAGGACGTGGTCCGTACGTTCTACGGCGCCCCGCGCCCGGCCGGCTGACCGGCGCCGCCGACCGGCGCCGCTCCAGATCCGGCCGCGCGGAAGAATGGAGCCGTGACTAACGGCCAGAGCGGGCACCAGGATCAGCTGTGGGTGTCCTCGGACCGGTTTGACGAGCTGGTGGCCGACGCGCTGGACGGCATCCCGGCCCCGCTGGCCCGCGCGATGAACAACGTCGTGGTGCTCACCGAGGACGTCCACCCGGAGGAACCCGACCTGCTGGGCCTCTACGAGGGCGTCCCGCTGACCGAGCGCACCCACGACTACGCCGGCAACCTCCCGGACCGGATCACCCTGTACCGGGAGCCGCTGATGTCCTTCTGCGCCGACGAGGACGAGCTGGTGCACGAGGTGATGGTCACCGTGGTGCATGAGGTCGCGCACCACTTCGGCATCGACGACGAGGCCCTGCACGAACTGGGCTGGGGCTAGCCGGCGCCGCCCCTGAGCCGGTGGGGACTAGGACGCCGCGGCCTGCTTGGCGGCCAGCCGGGCGCGGACCTCGGGGCGGCGCAGCGGCGGCACGGTGGGCGGCGGCTGGCGGCGGGCGGGCAGCTCGTCCAGCAGCCGGGTGGTGATCGCGGCGATCTCCGCGACGGCTGCCTCGAACGGCTCCTTGGTCGCGGCCGTGGGGCCCTGCACGCCGCTCACTTTCCGGACGTACTGGCGGGCCGCCGCCTCGATCTCTTCCGCCGTGGCGGACGGCTCCAGCCCGCGCAGCGTGGTGATGTTCCGGCACATGCCCCTGACCCTACGAGCCCGTACCGACGAGACCTAGCTTGATACCGGGGATCAGGCGCCGTAGAGCCAGTCGATGTGGCGGTAGTCGGAGGGGTTGCGGTCGCGCAGCAGGGCGTTGCGGACCGCGCGGAACAGGCCGTCGCAGTGCCACAGGTCTCCCCAGTCCCTGGCGGAGCGCTGCACCCGGGCGGTGCGCCGAGTGCGCAGCTCGACGTAGTCGCGCAGCGCGGCGTCCCAGTCGACGTCGTGGCCCACCCGGCCCGGGCCCACGGAGTGCTGGCCGCCGTACTTGGTGACCAGACCGGCCAGACAGTCGGCGTCCTCCAGGGCCTGGCAGGCGCCCTGCGCGAGGTACTGCAGCATCGGGTGCGCGGCATCGCCGGTGAGCGCCAGCCGACGGTCCACCCAGGTGCTGATCGGTTCCCGGTCGTACATCCGCCACCACCGGTCCCGCCACAGGTTGGGCAGGGCGGAGCGCACCTTCTCGCAGGTGCTGCCGAACGCGACGTCCAGCTCGTCGGGGGTGGTGCCCCAGTCCGGCTCCCCGGCCAGCGCGCGCGGCGAACGGAACACCGCGACCTGGTTGAAGATCTCGCCGCGGCGCAGCGGGTACTGCACCAGGTGGCAGTGCGGCCCGACGTAGAACACCACGTCATCCAGCGCCAGGTCAGCGGTATCGGCGATCTGCTCGATGGGCACCGCGCCCCGGTAGGCGACGTACGCGGAGCTGACCGGCTCGTCGACGACGAGTCGGGTGCGCAGCAGGGAGTTCAACCCGTCCGCGGCAAGCACCAGGCGGGCATGGTCCCGTCGGCGCGCGCTCACCGCCACCGCGCGGTCCGCCCCGTTGACCACCTCGACGACCTCGGCGCCGGTGACCAGGTCCACCCCGGCCGCCCGGCAGGCCTCCACCAGAATGGCGTGCAGATCACTGCGGTGGATCACCACGTACGGCGCGCCGTACCGATCGGCCGCCTCGGTCAGGTCGAGGTGGCTGAGCTCGCGGCCGTCCACCGCGTCCCGCATAACCAGCCGGCGGGGCAGCACGCCCCGATCCACCACCTCGTCGAGCAGGCCCCAGGCGCGCAGGATCCGGGTGGCGTTCGGTGCCATCTGCAGGCCGGCGCCCACCTCGCCGAAGGCCGACGCCTGCTCCAGCACCCGGACCCAGCGGCCCGCCCTGGCCAACGCCAACGCCGACCCGAGACCGCCGATCCCGCCGCCCACCACCACGACGTCCGCCATGCCCGCCGAAGCGGCGGTCATGCCGCCACCACCGCGACCACACGGGCGGCCCGGGTGCCGCCAGGGATCCGCGGTGGCCTCATCCCGGCTCCCCCTCGATCTGCACCCGGTCGGCGTGCAGCCGCTCGAAGATCGGGGTGTCGCTGAACCGGAACAGGTCCAGCTCGGTCCGCGCGGTGAGTGTCAGGGGCACCCAGGACGGCACAGCCACCAGGTCACCGCGGTCGACCTGCCACTCCCGCTCCCCCAGCCGAACCACGCCAGCGCCGTCGAACACCTGCCACACCGCCGAGCCCACCTCGCGGCGCGTCGCCGTGCCGGTGCCGGCGCGCAGCCGGTGCATCTCCGCGCGCATGGTCGGCAGCACGTCCCCGCCGGTCGTGGGGTTGCTGAAGCGCACCGCCGCGTGTCCCGGTTCCAGCACGCCGGGGAACCCGTCCACCTCCAACTCCAGCTGGTCGGCCAGCGCGGCGGCGGTGTGCTCCCAGCGGTACGCGGCGATCGGCGAACTGACCGTCGGCCCCGGCTGGGACACCGGGCGCAGTCCCGGGTGCGCCCACAGCCGCTCGGCCCGGGACCGCGCCGGCGTGGAGTGGTCGGACACCACATCCGGCCCGAGCTCGAAGAACGCCGAGCCGGTGGTGTGCACGAACGGGATGTCCAGCCCGTCCAGCCAGGCCATCGGGGTGTCGCTCTGGTTGTGGTGGCCGTGGAAGCGCCAGCCGGGGGTGAGCAGGAAGTCACCCCGGCGCATGGCCACCGGGTCACCGTCCACCACGGTCCACACTCCCTCGCCCTCCACCACGAAGCGGAAGGCGTGCTGGGTGTGCCGGTGAACCGGGGCGTCCTCGCGCGGGTTCAGGTACTGGATCGCCGCCCACAGCGTCGGAGTCGCGTACGGCGCGCCGCCCAGGCCGGGGTTGGCCAGCGCGATCGCCCGCCGCTCCCCGCCCCGCCCGACCGGTACCAGCTTCCCGGATTCGCGGGCCAGCTCCAGCAGCCGCTGCCAGCGCCACACGTGCGCGTCGGCCGCCGGGCGGGGGCTGGTCGGCATCAGGTCACCGATTTCGGTCCACAGCGGAACCAGCAGCTCCCGCTCGAAGCCCCGGTAGAGCTGTTCCAGCTCCGGTGAGGGCGTCGGGTGACCCGGCGCGTCGACGGCACGCAGGATGACGGGTGACGTGGTCATACCCGCGACGCTACGGACATTCCGAATAGAGGGACTTACTATTCTGTAGTGAAGAACAAGCCGGCGTACAGCATCGACTCGGTGGACCACGCGCTACGGCTGGCGGTGCTGCTGTGCCAGGAGGGCCCGCTGCGGGTCGCGGAGGTGGCCGAGCGGCTCGGGGTCGCCCGATCCACCGCCCACCGGTTGCTCGCCATGCTGGTCTACCGGGACTTCGCCGAGCAGGACGCCGAGCGACGGTACCTGGCCGGGCCGGTGATGCGCGGCGGGATGGGCATGGAGCCGGTCGCCCAGCTCCGCGCGGTCGCGTTCCCGCACCTGGAGGAGCTGGTCGGGCGCACCGGTGAGACGGCGAACCTGGTGATCCTGCTGGGCGACCAGGTGCGGTTCATCGCCACCGTGGAGTGCGACGCCGTGCTACGGGTGGGCGACCGGGAAGGCCGCCTGTTGCCCGCGCACCTGGCCTCCGGAGGCCGGGCGTTGCTGGCCCACCGCGACGACGCCGAGCTCGACGCCCGGTACGGCAACCATCCCGAGGTCGAGCTGGATGCGCTGCGTCGGGGCCTGCGGCAGATCCGTCGACAGGGCTTCGCGGTCAACAACCAGGCCACCGAGGCCGGTGTCACCGCCGTCGGGCGGGCGGTGTTCGGCCCGGGCGGGGTGCCCATCGCCGGGCTCTCGGTGGCCATGCCCACCGCGCGGTACCGGCGCGCCCGGCTGCCCGAGTGGGTCAGCGACCTCGCCCAAACCTCCACCCGCATCGAGGCGGACCTGGTCACCATGGCCCAGGACTGGCCACCCCAACTGGCCACCATCCGGTAAGCCGGCGAATCGCCGTGTACAGGGCGGCCGGTCCGCCCTACCCTGCTGGCTGGCTGAGGAGGAACGATGGCGGACATCAAAGCGGTGAATCCATGGCGGTGGCAGGACGAGTTCGGCTTCGCCCAGGCCATCGAGGTCACCGGGGGCCAACGGGTGCTGTACTGCGCGGGCCAGACGTCGGTCGACGCGGAGGGTCACCCGGTACACGCAGGCGACATGGCGAGTCAGGTCGCCCAGGCGATGGACAACCTGGAAGCGGTGTTGACCGAGGCTGGCCTCGGCCTGGAGAACGTGGTCCGGTTGATCTACTACACCACCGACGTAGACGCGCTCATCGGCGCCGTCGGTGTCGTGGGCGAGCGGCTGGGCAAGGCCGGGCGAGCGCCGGCCTCGACCCTGCTCGGGGTGCAACAACTCTTCCATCCCGACCTGTTGGTCGAGCTCGAGGCCACCGCCGTAGCCTGACCGCCCCGGCGGTTGTCAGGTGCGGCGGGCTCTGGCGCGGCGTTTGCCCTCGTGCATCGCCTGCACCCGGGCCACCGGGATGGTCCGGCCCTCCTCGATCAGCTCGGTGGGCAGCGCCTGGGGCTCGGGCATCCAGTCCGCCCAGGGGTCACCGTCGGCGAGCTGCGCGGCGGCGGTACGCACGGTGAAGTCGGCCGGTGACACCCGCTCCAACTCGTCCCACGCCACCGGGAAGGACACCGGCGCGCCCGGACGCACCCGGGGGCTGTACACCGCCACCACGGTCGCCCCGCCAGCCCTGGTCGAGTCGAGGAAAACCTTGCCGCCCCGGTCCTCCCGGATGAACGCCGTGGTGGCCAGCGCGGGGTCCAGCCGCTCGGCCCTGGCGGCGATCGCCCGGGTGGCGCCGGCGAGCTCCTCCAGGGAGAACGCGGTATCCACCGGGACGAACACGTGCACGCCCTTCGCGCCGCTGGTCTTCACCACGGCGGACAGGCCCAGGTCGGTCAGCACCTCGCGCACCAGCAGCGCGGAGCGCACCGCGAGCGGGAAGGCCTCCGGAGACTCGGCCGGCGGGTCCAGATCCAGCACCAGGTGGGTGGCCCGATCCCGACGGTCGGCGCGGACCAGGGTCGGGTGGTACTCCACCGCCCGCTGGTTGGCGAACCAGAGCAGGGTGCGGCGATCGTTGCACAGCGCATAGGTCACCTCGCGGTGCGAACTCTCCGCCCACAGCGCCACCCGCTGGACCCACTCGGGGGTGTACCGGGGCAGGTTCTTCTGCATGAACGGCGCCTGGCCGCGCAGCACCCGGACCACCGAGAGGGGCCGGTCGCGCAGCGCCGGGATGATCCGGTCGGCGACCGCGTCGAGGTAGTCGACCAGGTCACGCTTGGTCGCGTCCGCCCCGTCGAACAGCGGCTGGTCCAGGTTGGTCAGCGGCACCCCGTCGCGCGT
Organism: Pseudonocardia sp.; assembly: GCA_035489915.1. Classification (GTDB taxonomy): domain Bacteria; phylum Actinomycetota; class Actinomycetes; order Mycobacteriales; family Pseudonocardiaceae; genus Pseudonocardia. The sequence continues at coordinate 400 of DATHIT010000676.1, read as the reverse complement.
CTCATCGCTCATCGCCGGACTCGCCGCGCTCGGTCGCCCCGGCCGGAAAGGCGGCGTGCCCAGGAATCGCTCACCGCGCCACCCTCCCGGGCCGCTCGGGGACTGGCAAGACCAAACCGCGGCTCAGGCCGTCCGGGACCGGCGCAGCTGGCTGCCCACCCATACCCCGAAGCCGATCAGCGAGAGCACCGCGCCGGCGACGCTCACGCCGATCCACCCGCCGAAGGCCCACAGCGCGGACGCGGTGATCGAGCCGGCGGCGCCGCCGACGAAGTTGCCGGTGACGTAGGCGGTGTTGATCCGGCTGCGCGCCTCGGCGGAGATGGCGAAGATCTGTGCCTGGTTCAGGATCCGCTGCCCCTGGGTGGCCACGTCCAGCGCCACGATCCCGATCAGCAGC
>DATHIT010000675.1:0-8183 GCA_035489915.1 Pseudonocardia sp. | reverse complement strand
CGCTGCGGTGGGTGTGCTGAAACCCGCGACACAGTGTGCTGAGAGCGCCGACTCGCGGGCCGTTGCCCAGAGTCTCGGATCAGGTTGGCTTTCGGGCGAGATAACCGACCACGGCCAGCGGGGCGCGCAGCGGGAGGCCGTCCCGCACGGCTTGGCGGGCCTGATGGGTCGCCGCCTCGATGAAGGCCGCCTCCCCGACGTTCTGGATCGCCTCGTACGCGGGCCCGGTGGAGGCCAGCGCCCGGGCGAACAGCTCCGGGTCGGCGAACTCCCACACGAACGGCACGTCGACCCGTTTGATGTCCACAAAACCGCACCGGGACAGGAACTCCTCGCCCGCGCCGGGTCGACTGAGCTGCATCGCCGCCTGGTTGCGCACCTTCGCCGAATCGGCCATCCGGAACGGTGCCAGCGCCCACGCCCCGGGGGAGAACTTGATGTGCCCCCACACGGTCAGGCCCAACCGGCCGCCGGGCACCAGCACGCGGTGAATCTCGTCCACCGCCGCCGGCGTGGTACCCCAGATCCCCCGGAAGCTGGTCGCGACGTCGAAGCTCGCGTCCTCCCAGGGCAACGCGTGCATGTCGCCGACCCGGATGTCGGCGCCCGCGTTCCGGTCGCGGGCGACCGCGACCAACCGGCTCGACGCGTCGATGCCGGCGCACTCGGCACCCCGCGCCCTGGCCAGCTCCACGGCGAGACCGGAGCCGCAGGCGATGTCGAGGAGCCGGTCGCCCTCGCTGACGCCGAGCCGTTGATGCACGGCCACGTACTCCCGGCAGTTGCCCGGCTCGCTGAGCGTGGCGAAGTCGACGGCTCTGCGCCCCCAGCCTTCGTCGACCACTCGCCAGTCCACCGTGTCGGGGCCGTGCTGATCGATCATCACGGGTACCACCTGTTCGGTCCGGAATCGGCGGGGACCAGCGCGGTCGGGCGCAGCGCCTCAAGCAGGTCCTCGAGTTCGTGCGCGCTCTGGTTGGGCGGCAGGACGACGACGGGCATGTCGGCGCCCGCGTCGTACCACCGGTCCAGACCCGCCCGCGCGTTGGCCGCCGTTCCCCAGAGGGTGAGTTCGTCGAGCAGCATCTCCGCCGACTCCGGGATCTCCGGGGTGCCGCCGCGGGTCGGGTTCGCCGAGAGCACGTCGTCGACGGCGCCGCCGAAGCCCAGTCGGCGCAGTGTGTTGGCGTACAGCGGGCCCATGCTGGTCAGGTAGAACGCCACCCACCAGACGGCGGTCGCGCGGGCCCGCGCCGGGTCGGACGAGACGGCTACCGGGATGCCGGGGCAGATCTGAGGCAGCGGCCGGCCGGGTTCACCGAGGGCCGCTCCCGCGTGCAGGTCCGCCTCGGCCGCCTTGAGCGAGGAGACCGGCAGCAGGAACGGGTACCAGCCGTCCGCGTGCTGGCCGGCGACCCGGACCGCGCGTGGCCCGAGCCCGGCCAGGTTGATCGGCACCCGGGAGGGCGGGAGCACGCCAAGGCGCAGCGGCCTGCTCCCGCCGGGTTCCGAGGGGATGATGCGCTCACCGTCGAGCAGCCGCCGCACCTGCTGGGTGGTCGCTTCCAGCCGGCTCACCGGGGCGCGGAACGCGACGTCGTGCAGCCCCTCGGCGAGCTGCGGGCTGCCCGCGCCGAGCCCGAGCACAAACCGGCCGCTGGACAGCTCGTCGAGGCTGGCGGCCAGCATCGCGATGCTCCCCGCGCCTCGGCCCCAGACGTTGATCACGCCGGTGCCGATCTGGATCCGGTCGGTGTGCGTGGCGACCTCGGCCAACAGCACCGACGCGTCGTGGCCCCACGCCTCGGCGACAAAAAACGCCGCGTAGCCGAGCTCTTCGGCCCGTTCGGCGAGGCGCACGACGACGTCTCGGCGGGTCTCCAGCGGGGTGATCCCCACGGCGAGGGGTCGGGTCGTGGTCATCAGGCGGCCGCCTTCCTGGCCAGGATCACCTTGGTGATCTCGGGGATGAGCGCTTCGCCGTCCGAGGCGGCGAAGCCGGCGTCGACCAGCCGGGCCGCCAGGCTCCGCGCGGAGAACGACACCCCGTCGGAGCGGTAGGCGATGTATTGCAGGAACCACAGGGCGGCCAGCGCCGGTCCGGCCTCGTCGTCGTCGAGCATGAAGTCGTGCACGACGAGTAGTCCGCCCGGGCGCAGGCAGGCGTACGCCTTGGCCAGCGCGACGTCGATCTCCCCGTCCCCGATCGCGCTGAGCAGGTACGACATCAGCACGATGTCCTGGTCCGGCGGCCACGGCGTGTGCACGGCGTCGCCGCCGAGCAGGGCGATGCGGCTGGCCAGCCCGGCCGCGTCGCGGTACTCCCGGGCCACCTCGGTGACGGCGGCGAAGTCGAGCACGGTCGCGCGCAGCCTCGGGTTGCGCCCGCACAGCGTTATGGCGAACGCTCCGCTGCCGCCCCCCACGTCCAGCAGCGTGCGCGCATGCTCCATCGGCACCCGCTCGGCCAGCGCCCTGGCCGCCGTGAGCGACCCGGCGTGCTGCGCCGAGGTGAAGATGCGGGCCTCGTACGGTCGGGACAGAAGGTCGGTGAACGTGCCGAACGCCGAACCGGTGCCCTGCAGCCCGGCGCCCAGGTGCAGCAACGCGGGATAGATCTGCTGCGCGATCTGGAGCCGGAAGTACTCGCCGAAGTCGCCGGGCGCGCCGCGCACCAGGTATCGGTCGGAGGCTGGCGCGTTGCCGTATCCGTGCTCGTCGGCCACGATGAGGCCGAGGCCGACGAGCGCGTGCAGCAGCGTCCGCAACCGGTTCGGCGCGACCCCGCTCACGCCGATCAGTTCGTCGACGGTGCGTGGCCCGGCGGCGAGGTGGCTGAACAGGCCGATCTCCAGCGCGGCGAACAGCGCCTGGGAAGCCATGAAGCCGTAGGCGATGCCGGATATGTCCGCCCGCCGCACCGCCGGGGCACAGGTTCGGGTCCGCACCTACAAACCCCGGGTAGTGGGCCGGATGTTCTGGTTGACGCGGAACGTGTTGTCCGGGTCGTAGCGGTTCTTGACCTGGACGAGTCGGTCGTAGTTGCCCCGGTAGGAGGCTTTGACCCGGTCCTCGCCCTCGTTCATCATGAAGTTCACGTAGGCGCCGCCGGCGGAGGTCGGGTGCAGCTCGTCCCAGTAGTCCCGGGCCCACTGGGAGATGGACTCGGCGCTGGCCGGGTCCGGGTCGACACCCACGATGACCCCGGCCCATCCGCCGCCCCGGTACGCGAACGCCGTGGCGTCCTCCCGCACCCGGCTGGCCGCGCCGTCGATCGGGTACAGGTGCATGGTGGAATGGCCGGTCGGCAGCAGCGCGCCGTACTTGCAGTGGATGGCGATCGCCTCGTCGGAGATCTCCTCGAACATGTCCGCCCGCCAGTACCACTGCAGCCCCGCGGGGTAGAGGGCGTCGAACGCGGTCTGCAGCACGTTGAACGGCATGTCGTGCAGCCCGACCACCAACGGCGAACCGAAGGCCTTGATCGGCTCGAGCACCTCGTCGGCCAGCTCGTGCGACCCGGTGTAGCACCACACGATGCCGCACGCCTTGCGGCCCCAGAGCTCCTCCGGGAACGGCGGGGCGGGCGGGATGGTCAGCGTGCCGATCCAGCCGCTGAGCTCCTCGGGCAGCGACGGCAGCAGCTCCCGGTACCAGCGCATCACCTCGGCGGTGTCGGCGAGGTCGTACAGCACCGGCCCGCCGATGATCACGCCGTGCTCGCCGATGTCGTGGCAGCGGAACGTGAAGGAGGTGACCACGCCGAAGTTCCCGCCGCCGCCGCGCAGGGCCCAGAACAGGTCGCTGTGGGAGTTCTCGCTGGCCGTGACCAACGTGCCGTCGGCGAGCACCACGTCGGCGGAGAGCAGGTTGTCCACGGTCAGCCCGAAGCGCCGGGACAGGTAGCCGATTCCGCCGCCGAGGGTGAGGCCGGCGACGCCGGTGGAACCGAGGAAGCCGGACGGCGTGGTCATGCCGAACGCCACGGTGGCGTGGTCCACGTCGGCCCAGGTGCACCCGGGGTCAACGCGCACGGTGTGGTTGTCCGGGTCCACGGTGGTGCTGCGCAGCAGTGAGAGGTCGATGACCAGCGCGTCGTCCCATACACCGAAACCGGCCGCGTTGTGGCCGCCGCCTCGGATGGCCAGGGTGAGGTTGTGGGTGCGGCCGAAACGCACGCAGGCCACCACGTCGGCGGTGTCCCGGCAGCGGACGATCGCCGCCGGCTTCTTGTCGATCATGGCGTTGTAGACGGCTCGTGCTTCGTCGTACCGCTGGTCATCCGGGGTGATCAGGTCCCCGCGCAGGGTGGCCGCGAGCTCGTCGTACGCGGTGGGACTGACCTCGATCGGTGTGGTGGTCATCTGGCTCTGCCTCCGGTGGGGGTCTCGATTTCCCGCTGCGGAAGGCTAGGAACCGTGGCGTTCGCCCAGCGTTCGTGGGACCGGCTCGACGGAGGCCTCCGGGCGAACGCCGGGCAGTTCCGGACGAACGCCGGGCAGTTCCGGGCGAGCGCCGCGCTCGGCGAGGTCGTGCTCGCAGCGCCGGAGCAGGGCCAGGCTGCCATGGCCGGCGGCCAGCCGGGCGGCGGAGCGCAGTCGGGAGATGGCCTGTTCCGGGTCAGGGTCGTGGGCGGCGCGCATCCGCATCACCTCGGGCAGCCACCACAGGTCGTACCGGGCCCATCCGCCGACCGAGGCGGCGTCCAGGGTCGAGCGGGCCGCATCGGGCTCTCCGGTCCGCACCAGCAGGTCGGCCAGCAGCGCCAACCAGTAGGGCATGCGGGCGAACGACCCGTCCGACTTGAGGTTGTCGATGCCGCGCCGGGCGAGCTGCACGCCCGACTCGTCGCCTCGGCACCAGCCGTCCAGGACCAGCCCCCAGTCGCGGTAGTAGCTGAAGCCGTACCGGTCGCAGAGCTCCCGCAGCTCGCCCACCGCGCGGCGCAGCTCGGCCTGGTCGCCGCGCATCTGGTGGGTGATGCCGGCGTAGCCCAGCGCCACGGCGAGGCTGTAAGGCTGGTCGACCGCCGACCGGGCCATCCGGACCGCGTCACGGCAGCTGGACAGGGCCAGCTCGTCGTGGCCCAACAGCCAGTGCGCGTGTGCCGCCCACGCTCGGGTGTGCACGTCCGGTCGGGTGCCGATGGTCAGTGACTCGCTGCCGGCCAGCGCGGCGGCGATCTCGAAATGCCGCAATGCCTCGGCCGGGCTGCCCAGGTGGACCGACGACCCGCCGCAGGCGAAATGGGCCGAGCCGCTCGACTCGGTGCCGGGTTCGGCGACGGCCACCGCGCGGGCCGCGGTCTGGTGGCCGTCCGCGATCCGGCCCTGCACAAACTGGGATGCGAACAAGCCGACCAAGCCGTTGAGCACCGAGTCGGTGCGGCCCAGCGACTCGGCCAGCACGATCGAGCGTTCCAACACGGATTGCAGCTCCCGGGAGGAGTAGCCGTATCGGGCGTTGAGCGGTGCCGCCATGGCCTCCAGGACGTCGAGCTCCTGGCGGTCGGCGTCGCGCCCGGCCGGCCCCGCGCGCACGATCGACAGCGCTTCGTTGTGCATGCGGGTCGCCTCGGCGTGGGCGAACATCCGAGATGCGAGTTCGGCCGCCTGCCGGTAGTACGCCACCGCCCGATCCGGCCGCCCGCCCCGCGCGTACTGCTCCGCGAGCTGGGCGGAGACCGGGCCCAGGTCGTTCGCGTGCAGCAACTCCAGACTCTGCGCGAGACGCCGGTGCAACAGCCACCGCTTGGGTGGGCTGACCTGGTCGTACGCCGAGTCGCGGAGCAGGTCGTGGGAGAAGTCGTAGCTGGCCCCGCGTTCGTGCATGATCCTGCGCCGCCACAGTTCGTCCACCGCGCGCACCACGCTGTCGGCGTCCAGGTCGCTGGCTTCGGCGAGCAGGTCCAGGGTGAAGTCCCGCCCCACCGCGGCGGCGAGCCCGGCCACTTCCTGGGCGGCCGGGGTGGTCTGCGCCAGTCGGCTGCGCAGCACCGCGGCGAGGTCGCCCCCCGGCAGCGGCGTGCTGCCCAGGTCCACCACGGTGCGTACCGCCTCGACGATGTGCAGCGGGAATCCGCCGGTCGCCGCCTGCAGCAGGCTCTGGTCGCCGTCGAGCAGCGGCCGCCCCCGGATCGCCTCGGCGAGGCGTGCCGTGTCGGCCACCTCCAGCGGGTTGAGGGATAGCTCGGTGAGCGCGCCGGTGGCGCGCATCCGGACGGTCCAGTCCCCGAGCTCGGGTTCGGAGTCCCGCTGGTCGATGCGCAGCGTCCCGGCCACCAGAACGGGCGCATCGGGGGAGTACCCGAGGTAGAAGGTGAGGAACGCCAGCGTCTCCTGGTCACACCACTGCAGGTTGTCCAGGACGAGCAGGGTGGGACGGTCGACACCGAGCAGCGCCCGGGTCACGCCCTCGAAGAAGCGGTGTCGTTGCCACGCGTCGACCATGGCTCGAGAGCTGGGCGCCGGCTCGCCCCGGGCGGTTTCGGCGGGCACCAGCCGGTCCACCTCGTCGCGCCAGACCGAGTCGAGCATCGTGGTCGCCGATCGGAATGCCGGGTTGCGCAGCCAGTCCGCGACCGGCGCGAGCGCGAGGCGCCCGGAGGTCCCGAAGCACTGGCTGCTGGCCACCACCGCGCCCTGCCTGCGGGCGAGCTGCGCGATCTCGGCGAGCAGCCGGGTCTTGCCGACCCCCGCGCCGCCTCGGACGATGGCCATGCTCGGGCGACCCTCGGCAGCGGTGCGCCACACCTCGTGCAGCGCGGCGAGCTCCGGCGCCCGGCCGACGAGCTGGGCGGCGGCCAACCCGGACCGCCCGGCGGCCGGCTCCGATCGCCCGGCGGCCAGCTCACTCGGCCCGGCCAGCTCCGGTAGCCCGGTGGCCGGCTCACTCGGCCCGCGACGGCTGCTGACCGGCCGCTGGTTGGCCATCAGGCGCTGTAGCGCCGCCCTGGTCGCCTGATCGGGCAGGACGCCGAGCTCGCGCTCCAGAACCGACGCGCAGTTGTGGTAGGTGCTGATGGCGGAGGCTCGATCGCCGAGGTCGGCGTGCAGCCCCATCAGGACCCGGTAGCCGACCTCGTCCAGCGGTTGCAGCTGGATGCGGCGGCGGGCGGCGTCGAGTGCCCTGGTGAGCTCGCCCCGGCGGATCCGGGTCTGGCAGATCAGCCCGCACAGCTCCACGCACTGCTGTTGGAGCTCGGACCTCGCCTCGAGCAGCCAGTCGTCGTAGTTGCCCGGCAGCAGTTCGCCCTGGTACTCGGCGAGCGCGGCGTCCGCGTGGCGGAGCGCGCTGTCGGCGTCCTCAGCCGCCTCGGCGGCCAGCGCCCCCCTGCGCTCGAGGTCGAATAATCGCACGTCGACGCGGGCGGTCGGGGTGTCCCGCCAGCACAGGTCGGTCGAGGTCACCAGGAGGCACCGCTCCTCGCCCAGGATGTGGCGCAGGCTGTGCAGCTCGCGGCGCAGGTTCGTCAGCGCCTGACTGTCGGTCGAGTCCGGCCAGAACATCCCGGCGATCCGCTGGCGCGACTGCGGCGATCCGGCGTGCAGCACGAGGTAGGTGACCAGCGCGATGGTGCGCGACGACCGCGTCCGGGTGGTGCCGGTCGCGACGTCGATGATCGACTGTTCGCCGAGGAGTGTGACGTGCAGCATGCCCGCTGGCCTCCCCTGAGCGGGGGTGGACCTGTCACGGCGGCTGCGGTCCGCCAGGTCGGTCCCTGCTCAGCTTCGGGTCATTCTGGGGGTTCAGCGCCTGGCGGAGAATATGTTTACCTGGTTGGCCGCCCGCGCCCCGCCCAGGTCCAGCTCCACCCGGGCCCCGCCCTGGGGTGAGCGGCCGATACGGAGCCTCCCGCCGGACTCCTCCGCGGTCTGGCGCGCGATGTCCAGGCCCAGCCCGGTGGAGGACGTGCTGGAGTGGCCACGTCGGATGGCGGCGAAATCGGAGAAACCGCGGCCCGCGTCGTCCACGCTCACCCGGGCTCCGCCCTGTCTCCCGGGCACCACGCTGACCCAGAACGGCACGCCGGGCTCGGTGTGCGCGAATACGTTGCTCAGGATCGCGTCGAAGCTGGCTTCCAGGTCGGCCGCGCTGGCCCGCACATAGATCGGTGCGGCCGGCAGCTGGCGCTGGATCGCCCGTCCGGTGTCGTCGGCCAGGGCGGCCCAGAACTCCACCCG
>DATHIT010000674.1:0-3372 GCA_035489915.1 Pseudonocardia sp. | reverse complement strand
CTGGCCGAGCGCTCCGGCCGGCTGGACGACCCGCTGGTGCGCGAGCAGTGGACCAAGCTCTACAGCAGGCTGCGCATCGCCCGGTTCCAGCAGCAGCGGATGCAGGCGGCGCCGGATGGCTCACTCAGTGGTGCCGAGCGGGCGGTGGACAAGCTGCTGCTCACCACCAACCTGCGGCTGATCGGGGAGCTGGCCGCCGAGTTGGCCGGCCCGGCGTTCGCGGCGGACACCGGGGCCTGGGGCAGCTTCGGGTGGAACCGTTGGATGATGGGCGCCCTCGGCTACCGGATCGCCGGCGGCACCGAGGAGATCCTCAAGACCATGCTGGCCGAGCGGGTGCTGTCGCTGCCCAGGGAGCCGAGATGAGCGAGTACCAGACGGTGCTGTTCGAGCTGGTCGACGGCGTCGCCACGGTGACGTTGAACCGGCCGGAGGTGCTGAACAGCTTCGACCAGCGGATGCTCGACGAGTTCGCCGACCTCTGGCGGCGCTGCCGGCTGGACGAGGACGTGCGGGTGGTCGTGCTGCGCGCGGCCGGCGAGCGTGCCTTCTCCACCGGGGTGGATCGCAAGGCCGGCCGCACCCGCCACCCCAACCCGTGGAGCGCCGACGACCCCGGGTTCTTCCTCGGCGCCAAGCAGAACCGGGTGTGGAAACCGCTGATCTGCGCGGTGCACGGGATGTGCGCCGGCGGCGCGTTCTACTGGGTCAACGAGGCCGACGTGGTGATCTGTTCGTCGGACGCCACCTTCTTCGACCCGCACACCACCTACGGCATGCTCTCCGCGCTGGAGCCGGCGGCGCTGGCCCGGCGGATCCCGTTCGGCGAGGCCATGCGGATCGCGCTGTTCGGCCTGGACGAGCGGGTCGGCGCGGCCAGGGCGCACACCATCGGCCTGGTCAGCGAGGTGGTCCCGGGGTCCCGGGCCGAGGTGTGGGCACGTGCCCAGGTGCTCGCCGAGCGGCTGGCGGCCAAGGCGCCATTGGCCGTGCAGGGCAGCGTCAAAGCCATCTGGGACTCGCTGTCCATGTCTCCGCACGCGGCCCGCGAGGTCCCGCTGGTCTACCCGCAGCTGACCAACCCCAGCGCGCAGACCGAGTTCACCTCCGGCCCTCGGATCGATCCGGAGATCCGCTGAACGTCCGCCACCCTTCAGCGGGGGCTGTGGTACAGGTCACGAGCCTTCCGATATATTAACCATCGATTTAAGCCGATGGGAGAACTCGCCATGCGCGAAGCGGTGGACCGGGCAGCGTCGCTCATCTCCGCACAGGACCAGCTCGACGACGAGCTGTGCACCTGGCCGAGCGCCCCGGCGCTCTACACCCGGGCCAATGCGGTGGACCAGTGGCCGCGCCCGATCACCCCGCTCACCCAGGACCTGATCGCCTACCCGCAGGAGCGCGGGCTGGGTCGGGCCTTCGGGCCCGAGCTCGGCACCGCGCCGGAAGGTGGTCCGTGGACCTGGAACGGGGTGTTCTACGGCTGGTACGTCTACGGCGTGGAACCGGCCGCCGAGATGGCCGACAACCTGCCCGGGTACTCGCGGGTCGCGGTCTACACCGACTACTTCGGGGTGGAGGAGGACCCGGAGGCGCCCGCGCGGGCCTCCGGGGGAGCCGGTCCGCTCGCGGTGGCCCGGATCGGTGGCAACTTCCTGCGAGCCATGCGCACCTATCCCCGGCGGGCCGAGCGGATGATCGAGCTGGCCGGGCTCCGGCTGGCCGCTGACCTGCGGCGGGACTGGTCGGCCCAGCCGGACGAAGCGCTGGTCCGCCGGTTGACCGGGCACATCCCGGAAGCGGTGGACTTCCGGGTGCCGCACGTGCTGGCCAGCGTGATCTCCGCCCCGCTCCTGCAGAACGTCACCGAGTCGGTGCGCCGGATCGTGCCCGACGGGGCGGAACCGCTGGTGCTGGAGGCGGTCAGCGGGCTGGGCGGTATCCACCTGCGCGAGGCCACCCGGGCGATGGGTGAGGTGGCCCGTGGCAGCCTCGGGCGCGCGGAGTTCCTGGACGAATACGGCTTCCGGGGCACCAACGAATTCGAGCTGGCCGCCCGTCCGTGGCGGGACGACCCGGCCACGCTGGACCGATTGATCAGCGGCGCGGCCCAGGAGTGTCCGGCGCCCACTGGCGTCCGGGAGCGGGCCAGGGCCAGGCTGCGCGCGGCCGCCGGGGTGCGCTGGCCGGTGCTGCGCTGGAAGCTCGGTCTGCTGGAGACGCACATGCGGTGGCGGGAGAACGGCAAGGTGCCGATGGCCATGGCCACCCACTCGATGCGGCTGCTGACCAGGGAGGCGGCCCGTCGCCTTGTCGAGCGCGGCCGGCTGGAGCGGCCCGAGGACGCGCACTACCTGCGGCTGACCGAGCTGCTCGGCGAGCTGTCCGGCCGCCCGTCGCCGGACCTCGAGACCGCGGTGGCACGCCGGCGCCGCACGTTGGAGTTGTCCGCCCGGCTGCGCATCCCGGAGATGTTGGACGTCGAGCCTGGCCGGGTGGCCGAGATCGGGCCGGCCCGGTGGAAGGCGATGGGCGTTCTGCCGCCCGCGCCGCCCGCTGTCGTTGTGGCCGGCACCGTGGCCGGTGCCGCGCTGGCTGGCGCCGCGCTGGCTGGCGGCACTGTGACCGGTGACCTGGTGGCTGGCGGCGCTGTGACCGGCGGCGCTCACGGGAGCGAGCCAGGGCCGGCCGGGGCGGGCACGCTGAGCGGGGTGGGCGGCTCGTCCGGAGTGGCCACCGGCCGGGCCCGGATCGTGCATGACCCCAACGAGGTCGAGCTGGCCGAGGGTGACGTGATCGTGGCGCGCGGCACCGATTCCGCGTGGACGCCGCTGTTCTGCGAGGCGGCGGCCGTGGTGATCGACGTCGGCGGCGCGATGTCGCACTCGGCAATCGCCGCGCGGGAGGTCGGAATCCCGTGCGTGGTGAACGTCAAAACCGGTACCGAGCGCATAACGGAGGGGCAGCGGGTGACCGTGGACGGCGGCGCCGGTGTGGTGCACCTGCACTGACCGGGCGGCCACACGAGCGGAAGCCAATCGCGCCGCACACTTGGATAAATCGAGAAAACATGTAACGATTTATTCGACGACGAGGAGCGCAGATGACGACCGCACGCGCCGAGCGCGACGGACCGGCGGGCCCCGGTGAGCCGGAGGAGTTCGGCCGGCTGACCCCCGAGGGCATCCAGAAGTTCCGCGAGAAGGTCGGCCTGGACTGGCCGTACACCCGGTGGACCACCTGGAACGAGCAGGCCACCCGGGACGGCATCCGGCACTACGCCTACGGCTTCGGCGACGACAACCCGCTGTGGGTGGATCCGGACCACGCCGTCACCAGCCGCTGGGGCGGGGTGATCGCGCCGCCCGG
>DATHIT010000673.1:0-2449 GCA_035489915.1 Pseudonocardia sp. | reverse complement strand
GGGTGGCGGCGGACGTCGGCTGGGTCGAGCCGCCGGAGAAAATCCCGGGTGTTCCGCCGGTGCGCCCGGAGAGCAGCCCGAACGCCGAGTTCGCCACGATCACCAGCGCCACCAATACCACCAGGCAGCCGATCAGCCGGGCCGGCGAGCGCAGCGGCCACTGCCACAACGGGCGGTACGCGGCGCCCCGCCCCTTGGGTGTCCTAATCGGCATGCCACGCCCCAGCGCTCATCGTCACGCGCACCCCAGCGCCAGTTGTCGCGGCGCACCCCGCGCTGGCCCGCGTCAGCACGCCTGCGCTAGTCAGCACGGCCGCCCCCGTATGGATAGATCGGACGCACCGGACGTGGCCGGTAGATCCGGTACACCGGAACGCCGTCGACCAGCTCCGGCTGCACAGGCTGCCGCCTCGGCCGCTCCGGAAGTGCATCCGGCCGCCGGTAGATCACCCGGTCGTCCACCTCGCTGGGGTCCAGCCCGCTCGGCCGGTATCCGCCGCCGGCGCCCATCCCGCCACCGCCCCCGCCCAGCGCCCGCCGCGAGCCGACCCCGCCGACCGCCGGCGCGCCCGGACCGTCCAGCTGGCCCCGCTCGGAGGGCCGCCAGCCGCCGGCGTAGCGCTGCTCGGGTACCACCGTGGCGGTGGCCTGCACGGAAACCGACTCCGGCCGGTAGGCGCCGCGATCGGCTGGCCTGCTGGCGTCGGCCCGCCGCTCGTCCCACCAACGCTGCTGCCGGTCGTCCGCCTCGCCGCCGCGCAGCCGCTGCCACATCCGCGACATCGGCCCGGTACCCGCCCCGGGCACCACCCCGCCGAACTGCTCGCGGGTCAACGCGACCATGGAGACCAGCCGGCGGAACGGCCGGGCCACCGCCCACAGCACCACCGTGGTCACCCCGGTGATGAGCATCGCCAGCCACAGGTCGATGCCACTGCCCGGCTTGAACAGGGAGATCACCAGCAGCGCGTGCAGCCCGGCCAACGCACCCACCACCAGGGTGTTGACCAGGGCGGAACCGGCCACCTTGGCCACCGTGGGCAGCACGTCCGGGCGCAGCACGCCGACCACCGCGATGGCCGGCAGGCACATCACGATCAGCCGCAGCATCAACATCGCGACCAGCACCAACACCTTGGACAGCAGCTGGAACAGCGCGATGCACACCGCCTGGATCACCGAGAGCACGCCGACGCCGATGCGACTGCCGGACTTGCCCTGGAAGTAGGTGTACCGGTCGCCCATCTTGCCGGCGACGTCGGCGAACGCCTGCTTCTTGGCGTCCACGTCGGCCTGCTGGGTCTTGCCCTCGGCCATCTCGACCTTGCTGAAGGCCTGCGCGCTCAGCAGCGGACGGCCCAACTCGACCGCCTTGGGATCGGTCGGCGAGCCGAACTCCCCGCGCAGCCAGTTGTCGTAGATCACCTGGTCGGTGAGCAGGGTGGGCAGCGTGTCCACGTTCCCCTGCCCCAGGGCGTTCAGAAAGCCCTGCTGCATCTGCGTGACGCCGTCCAGCAGCAGCCCGTCGGCCACCTTCGCCCAGTTCACCGGGGCCAGGTAGGCGGCCGAACCGATCATCAGGGCGAGCGCGGCGAAGCCGGCCCGCTGTGCCTGTCGGGCCAGGTCCCCTTTGAACGCCAGCATCAGCAACACCAGCGCGAGCAGCAGCAGCGCCGGGCCGATGAAGGTGCTGAACACGCCGTCGTACATCGCCTTGGTGCCCTGGGCGAGCACGTTGTCCAGCGGGGTGAGCACGTCCCCGCCCCTGGCCAACAGGTAGTGCGACCAGTTCACCCCGGCGACGGCGAACTTGGCCAGGTTGAAGGTCTGGTTGCCCAGCCAGGTGTCGGTGGCCACCGACGGGTCGGCCACCGAGCCGGCGCAACCCAGGTCGTAGGTGTGCCAGACCAGGCCGGCGTAGCCGACCTCGGCGTACACGCTGTTCGGCGCACCGAGCCCGAGCGGCGCCGGGTCCAGCGAGCCGACCAGTCCGGAGCCCGGGCGGTCCGGCTCCGGCGCTTCCTTGCAGTCGAACGGGGAGGCGTAGGCCGGTGCCCCGATCAGCATCGAGCCGGCCAGCAGCCCGGCCACCACCGCCACCCGGGTCGACCGCCGGGCCCAGGAAGCCCGCCGCCCGACCGAACCGCGCTGCCCGGCCGAACCGGATTGCCCGGGCGCCCGCCGTCGACCCTGGCGCAGGCCCAGGACCAGCGCCAGCGCGACGACGAGCAGCACCGCGATCACGTCCCGGTCACCGCACGCCCTCGCCGGAGTGATCGAGCTCGTCCAGGTCGTCGAGCAGGTCGATCTCTTCGTCGTCCACCGGGTCGCCCCCGTCGGCCGCCCGATCGCGCCCGCCGGTCACCGGCACCGCCCGCCGCCCACTCTCCAGCGACCGGGCCGCGCCGTTGCCCGAACCGGCGACGGCGGCCGGCCCGGCACCGTTGCC
>DATHIT010000672.1:0-4186 GCA_035489915.1 Pseudonocardia sp. | reverse complement strand
GTACCTCGTTGAACTCCACCGGCAGCAGATACTCGACTCCGACTCGCTCACCACCGCTGACCTCGATGCGGGCCTGCTGCGCATCCGGGAGCACCTCGCCGACGCGAACACCCGCACCCGCTACCCCACGCTGTTCCAGGTCTGGGGCCGCAAACCCTGACCTGTGCTGCTTGAGCGCCCCGATCCTCGCGGTCGGGGACGGGGCGCTGGGGTTCTGCGCCGCGCTGCGCGAGGTGGTCCCCGATTACGGCGCCAAATGGCCCAAGGCCATCGCCAAGATCACTGACAACGTCGAGGGGTCCCTAGTACCCGCCGCCATCGCGCACGCTCTCGCCGACTCCCGCACTCAGTACCTCACGGTTGCTCGCCAGGCGCATCTTGTTGAGGATCTGCGCGCAGGGCCGGTCTCGCCGGGCGAGTGGGGCGAGGTGACGTCGTGTGGCGAGTGATGCTGTGGGGTCTCGCTCTCCTGGCTGATGCAGCCGTGTTCGCCGCGGTGTGGTGGTTGTGCCAAGCGGAACTCGACATCTCCAGCAGTGACGCTATCGGCATCGCGGGCGTGGCCGCCGCACTCGCCGGCGCACCTCTTGCATGGTGGGCTGGCCGCGAGCGTGTGTTGCCGTCGACACAAGCCGGCCTCACGCAGGTCTGGCCCCCCATTGTGAGTGCCGCTGAGCTGATCATCGGGCTAGATGGCCACTTTGTTGGCGGCGACGAAGAAAGCACAGGACGGACGCCAACGCTGGTTCGTCTTGGGGTGGTCATGACATACGTTAGAGGCACATCACAGAAGCAAAGTCGCTGGTAGAGGCCCTGGTAACCGAAGATCACATCCTTCCTAATCCAACGATCGCTGGATCAATGCTGGCGGCCCCCCGACCTGGCGATACTGGCGGCACCTTGTGGGCGGGCTTAGATCAGGCAGCCGGCGACGAGAATGGCCACCGAGGCGACGAAAACGAGCAGGTCACCCCGTCCCGGCCGGTGGTCGATCTGGGCGACTTGCCCCAGGCCACCCCGGGCAGTGACCGCCTCGCCCATCTCGGCGGCCCGGCGCAGCGCGGTGGCGCAGCACAGCAGGATCGCGCGGTTCGCCTGCCGCCACTGGTCCCGCAAGGTCCGCTTTCGGTCCGGTGCCGAAGCGGCGCGCTGGGTGGCGGTGAGCAGGACGGTGCGGCATTCCGCCTGCAGGATGGGCAGGAGTCGCAGGCCGAGGCTGACCGCGGAGGCCCACTCGATCATGGGCAACCGGGTCCAACGGCCCAGTTGGGCGAGCCGCTGCAGCAGCGGTGGGATGTCGGTCAACGGTGTCGTCCAGATCAACAGCAGCGCACCGAACAGCGACAGCGCCGTGATCCCGGTGAACAGCACCCAGTGGAGCAGCCCGTCGACTCCGCCACCGAGCACCACCAGAAGCCCGGTCACGGCGGTGGCCACGGCGAACCACAGCGGCACCCGCGGCAGCGCGGAGCGGGGCGCTCGCGCGGCCCCGGCCCAGGCGCCGAACACGACCACGGCGGCCGCCAGGACGGGCCAGGTGGGGCGCGCGGCCAGAGCCAACACCACACACCCCAGCACGGCTATCTTCGTGCCAGCCCAAAGCCTATGGGCAGCGGTGGACAAGGGCAGCAGCCGAGGAAGGACGCCAGTCGACGGCTGCCGCCGCGCGGTTCCCGCCCGGCCCTCCGCGGCCGGCGACGGGGACTCTCGGGTGGGCGGGGGCTCTCGAGTGAGCGGCGGCCGTCGCCCGGCGGCGGTCGACCATGCCGTCGGGCGCACCCGGCCGTCCTCGACCAGCACCGCGGCGTCCACCAGTCCGTCCAGGCCCGCGGTGTCGTGCGCGGTCAGCACCATGGTGGTGCCGGTATCGCGGACCGCGCGTAGCGCCCGCAGCAGCGCCACACGTCCTTGTTGGTCCAGCCAGGCCAGCGGTTCGTCGAGCACCAGCACGCGTGGCTGGCAGGCGAGCAGGCCGCCCAGCGCCACCCGCCGTTGCTCGCCCACACTCAACTCGTCGATCCCCCGGTCCCGATAGCGCTCCGGACTGAGCCCGAGCGCCGCCAGAGCCGCATCCGCCTCCTCCGGCCCCACCCCGGCGGCGTCCTGGATGTCCTGGCCTACGGTCGGGCGGACGAGCTGCAGGCGGGGATGCTGCAGCCCAAGCAGCGCGCCGTCCGGACCGTTGCGCACCGGGCACCCGTCCACCAGCGCGACGCCCTCGGTCGGAACGGTGAGCCCGGCCAGGATCGCGGCCAGGGTGGATTTACCGGACCCGTTCGCACCGGTGACCAGGAGGCCGCCGCCAGCGGGCAGGTCCAGATCCACGCGGTCGAGTACCCGGTGTTCCCACGGGGTGCCGGGGGCATAGACGAACCGCAGCCCACGGGCCAGCAGCGCTCCTCCGCCCAGAAAGCGCGCCGCGCTCACCATTCCGGCTGGCTCCGGTGGGCCCGCGTCGCTGCGCACCGGGCCCACCGCTACCGTCCGGTCGCTGTAGAGCAGCTCCTCGAGGTGATGGGTTATGTGCACGACGGCGCGGCCTTCCTCCGCGGCGAGCGAGCGCAGCAGCCCGAGCATCCGAGCGCGTCCCTCCGGGTCGAGCATGGCCGTGCTCTCGTCGCTGATGACCAGCGAAGGACGGCGGGCCAGCAGCGCGGCGACGGCGAGCCGTTGCAGCTGGCCACCCGACAACGTCGCGGTCTCCCGCTCCGCCAGCCCGGCGAGCCCAACCCGCTCCAGCAGCGCCTCGACGTCCACCGACGTGTTCGGTGGCACACCCCAGAGAACGTCGTCAACCACCCGGACCCCCAGGACCTGGCTCTCCGGACGCTGGAAGATCATGCCGGTCCCGCCCGGGAGGCCGAGGCCGGCCGCGCCGGGGCGGGTCACCTCGCCCTCGTCTGGCCGCGCCCCGGCGAGCAGCCGGCCCAGCGTCGACTTGCCCGCCCCGTTCGGGCCAACGAGAGTGACGAACTCACCGCCAACCAGGTCGAGATCGACCCCGGACACCGCCGGGTGCGCTGAGCCGGGATAGCGGAACCTCACCTGGCGAAGCCGCACCGGCAACGGCGCGACCCAGTCACCCGCCGGGCCAGGGGACGGCAGGGTGGACAGCGTGGTCGGGAACAGCCGCTCGAGCGCCCGCATGGGGGCGGAAAGCAGCAGCCGCACGAAGCCCACGTGCGTCCCGGCAGCGCCCACGATGGCGGCCGGGATCCAGATCGCCCAGTTCGCCAGCGCCCAGCCCACCGTGAGGTCAACCAGCTGCGCGAGCGCCGGCTGCCCGATGCCGGCGAGAAGCCGTGTCACCCCGCTCGAGCCGCTCACCAACTGGGCGAACGCCAGCTCCCGATAGCCGGCGAACAGCCATAGCCCACCGACTGCCAGGCCCGCCGCCGGCACGCCGAGCCCGACCGCCGCCACCACGCCCGTCCGCAGGTACCCCCACCCCCGCCGACGCGCGATGCCCACCACCGAGCCGACACCCGCCGCCGCCAACACGGTGCTCGCGCAGCTCAGGCCGCCAAGGAGGAAGCCAATCGCACAGCCGCTCAGCCCCGCGGCCAGACACGCCCGCAGCCGGCACCGCTCACCCACCACCGCGAACGGGAAAGCCGCCAACACCGCAGCAAGCCGACCCAACGGCACGAACCGCAGCAGCACACACGCCACCGCGGCCAGATCCGCCATCGCGGCAGCCATGCAGACCTCAGACGCGCTCAACCATTGCCCGCGCGACCGGCCGGCCTCGGCCCCGGCCGAACCGGGTCGAGCGGCACAACGCTCACCCAACCGCGGCACTCCCGCGAGGCTACCGGCGCGGAACCAAAGCTCGCCGCCGTGCTTCAGCTTCCTCCCAGTTACACAGAATCGTCGCGGTCAGCGCGACCTAACCGCCGACCTCCGCAACAGCGAAATCCGCAAGGTTGTGCCGGTGGGCTAAACGATGTGGTTGAGGGTGCTCCGTGGGACCGTACGGCGCGTCCCGCGAAGCGGCTTCACCTCCGAAGGCGCAAGGCATGGTCCGCGTCCCCCACCACGCTGTGCGTTTGAGTTGCCGTGGAGCTAGAGAGGCCGCCCTTCGCCGGGCGGGTACCTGCCGAGGCTGTCCGCTGGAAGTTCCTGTCAGAAACGTGATCAGCGACTTTTGGTGATCTTGTTCGGTTGGGGTTCCTTATTCGACGCG
>DATHIT010000671.1:0-3962 GCA_035489915.1 Pseudonocardia sp. | reverse complement strand
CAGCTCGCTGTAGTCGCTGAGCACCAGCCGCGCGGTCATCGGGTTCACCCCGATCATCGCGAGCTGCAGCGGGTCGGCCGATCCGTCCACGGTGACCGCGTCGCGCTCGGGCACCACCGCCCGCTCGGCCCAGGTGTTCTGCTCCTGGCCGGGCAGCAACAGCACCCGCTCACCGACGCGCGCGGGATCAACCCCCGCGCCGACCTCGACCACCCGGCCGACACCTTCGTTGCCCAGCCGGGCCGGCAGGGCCGGACGGATCCCGTAGGTACCGCGGACCAACAGCAGGTCGGACGGGTTGATCGGCGCCGCCTCCAGCGCAATGAGGAGCTCGCCCGAGGCAGGGCTCGGCTCGGCCACCTCGACAAGCTCCACCACCTCGGACGGCTTGCCGAAGCTGGCGATCTGCAGTGCCTTCACGACGGTCTCCTGTCAGTAGAGCTGGCCACAGCAATCCCTTAGGCACAGTTCTACTTCGAAACCCAGACCCTGTAAAGGCCGCTCCCGCGTCAGCGCGGCGCGGAGGCCACCGTGGGGATCGTCACCGGGTCATCCACCGCCAGCTCGCGCAGCCGGTACCGTTGGATCTTGCCGGTGGCGGTCTTGGGCAGCGCGGCGAGCTCCAGCACCGCGCGGGGCCGCTTGAAGGCGGCCAGGCCGGCCCGACAGAAACTGATCACCTCGTCGGCGTCGAGGTGGTCGCCGGGGCGGGGAACCACAAACGCGACCGGTTTGTCCAACCCGTCGGCGTCGCGCACCCCGATCACCGCCGCCTCGGCGATGGCCGGGTGCTCCAGCAGCCGGGCCTCCACCTCGGCCGGGCTGACCCAGATCCCGCCCACCTTCAGCACGTCGTCGGCCCGGCCCAGGCAGGTGTAGCTGCCGTCGGCGGCGCGCACGTACTTGTCGCCGGTGCGCATCCACTCGCCGTGGAACACCAGCCGGTTGACCGCCGTACGACACCAGTACCCGGTGCACAGCGACTCCCCGGCGATGTAGAGCATGCCCGGCTCGTCGATGCCGTCGATCACGCTCCCGTCGTCGCGACGCAGTTGCACCCGGTAGCCCGGCACCGGTGTGCCCGAGCTGCCCGGGATGACCCGCCCCGGACGGTTGGAGATGTAGATGTGCAGCACCTCGGTGGACCCGATGCCGTCCAGGATCTCCACGCCGTAGCGCTCCCGGATGCCGTGGTAGATCCGCGGCGGCAGCGTTTCCCCGGCCGAGACACCCTGCCGGACCCGGGACAAAACGCCGTCCGGCACCTCGTCGGTGCTGGCCGCCAGCATCGGCCCCCAGAAGCTGGGCACCCCGAAAAACAGCGTGACCCCGTGCTGGGCAACCCGCTGCGCGAACAGGGCCGGTGACGGGCGCCCGGGCTCCAGTACCACGCTGGCGCCAACGGAGAGCGGGAAGAACATCGAGTTGCCGATGCCGTAGGCGAAGAACAACTTGGCCGCCGAGAGGCACACATCCTCCGGGCCGATGCCCAGCACCTGCTGGCCGTAGGTCTGCGCGACGTAACGGATGTCGGTGTGCCGGTGCATCGCCGCCTTCGGCGTGCCGGTGGTGCCCGAGGTGTAGAGCCACAGCGCCGCGGATTCCGCCCAGCTCGGATAGGGCGCGGTCACCGGGTCGGCGCCGCCCAGGGTGAGCAACCGCTGCCAGCTGATGCCGACCGCGCCGGCCGGCAGCTCGTCCTCTGCCGCCGGGTCGTCCCCGGTGAGCACCAGGGTGCGTACCTCGCCGTGCCACGCGGCGGCCAGCACCGCGTCCCGGAACTCCGCCGACCCGATCACCACCCGGGCCCGCGAGTCGGCCACCAGCTTGCCCAGCTCCGGGCCGGTCAGCATGGTCGAGGAAGGCACCGCGACCGCGCCGATGTACATCGTGGCCAGGATCGCGGTGAACAGCTCCAGGTCGTCGACCATGCAGCACAGCACCCGCTCCTCGGGCCGCACGCCCAGCGCCACCAGGCCGGCCGCCACCCGGCGGACCTCCTCGGTCAGCTGGCCATAGGTGAGCTCCCCGCCGGGATGACGCACCGCGATCCGGTCCGGGTCCGGCGACCCGGCCAGCAGGTACTCGGCCGCGTTGAACAGCTCGGGGCCTGAGGACGCGCTGGGCGTTGGTGGGCTTTGGATCTCGAGGGGCGGCTGCTCCATGGTGGTCACTCCCGTGTGCCCGTGGTGGTGGGTGGCGGTGTTCGTCCGGGTCTCGAGCGCGGGGGAGCGCGCCGCTTACGCGCTTTGCTGGTAGTCGGCCACGAATTCGGTGTCCGCGCCGACCGGGCCCAGCCCCGCGGCGCCGCCTGGGGCGCCGATCGGTTCGCCCCGTCCGGGCAGGGCGAGCTCGAAGAACCGGGCGTTGTCCGCCACGAACTCCTCCTGGCCCTCGTCCACCCCACGGTCCTGCGTGATGGCCTCCACCGGGCACGCGGGCTCGCACGCGCCACAGTCGATGCATTCGATGGGGTTGATGTAGAGCTTGCGATTGCCCTCGTAGATGCAGTCGACGGGGCACTCGTCCATGCAGGCCTTGTCCATCACGTCGATGCAGGGTGCGGCGATGACATATGGCACGGCAACTCCCAGCGGGGTCGGTCAGCGCGGGCAAGTCCATGTTCTACTAATCAGTCGCTAACCGTCAAGCGTTTGTAGAATATTGTCGGCTCAGCTGTCCACCAGGGCGGACAGCGGGTGCTCGACGGCGTCGGCGACGTGCCGGAGGAACCCACCCGAGGCCGCCCCGTCGCACGCCCGGTGGTCGAAGACCAGCGAGAGCTGCCCGATGTGCCTGGGCACCACCGCGCCGTCCACCACCCAAGGACGCTGGATGATCCGCCCGATGCCGAGGATGGCCACCTCGGGATAGTTGATGATCGCGGCACTGCCGTCCACGCCGAACACGCCGTAGTTGTTCAGCGTGAAAGAGCCCCGGGTGAGTTCTCCGGAGCTGGCGGTGCCGGACCGGGCCGCCTCGGTGACCCGCCGGATCTCGGCGTCGATCGCGCGGACGCTGAGCCGGTCCGCGCCGGCCACCGCGGGCACCATCAGGCCCCGGTCAGTCTGCGTGGCGATGCCCAGGTTGACCCCGTCCCACTGCACGATCTCCCCGCGCTCGGTGTCCACCCGGGCGTTCAGCTCGGGGAACACCCGCAGCCCGGCCACCGCGAAGCGGGCCAGGAAGGCCAGCAGGCTGGGCGGCCGCTGATCACCCGTGGCCAGCGAGGCACGCAGCTCGATCAGCTCGGTGACGTCCACATCCACCCAGGTGGTTGCCTCGGGGATCTCGGTCCGGCTGCGCAGCAGCGTGTCGGCGATGACCTTGCGGACGCCCCGCAGCGGAATCCGTTCCCGCGCGGGCAGTCCGGTGCGCCGGTCAGTTCCCTCAGGGCTCGGTGGGTCGGGTTCGATGACCGCCGGCACGCTGGCCGTGGCCCGTTCGACGTCAGCCCGGGTGATCAGGCCGGTCGGCCCGGACCCGACCACGCCGCCCAGGTCCACCCCCTCCCGACGGGCGAGCTGCCGAACCAGCGGGGACTTCACCCGAGGCCGATCCGCCGCCGGCCGATCGAGCACTGGCCGATCGGGCACCGGCCGGTCGGGCACTGGCCGATCGGGCACCGGCCGATCGGGCACCGGCCGGTCGGGCGGGGAATTCGAGGTCGAGCCGCGGCGCACCCGACGGCGTCCAGTGGCCGGCTCTTCAGAGGTGCCGTAGCCGATCAGCACGTTGCCCGATCCGGCGCGCTCCTCCTCGACGTAACTGGCCGCCTCGGGCGTCGCGGTCACCGCCCCGTTCCCGGCTGGGGCCAGCGCGGGCGCCGACCCGTTCCCGGCCGGGTCCACCTCGATGAGCGGGGCGCCCACCGCGATGGTGCTGCCCTCGGCGCCGTGCAGCCGGGCGATCACCCCGGCGTACGGGCTGGGCACCTCGACCAGGGCCTTCGCCGTCTCCAC